>JAEUQO010000114.1 GCA_016789605.1 Acidobacteriota bacterium
AAAAATGCCGCCGACGTTGTGTGACGTCGGCGGCATTTTTAGTTCCGGGCAAGGAGGCGGCTTATTTCTTCGGTTTTTCGAATTTGTCAGCCGTCAACTTGGGATTCATTTTGACTTTGCTGATCACCCATTCTTCGTTGGGTGTGCCAGCTTCGCGCTTGGTCAGCACGTGCGGAATGGTCAAACCGCCGACGCTCTTGTATTCGCTAAACGCCCATTGGTAATCCACTTCGGGCGCTTTTTCGAACGCTTCCTGCATTTCTTTTTGGCGGCGTTCCCGTTCTTCGGGCGTCATTTCGGGGCGTTGACCTTGTCCGGGTTGGCCCGGTTGACCTGCTTGTCCGGGCTGGCCGGGTTGTGCACCTTGTGGCCGTTGTCCGCCCTGTCCGCCTTGTCCACCCTGACCGCCTTGGCCTCGTTGACCGCCTTGGCCACCGGGAACCATACGACGCATCAGATTGGCGAAAGATTTGGCTTTGTAGCTCAAACCAATCAACCGATGCGATTGTTGATCGAAATACAGGCGGAAGTTGAAACCGTCTGCGCCTTTGCCGTCAATCACATCGAGTTTGCTGCCTTCTGGCCCGGGAGCTTCGCCGACGTAGGCGTATTTAACCTGAGCCGCAGCCGGTGTGAGCAACAAGAAACCGATCAACGTTTGGTACGGTTCGCGTTTTTGCTGCAACTGGCGAAACGCAGTCATGGCATTGTTCTGGTTCTGTCCGCCAGGGCCACCGGGACCACCGGGGCCGCCAGGGCCACGCATACCAAAGCCGCCAGGGCCGCCGCCACCCATGGCCGGAACGAAATCGTTCCAGGTTTCGGTGCCGTTGAAACCGCTGATGTTGGTGCCGCGTTGGCTGTTGAGCGTCTTTTTGATTTTATCGGGGGCCATGATGTCCAGCTCCAATTCGCTTTCCATCTGGAATTCGCCGAATGTGTTGCGCACGGTGCCGGTGGCGGTCAAACTTTGAAAGTTTTTCCATTTGCCTTCGTCGCCGATAGCGGCGCGGGCTTGTTTGAGGACTTGCTCGGCCTTGGCTTCGGGCGTTTGGGCCAAGCCCGTCACCGCCAGCAGGGCGAGCAACATCACTGCGGGTATCACTCTACGCATCGCGTTTCTCCTTCGTTTCAATCGAAATCTTGTCGGTCGCGCTGGCCGGTAAAACGCTGCCAGCCTGGACGATGATTTGTCATCTCGCCCTTCTTTCACTATGCTTCAAGACTTTTGAAACCGGGTTGCGGTTTCGCTACTTTTAGTAAGAGGGTGCGGGAAGTAAACCGCAGGAAGCTATATGACGCAAGTAGAGGTACCAGAATTGGCTGGCGAACAGGCTGCGGAATCGTCCGTTGCCGTCGCTCTGCCGCTCGTGGCCATCATCGGACGCCCCAATGTCGGCAAATCCACCTTGTTCAACCGGTTGATCGGCACACGCCGTTCGCTGGTAGGCGATTTGCCCGGTATGACACGTGATCGCATTTACGGCGATGCCGAATGGCAAAACCGAGCGTTTCGTGTGGTAGACACCGGCGGCATTGTTCCCGATGACGAAGCCATCATTCCCGCCAACATTTTCAAACAGGCGCAGGCCGCAATTGATGAGGCGAGTCTGTTGCTTTTCATCGTGGATGCCAAAGAAGGCCTGACGCCGCTCGATGAAGAGCTGGCGCGCCGGTTGCGCACCTTGGGCAAGCCCGTTTATGTCGTGGCCAACAAAGCCGATTCGACGCGCTGGGATAGCCACGCGGGAGAGTTTCACCGGTTTGGCTATGAAGATGTGTTTCCGATTTCTGCCGAACACGGCAGCGGGATCGGCGATTTGCTCGACGCCGTGCTGGAAAAATTGCCGGTGGTCGAGGCCGTCGAGCGCAAACAGCGCGAAATCAATGTTGCCATCATCGGTCGGCCCAACGTCGGCAAATCGTCTTTGATCAACAAATTGCTGGGGAAAGAGCGCGCCATCGTTTCGCCAATTCCGGGCACGACGCGCGACGCTGTCGACAGCGTGTTTGAATCTCAAGACGAAGCTGGCAATCCGATTCGGCTGCGGTTGATTGATACCGCGGGCATTCGCCGCAAAGGCAAAACCAACGAAATGGCCGAAAAGCTTTCGGTCGTGATGGCGCGCAAACACATCGAACGCGCCGACGTGGTGTTGATGGTCATTGATGCAGTCGAAGGCGTGACGGCGCTGGATGCCAACATTGCCGGATATGCGCACGAAGCGGGACGTTCGCTGATCGTGCTGGTCAACAAATGGGATGCGATTGAAAAAGACACCTATACGGTTTACCAGCACGAAGAGCGTATCCGCGATGCGATGAAGTTTCTGGATTACGCACCGATCATCACGATTTCTGCTTTGACCGGCCAACGCGTGATCAAGCTGCCCGAACTGATCGCCAAAGCAAATGCCGCGCGCAATCTGCGCATCCCGACCGGCCAGTTGAATCAGTTTTACGCCGATTACCTGGAACAACCGAAAGGCTTGAGTTCGGCCAAACGCCCGCTGAAGGTCAAATACATTACCCAGGCTGGCATCCGTCCGCCGACGTTTGTGCTGTTTACGAATAGCCCCAAAGGACTGCATTTTTCCTACGAGCGATATTTGATTAACCGGCTGCGCGAAACCTTCGACTTTTTCGCCACCCCAATTCGCGTGAAACAGAAGGGCGGGCAGCGGAAGAACTGAGCTTTCCCGCAATTGAAATGCAAGCTCCAGCGTCAGTCATCGGCTCACGCCAAACCGCAAGTCGCCCGGAAGGGAAAGTGGGGGGGGCGCATACTGTCGGTAACCCGCATTTTTTCTTTTGGCTATGCGTGAATTGCAATTGACGCAGTCGTCAAGCCACTGGGGACGTCTCGGGTGACAGGATCGGCGTTTCGTTGTAAATAGTGATTGGCACCCCTTACAAACGCTTTCACGATGAATGCACGAAGGAGGAAGGAAGATGCAAATCACTTTTTGCCGGGGGAAGTTCGTTTGTGTGACCAGTGGCATCATCAATGTGCTGGTGTTGTTATTGCTTTGTTTGGGAGCAGCCGACGCGCAAAGCGTCACAACACAGCCAGAGAAATGGCGGGAGGATTTGCGATTTCTCGCCAGGGAATTGCCGCAACGTCACCCGAACCCATTCACCCAAATTTCAAGCAACGATTTCCAATTCGCCGTCAACCAGCTCGACGCCGCGATCCCGACTTTGCCCGATCACGTCATTCAGGCGCAGTTGGTCGGACTCGTGGCCTTGCTTCACGACGCGCACACCTCGCTCGATTTCACGAGCGGCACAATGCCGTTTCGGCGTTACCCGATTGCGTTTCGCGTTTTCAAAGAGAATTTGTATGTTGTGGCGGTGACTTCTGAGCCGGGCGTAAGTGAGCGTGGGCGGGTAAATTATGCCCGTGCGCTCGGCGCGCGTGTGGTGCGCATTGGCCAGACAGACATCGTGGCCGCAGGCATCAAGGTGTCTGCGCTGGTTTCCGCAGAGAATCTGGCCTGGCTCAAACAACGTATTGGCTCATTTCTCGTCACGCCCGAGATTTTGCAGGCGCTCGACCTGCTGCCGGATATGGAGCGCGGACGATTCGTTTTTGCTGACGCCGACGGGCGCGAATTCGAGATGACTTTCAAACCGGTCGCTCGCAACGCGGCGATTCCGTGGGTGTTCGCAAGGCCGTCGCGCGTTCCGACACCGTTGTACCGTTCGCGACCGGCGACGACGTTTTATTGGTATCAACATTTGCCTGAAAACCGCACGGTGTATTTTCAGTACAACCGCTGCACTGAAATGGCTTCGCAACCGTTCGCGGCGTTTTCAGACGAACTGATCGCTTTCATTGATTCAAACAATGTGGAGCGTGTGATCGTTGACTTGCGGCAAAACCCGGGCGGAAATTCGGGGATTCTGCAACGCTTCTTGACCTCGATCCGGTTGCGTTCACGCATCAACCGGAATGGCGGGCTGTATGTCTTAATTGACAACGGCACGTTTTCTTCGGGGTTGCTCAATGCGCTTGATTTCCGATTTCAAACCCAGGCAACTTTTGTTGGCGAACCGACCGGCGGCAAACCGAATCATTTCGGGGAAGTGCGGACCTTCACGTTGCCGAACTCACAAATGACGGTCCAGCATTCGACTCGTCTATTTCGATTGGTAGCGGGCGATCCCGAGTCGTTTTTTCCGGATGTGACTATCGAATTGTCAGGGGAAGATTATTTCAGCGGGCGCGACCCGGTGTTGGAATGGGTTTTGGCAAACTGATGGAGCATTTAGTTTTTCAAGTCGAACACAAAGATAGCGCCACTCAAGCGCGCGCCGGGCGAATTAAGACGGCCCACAGCGTGATCGAAACTCCGGTGTTTATGCCGGTCGGTACCGCCGGGACGGTCAAAGCGATGACGCAGGATATGCTGGAATCGCTCGACGCGCGCATTATCCTCGGCAACACCTACCATTTATTTTTGCGACCAGGGCATGAAACCGTGCGGCAGCTTGGCGGATTGCACAAATTTATCTCCTGGCCGCGTTCGATTTTGACTGACAGCGGCGGCTATCAGGTGTTCAGCCTGGGGGAATTGCGCAAGATTCGCGAAGAGGGCGTCGAATTCCGTTCGCATCTGGATGGCTCAAAGCAGTTTCTGTCGCCTGAAGTTTCGATGCAGGTGCAACACGCGCTCGGTTCAGACATCGTGATGTGCTTTGACGAATGCACACCCTATCCAGCGACGCCCAAACAAGCACAAGACTCACTGGAATTGACTGCGCGCTGGGCCAGGCGGTCGCGGGCGGAATTTGACCGCTTGAAGAATTCGGCGGCTTCGACTGGAAAAGCCCCCTCGCTTTTTGGCATCAATCAGGGGAGCGTTTATCCGGAATTGCGACGGCAAAGCCTGGAGCAACTGGTTGAGATCGGGTTTGAGGGCTATGCCATTGGCGGTTTGAGTGTCGGGGAAGAGAAATCGCAGATGTATGACATCACGGAATACATCGCGCCGCAGCTTCCGGCGGATAAGCCGCGCTATTTGATGGGCGTCGGCACGCCGGAGGATTTGATTGAGTGTGTGGCGCGTGGTGTCGATATGTTCGATTGCGTGATGCCCACGCGCAATGCGCGTAACGGGCAGGTCTTCACTTCCAGTGGAAAACTCAACATCCGCAATGCGCGCTATGCGCACGACGAGCGGCCACTGGACGACGCTTGCGGATGTATGGTTTGCCAACGGTATTCGCGTGCGTATCTGCGGCATTTATACAATTGCGGTGAGATGCTCGCAGCGACTTTATGCACATATCACAACCTGGCCTTCTATCTTGACAGCATGCGGTTGATCAGGCAAAGTATCGCGCTTGGTGAGTTTGCTGCCTTCCGTACTAGCTTCCTGAACAAGTTCCGAAGCCATACCGCAGGACAGTAAACAATCCGCCGTCTCACACGGCCTAAGTTGCTAACACGTGAGACGCACAATCTTGTAAAACAAAGGTTGAACCCGCCCTCGTCATGTCACAACAGACTGTTTTGCTTTTAGTCCTACAACAAGGGGCCAGTCCGCTCGGAATGCTGGTGCCCATGGTGCT
Source organism: Acidobacteriota bacterium (assembly GCA_016789605.1). Lineage (GTDB taxonomy): Bacteria > Acidobacteriota > Blastocatellia > RBC074 > RBC074 > RBC074. The sequence goes on from JAEUQO010000114.1 coordinate 5,578, forward strand.
CGTCTTTGTCCTCTTCTACTTCTTGATTGTCGTGCCCCAACGCAAACGGCAACGCGCGGTTGATGAGATGCTCAATAATCTCAAGCCTGGCGATAAAGTGGTGACCAATGGCGGGCTGTATGGGCAAGTTGTCAATTTAAGTGAAGACAAGCGCAAAGTCGTTTTGAAGGTTTCGGAAAATCCAATTGTGCGCGTGGATGTTGCGCGCAGTTCGATTGCGGGTTTGCAAGAAGCCTCTGAGGGGAAATAGCGATCAGCACTGATGGCCTGAAGCTGGCCAGCTCGCATTTCCTCACCTCACCTGATCCCAAGATTTGAAAGAAGGAAGTTGCCGCCGCTCAGGCGTCTCTGAGGCGGGCGCAATTTATAGCTTTATGAACAAGAATCTTCGTACACGTGGCATTGTGATTGCGGTCGTAACATTGATCTCGTTGATCATCATGTTCGGCCCGTGGAATAAGCCCAAAGATCAAAGCGTAAGCGCGGGCGACTTCTTCAAGCCTTCCCGGTTGAAACAGAACCTTTCTGAAAACATTCGCTTGGGGTTGGACCTTAAGGGGGGAACCCACCTGGTGATGCAGGTTCAGGCTGATGAATACCTGAAAAACCTGACCGCCGGCAATGGTTTGAAAGCGCAGAAAGAACTCAAAGATGCCGCCATTCCGTTTACTGCCGTAAAAGCTGACGTGCCGGGCCTGATGGTGGTTGAAACGCCTGACACCAGCAAGCACAACGAAATTCGCGACAAAATCCTTCCGTTTATCGGCAGCGACATTTGGGATGTTTCCACTTCGACCGCGCCCGCTTCTGTCAGCTTCAAGTTGACCAATCGCGCGGCTGATCAATTGCGCAAAGAAGCGACTGAACAAGCCAAGACCATCATCGAACAGCGTATCAACCAGTTCGGGGTGGCAGAACCGACGGTGCAATTGCACGGGCGTGAAGAGAACCATCAAATCCTGGTGCAAATGCCGGGCGTGGACAATCCCGAACGCGTGAAGGAACTGATCAAAGGCGAATCGCGCCTGGAAATTCGCTCGGTGCCTGACCCGCAACGCTACGAAACCAAGGAGCAAGCGGAAGCTGCATTGGCTGGTTCGGCTGATCGTGAAGTGCTGCCCTATAGTGAACGCCGCAGCGACGGCGCCACTGACACCGGGTTCTATGTGATCGAGAAAAACGCGGTGATTGACGGCAACGATTTGCGCGATGCGCGCGGCGTACAGTCACAACAGGGCGTCGGTTTCGAAGTCGCATTCTCGCTGAAACCGGTTGGCGCTGAGAAATTCGGCACCTGGACGGGCGCCAATGTCGGCAATTATCTCGGTGTGGTGTTGGATGGCCGCATTCGCAGCGTCGCACGCGTGAATGACAAAATCAGCGACAGCGGTGTGATCAGTGGCAGCTTCACGCAACAACAGGCAGAGGACCTGGGCTTGACGCTCCGCTCAGGCGCTTTGCCGGCGAAGGTCGTTTACCTGGAAGAACGCACCGTCGGCCCATCACTTGGCGCGGATTCGATTCGGCAAGGGATTATTGCTTCAGTGGTCGGGCTTGGGTTGGTGGTGTTGTTTATGCTGTTCTATTACCGCGCTTCCGGAGTGAATGCTGTGGTGGCCCTGATCCTGAACCTGCTGTTGTTGCTGGCTGGGCTGGCAATGTTTGCCGCGACGCTGACACTTCCGGGAATTGCCGGTGTTATCTTGACCATCGGTATGGCGGTTGACTCCAACGTGCTGATTTTCGAGCGCATACGTGAAGAATTGCGTGCTGGCAAGATTGTTAAATCCGCAGTTGATACCGGGTTTGACAAGGCTTTGGTGACCATCATTGACACGCACGTCACGACGATTGTTTCGGCAGCCTTCCTGTACTTCTTCGGTACCGGCCCGATTCGTGGCTTCGCCGTAACGCTGACCATTGGTTTGTTGGCGAACTTGTTTACCGCTGTTTATGTCTCGCGCTCGATGTTTATGTGGACATTGAATCGCGGTGGCCGGTCGGCAGAAACGATTAGCATATAGGAGATTGCAGTTAGGCTGAGGCCGCAAGCAAGTCTATTACTGGGACTTTGGCTGCCGCCTGCTTAGCCCAAACAGGGAACTGCATTAAGAAACATATGATCGAGATTTTTAAGAACACCAATTACGAATTTCTCAGTAAGAAGTGGATATTTATCGGCGTTTCTTGGCTCTTAATCGGAGCCGGGCTGGCTTCGGTTCTCTATCGTGCCTTTGATGGCAAGAGCCAGACGCACCCGTTTAATATGGGCGTTGATTTTGTCGGCGGAACTCTGGCGACAGTCAAATTTCGTGAAACTCCGGATTTGAACAAGCTGCGTCTTGCCCTGGAGCAGCAGAAAATTGACGGTTCGCAGATTACGCTGCAACAGGTGCGCGACCAAATTGGCCAAGCGCCCAGCAACGAAGTTTTGGTGCGGTTGCCTAACTTGGTCCAAGTTGAGCAGCAGGCTGGCCAATCAGCAGAAGCAGCAAAGGCGAAGGATGACGCCGATATCGGAAAGCAGAAAATTCTGGCTGCGCTGGCGACATTCAATGACGCTTCAACACAGGCGAAAACCGACCTGAACACGATTGGCAGTGACAATCTTAGGTCTGAGCTGATTGCGAAAGCTGGTTTGGATCAGCAACGTGCCCAGGACGTAGCGCAACGCATCATTGATTACCGCGAGAAAGAACGAAAAGGTTTGATTGGGAGTGTCAGCGAGGTGAAAAATCTGAGCGGCATTGAGCCTCAGATCGGTGATGCCTTGGAAAAGAACTTTTTCGCCGGGTATGCTTCGGTGAAAAGCGCAGAGGCGGTAAGCCCTCAGGTCGGTGCAGACCTGCGCAATCGTGCTATTTATGTTACGGTTGTTGCCTGTTTGGGAATGTTGATTTTTATTGCCTTCCGCTTCAAATCCTGGGGCTTCGGAATTGGCGCCGTGATCGCGGTGTTTCACGATGTGCTGGTGACCCTTGGCATTTTTTCCATTACTCAATGGGAAATCAATCTGACAGTAGTGGCGGCATTGCTTACCCTCGTTGGTTATTCGATGAATGACACCATCGTCATTTTTGACCGCATTCGGGAAATGATGCGCACCAAACGTCGTGACGGACTGGAAAAGCTTTCCAATGATGCTATTAACCAGACGCTTTCGCGCACGATCATTACCTCAGGTCTGACATTTTTGACCGTGGTGGCGATGCTTGTATTTGGTGGCGAAGTGCTTAAGAGCTTTTCCTGGTGTTTGTTTATCGGAATCTTGATCGGGACTTACTCCTCGATCTACATTGCGAGCCCGTTTATGCTTTGGTGGGAATCTTGGCGTGGCAATTTCCGTAACGCTGCAGTGGCGAAAACTGTTGCGGGAGGCAATTCCGCTGTTGGTGACATCGCCAGCCCTGCCGGAGCAAGCGTTACTCCGCAAATGTTGGCTGCGGCTGGTGTTTCCACAGCCCCTCGTAAGCCACGCAAAAAGTCAAAATAACGTTTGTGGCTGGCTTGCCTGAGCCAGCCCAGACGCGTTTGTTGGCCATTGATCCATCAGGCTGTTGGATCAATGGCCAAAGCTTTTTAACACCTTGTAAAGACGGCAACTTGGTAAAACAAAAGTAGTGAAACGACTTGACGGAACTGAAGCCAGATAGTAGACTCCGCAACGTTGCTGACCCGTCAAAACAAGTGTAATCAAGGTTGTCACTGAAAAAATAACACGAAATTAGGCTCGCGCTTCACGAAGTGAGGATCCTAGGGTAAGGCGTAGTTCGTTCCTAAAGAACACTCTTGCTCTCCTTACGATTGATGATTGTGTGTTTGCGTGGAGTGTGAGTGGCGGTATAAGCAGTTCAATTGGGGGCAAGTCGCCTCAATCAATAAACATAATTAAGTACTTCTTCTTGCTTTCATTGGTTCAGGTCAATGACACTTTTTGCTTCTGAGCTAAACCATCAGGAGCGAGGGGATTGTGTGCAGTCGGTATTCGCACTGATTGCATTGGCCCATCGGCATTGATGTCAAGGGAGGGCGATAAGCCATGTTTGACCAGTTAGTCGAATCGTCCAAGCACGGTAAAGAAAATTCCCGCACAGGTTTATTTCTGTTTGTGACCAGCGTGATTTACGTTCTGGCTCTTTTGGGAATCGCCGTGGGGACGATTGTTTACATGAACCCCAATCTCGTGGACGCGCTGGACGTGACCACGATGCTCGCGCCGCCGCCGCCGCCGCCAGCGCCACCGCCGGCTCCTGCGCAGACGGTTGTCGTGAAAAACATTCCTGAAGTCACAACTTTTACACCACCAACCAAACCACCCGAGAAGATTCCTGATCCCACTACGGTTGTTTCCAAGCCAGTTGTGGCCGCAGTTTCGACCGGTGTGCCAGGTGGTGTGCCAGGTGGTGTCACAGGTGGTGTGCCAGGTGGTGTGGCCGGTTCTCGCGGTGATGATGCGCCGCCGCCGCCGCCGCCGCCGCCGCCGAAACCCTCTCCCACGCCCGAAGCGACCCCAGTGCCAAAACAGATCAAAGTTTCTGGCGGTGTGTTGCAGGGAAGTGCGCTCAAGAAGGTGAATCCGCCTTATCCGCCAATTGCGAAAGCCGCGCGCGCCTCAGGGGCTGTGCAGGTACAAGTCACGATTGGCGAAGATGGTCGTGTGATTGACGCGGCTGTCGTCAGTGGGCACCCATTGTTGCGCGATGCCGCTTTGCAAGCGGCCAGAGGCTGGGTTTTCAAACCGACGGAATTGTCAGGTGTGCCGGTGAAAGTGCAAGGCGTCCTGACGTTCAACTTCACGTTGCAATAGGTTGTAACCATAGCCTCGTTGCAAACCGTCTTTTCAACGCCGATATCCAGAATAACGCAGAGGGATGAATCGGCTTCGCTTATTGAAATTCTGTCTTTGGCAGTGAATGACCTTTGTTTAGGTCGTGCACTGTTCTGACGCCGAGCCACACTGGGAACATTCCGGATGGTTTGGGGTCTACAGCAGGCAACAAAAGTTTTCTGCTGGTATGCCAGAGCCGTCGCAGTAGCTTCATCACCGAGTGAAGAAGCTACTTGCACCGCCTCGAAGCAATTCAAATTCAGCAACCACTATTGGAGGAATTCGATATCATGATGATTTTGCTTAGCCAAATCTGGTTGGCAGTCGCCCCGTTTGCTTTTGCTCTCGCCGAAGGTGGCGACGCCCAAGCATTCGACTTCTCGCTGATGGGCATGATCCGCAACATGGGTAAGGTTGCCTTGGCGGTGGTCGTAATCCTGTTGATTATGTCCATCTGGTCCATCGCGATCATGGTCGAGCGCTATTTGACCTTCAGCGCTGCGAAGAATCAATCCCGTGAATTTGCGCCGAAAGTCGCGCAATCGTTGAAGAGCCAGAAGATTGACGAAGCGATTAGTCTCTCCGAAAAGTACAAGAAGAGCCACTTGGCGATGGTCGTCAACGCCGGTCTGCAAGAGTTCCGTGCGCACCAGCTGTCGAGCGATATCTCGGGCGAGATCATTGATGCTTCCAAACGCGCCTTGCAGCGCGCTGGCGCCATCAAGGTTGCCGAATTCAAGCGCGGCTTGTCTGGTTTGGCGACGATCGGTTCGACGGCTCCGTTCGTGGGCTTGTTCGGTACGGTGTTCGGTATTATCAACGCGTTCCAAGGTATGCGTAGCGCGGAATCCGCAGGTATCTCGGCCGTGGCCGGTGGTATTGCAGAAGCGCTCTTCACGACGGCATTCGGTCTGCTCGTGGCCGTGCCTGCTGTGTGGCTGTTCAACTACTTCACCAGCAAAGTGGACAACTTCGTAGTTGAAATGGATAACTCTTCGGCTGAGTTGATTGATTACTTCCTGAAACAACGCGGGAAGAAATAAGCGCGAAACAAAAAAGTCGAGCCTTTCATTGGCAGTGGTTGCCATCTTACTTCCCAGCTTGAGTGTTAGCTCTGGGCTATCACTCAAGCTGGAGTGATGACACCTGAGTAAGGTTATAGCTTTGGGAGACGTTACGCCGAAGCAGTTTAAACCTAAGTGAAAGACTTGCCTTGATTGTCGAAGCTGTTCGCAGCTTGAGGAGGAAATGCAATGAGTATGAGTTCTGATAGCGGTGGTGCCGGACTGAATTCAGAAATTAACGTGACACCCATGGTGGACATCATGTTGGTGTTACTGATCATCTTTATGGTGGTCACGCCGCTGCTTCAATCAGGTGTTACGGTCACGCTTCCGCGTGGGAAAAACCCCGACGAAGACGCCAACATCACCAAAGACACCGCCGTCGTTGTTGCGATTCCTGACAATGGCGTGTACTACATCGGACGCGATCTCGTGCGTGAAGACCGGCTCGTTGATACGATCAAGTCGCGCATGAAAGGTCTGAAGCCGAGCGATCCGCAAATCGTCTACATCAAAGGCAGCAACCACGTGCAATATGGTGACGTCGTGAAAGTCGTCAACATGATTCGTGACGCAGGCTTTGAACAGTTGGGCCTTGTCGCAGACAAGAAGAAACCCAACGAAGAATAGACGGCGATTCCGCAGCTAGTCGAATTTAAGGAGAAAACGTTATGGGAATGGGCGGAGGCGGCGGTAAAGACGCAACACCCTATATTAACGTCACGCCGCTAATTGACGTGTTACTGGTGCTCCTGATCATCTTCATGGTCATCAGCCCGCAAAAACCGCATCGTTTCGAAGCAAAGATTCCGGAAAAACCACCGGAAAATATGAAAGATGCACCACCGGATCCGTTGAGCCTGCTTGTGACAGTGCCTTCCACGGGCGGTGGTTACAAACTGAACACCGAAGAGTTGAAAGACCTCAATTCGCTTTCTGAGCGTCTCTTTGGCGCCCTCAATGGACGTCCGGCAGACCGCAAAGCAGTCTTTATCAAAGCACCCCAGCGCCTCGCTTACGGCGAAGTCGTGAAGGTTATTGACGTGGTCAAGCAAGCGGGCGGTCAGCCCATCGGTCTTCAGATCGAAGGTTTGGATCAGTAAAATGCCAGCGCTTACCTGGAAGCGGAGTTGCTATTGATGGTAACTCCGCTTGAGCAACGCGGCCCCAGGTCGCCCCGCGCGGTGTAAACGCTTTTGATCCTCAATCATCAAATTCTTAGCAGGGAGAATTCCTGAACACTTATGAGAGTCTTCCGTAATTTCACCACTGTGCTCTCGTTGATTGCTCTGCTGGCGTTGGCCGCAATGAGTTCGGGCTGCGAATACGCAAAGAAAGTCATCGCCAAGGACAAATTGAATCAAGGAGCCATTCTTTATAACCAGGGGCGGACCAAAGAAGCCCAAGTCTTCTTTAAAGAAGCCATCGAATCCTACGATCAGTTTCCGAATGGCTGGCTGTTTTACGGCGCGACGCTGGTTAAAGACTACCGCTCTCTTGCCGGTGATGATCGTACCCGCGTTGCTAATGAGGCGTTGGAGGCTTACAAGAAAGCCTTGAGCCTGGCTAGCAGCAACTGCAAATTGCGCGAAAATGCCATTAGCTATATCGCCACCATTTATGAGGACCTGGACAAAACGGAAGATTGGCGTACGTGGCGTTTGCAACTGGCAGATGGCGATTGCGCGACCAAGGATATGAAAGCGACCACGTATTATACCGTTGGGGTGAAATACTGGGATTGCTCTTATCAGGAAACGACACGCTATGCCGACAAAGCCATCCAGGACCCCTTCCATTATCGGAATATGGATTACCCGGCGGCTTTGCCTGACAAACAAAAGGCCGAAGCTTGTGTGGTCAAGGGCCTGGAATACGTCGAAAAGGCGCTCCAAGAAGATCCGGAATACGTAGACGCGCTCTTCTACAAAGGGCTTCTGTACCGCGAACGTCAGAAGATGACGAAAGATCAAGCGGAGTGGAAGAAGCTGAACGATATGGCCGAAAAGATTTCCAAGGAAGCTTCCGAATTACAGAAGAAGAAGGAAGCTGCCGCTGCTGAAAAGGCCAAGCAGGAAGAGGCGCAGCCGAAAGGCTAGGCGTGAATCGCTGGGGGAACCCTCAGTGAAAACACAACATCAGTTTGTTACGGCCAGTGCGAGAGAATTCGCGCTGGCCGTTTTTCATGTTTGTCTCGGAACATCGGAAAAGACTTTTCAATCCGAGAGGGCAGGTATCCCGCTTGCACAGGATTGTGACTATAATTGCACCGCAATGGAGCACCAAAAAACAAAAGTACTATTGATCGAGGATGACCTAAGCACGGCAGAAATCGTGAAAGCCATGGTTGGGGAGGAAACGCATCTGTTTGACCTCGTATGGGCAGATAGTCTGGAGTCAGGGTTACAGCGTGTCTCGGAGGGGGATATCGAACTGGTGCTGCTGGATTTTGGTTTACCAGACAGCGAGGGGCTCGATACTTTTTTGCGCATGCATGATCAGGCGCCCAATGTTGCGATCATTCCTTTGACAGGGACGGGCGATGAAAGTCTGGCGCTAAAAGCGGTACAGTTAGGGGCACAGGATTACCTTTTCAAAACTTCCGTCAACAAACAGGTTTTGTTGCGGGCGATGCGATACGCGGTTGAACGCAAGCGAATCGAAGAGGAATTACGCCACGCCCACGATGAATTGGAACAGCGGGTTAAAGAGCGAACCGCCGAGCTTTCCCAAGCCAACCAACTGTTAACAGTACAGATCGCAGAGCGACAGCGCGCCGAAGAAGAGTTGCGGCGTTTGTCGCATCGCCTGGTGCAGGTTCAGGAAATTGAACGACGCAATATTGCCCGTGAGCTGCACGATGAAATCGGTCAACTTCTCACCGGGTTGAAATTGGTTATTGAGATGGCTGCGCGCTCGCCGAGGGAACAACTGGCCGAATCGTTTCACCGAGCCCAGGCGCTGGTCAATGACTTGATGGGACGTGTACGAGATTTGTCGTTGGATTTACGGCCGGCGATGTTGGATGACCTCGGATTGTTGCACGCGTTGTTGTGGCAATTTGAGCGCTACACCAAGCAGACGGCAGTGCGGGTCGAATTTTCGCACCGCGGTATCGAAGGCCAACGCTTGCCAGCAGAAATTGAAACCGCCGCCTATCGCATCATTCAGGAAGCGTTGACCAACGTGGCACGCTATGCCGCGGTGAATGATGTGCGCGTTAGTGTTTCGGCAGATGCGGAGCATCTGGCAGTACAGATTGTGGATCACGGTGTTGGATTTCATCCCGCGACAGTTTTGGCTGCGCGGGCGTCCAGTGGATTGGCGGGGATGCGCGAACGTGCACAGTTGTTGGGAGGCACGTTGAGTCTAGAATCAACGCCTGGGCAGGGGGCCATCATTTCAGCGCTTTTGCCGTTAGCAGAATGAGCATGCGGCAAAACCTGGCTTGACCGTCATCAGGAGTAATAAGCGATGACCAGAATTTTGTTAGCGGATGATCACCACGTTGTGCGACAAGGGTTGAGAGCCTTGTTGCAAAGCGAACCGCATTTTGAATTGGTAGGCGAAGCCGGAGATGGGTTGGAAGCCGTTCGGTTGGCTGAACGGCTAAAACCGGATGTCCTGATCAC
>JAEUQO010000184.1 GCA_016789605.1 Acidobacteriota bacterium
TCCCAAAGGCTCAGGTATCGGCGAAGGCTCACACTTTTACAAAATCAACGGCAAGTATCTGATTACGAGTGCGTGGTATATGGGAGCGATGCGAATGCCTGCGGCGCGCGCCGACCGACCGGAAGGGCCTTACGAATACAATCAAGCCATCAGCATTGACGAAGATTTCGGATTGATGAAAGGCCGCAGCCTCACCCGCGATGGCAGAATCACTCCTGCGAATCCAGCCGCGCGCGGTCGGATGTCGTTGCATCAGGGCGGCATCATTCAAACAGCGAAAGGCGAGTGGTGGGGCTTTTCGATGATGGATTACAACTCAGTCGGACGCCTGACCTGTTTGTCACCGATTACTTGGCAGGACGGCTGGCCGTATTTCGGCTTGCCCGGCAATTTGAAACGCACGCCGCGCACGTGGGTCAAACCGAATACGGGTTACAACGACAAGCCGACTGCTCCTTACGATCACAACGATGATTTCACGGCAACGAATCTCAAACCGATCTGGCAATGGAATCACGTCCCTGTTGACGATAAATGGTCGCTGTCCGAGCGCAAAGGATTTTTGCGTTTGCATACACTGCCCGCCAACAGTTTTTGGGAAGCGCGCACTACGCTCACTCAACGCGCTATCGGTCCCAAATCTTCGCCCGTCGTGAAGCTTGATGCCGCCGCGTTACAACCCGGCGATGTCGCGGGGCTTGCGCTGTCAAATAAACCTTATGCGTGGATTGGCATTGAACGCGACGACCATGGCTTCGCCATCGCGCAGTTCAACGAACACAGCAAGAAAACCGAACGCGCCACGATGACAGGCAATACTGTTTGGCTGAAAGCCGATTGCGACTTTATGACCGAAACGGCGCAGTTCAGCTATTCGCTCGACGGCAAGCAATTCACACCGCTCGGCTCGCCGTTTGAGATGGTCTTTCAATTGACGACATTTCAAGGCATTCGCTATTCGCTGTTTGCTTACAGCAGCACAGGCAAACAAGGCGGCGCAGCAGATTTTGACAGCATTACTGTTCACGAACCGCATCCGCGCGGGTTGATGCGCCCGATCCCTTACGGCAAGCAAATTCATCTGACTGCATTTCAGAAAACTACGGGCTTGGCCGTGCAAGCAAATGCTCTGACTGTTGCTGCACCTGTGGCCTTCACCGTCGTAGATAAGAAGCTTGGACGAGTTGCGCTCAAATCCGGCAACGCTTTCGTCAGCGTTGATCGTGATGGGCAGGTAAAGTTGCAAACGGCCAAAGCTGATGCCGCGCAAAGCTTTCAATGGATTGAAACGCCGACAGGCGAGCTGGTCTTGCTGTCATTGGCAACGAATCGGTTTTTGCGGATTGATGAAAAAACGAGGGCTGTTACCTGTGACAGCCCTGGGCCGTTACCTGATGGCAGCGATGGCGTCCGGTTCGTTTGGGCCTTAACTTCAAAATAAACGCTTGGTCAATTCCTGATTCTGGTGACTCTTTACATCCGTTCAGCCTTCCGCATACATTCCAAAATGCTATGGAACAAGACATCTTGATTGAGAATCAGCGCGCCCAAGCAATACTGCGTGAGCTGTTGCGTGACGGAAATATCTCCGTTGAACAAATGGCCAAGATTTTTGCGGTTTCTCCCTCCAGTATTCGGCGTGATTTGCGCGAGTTAGAAAAGGCGGGGCTGTTACGCCGCACACACGGCGGCGCGGTGCTGGTTGAGCCCAATCTCTATGAACCGTTTCGCCACGTGTCGTCCTTTAACGAACAGGAGCAAAGAAGCGCTGCCGAAAAGCGCCGGATTGGATGGGCTGCGGCAGAAATGATCGCAGACGGCGAGATTGTCAGCATTGGCGCAGGCACAACGACGACGCAGGTGGCACGTGGAATTCGTCACCGGAAAAACATTACCGTCGTGACAAATGCCGTCAACATCGCAATGGAATTGAGTCATCGCAGTGATCTGAAGATTTTCATGGCAGGCGGTTTTCTCAGCTCTGATTGGTTTGCCTTGGTCGGGGCCGCAGCAATCCAGAGCATCAGCGAGATGTTCGTGGATAAAATCTTCATCGGAGTTGATGGCATTCACCCACAACACGGGTTGACTACAAATTATCCTGATCAAGCGGCAATCCACCGGCAAATGCTTAAACAGGCGCGCTATCGCGTGATCGTGGCTGATCATCGTAAGCTCAACGTTACTGGTACCACCTTGATCTGCCCGCTGAGCGAAATTCATTTGTTGATCACAGACAAAGGCGCCAGCAAAGACGCGCTCGCTCCCTTTCAGAATAAAGGAATCAAAATACAGCGCGTTTAGAAATCCCTTGCGCCGTCCATTGGCGTTGAGGCGTCTGATTCAGGAGCTATTTCCGCTCAAAACAGCTAGTCACGGGTTGACCTAATGCTCATTTCGCTTCAATATGAGCACGCTCTGCTTGGCGAGCCTTTACATCGCGTGCAATATTCAAGCTTGATGCTGGAAACGTAACATCGTGTGCACGTTGTACTTTGCTCAATTTGCGCGAGCGCCTATACGTAACTCCGTTTTCATCAATCTACTGTAAACATAAAGCCCGCTAGAGGCTGTCCATCCTTGCTGGGATGAAAATCGCGAAAACGACTACCAACGGGAAATGTGAAGGCCGATGCTTAGCTATAGGCCAGACCTCTCTCCCCAACGACTTATATCAACCCAGTACAATCGGAGGTCAACATGCGGAAACGTTTGCACCTGCTTCTGTTCTTTGCCTGCGCGCTGCTATTGTTTTCAGCCGTTAAGGTTTCTGCCCAGACTGGCGGTGAAATTACCGGCCTGGTTACAGATTCTTCGGGCGCGGCGCTCAATGCAGCCACCGTTACGGTTACAAACAAGGCAACCGGCGCAGCGCGGCGCATTATCACCAATAGTGACGGGCTATACGCATTTCCCTCACTCTTGCCAGGCCCGTATGAGCTTAAAGTCGAACAGCAGGGATTCAAGACAGCCGTGCGCGACAACATCACGCTCGAAATTCAACAAGCCATTCGTTTGGATGTCACGATGGAAGTGGGCTCGGTAGGTGAAACGGTGACGGTGACTGCGACAGGGACACTGCTAAACGCAGAAAACACCACGGTGGGCACCGTGATTGAAAACAAACGCATCGTTGATTTGCCTCTCAATGGGCGCAACTTTCTGCAACTCGTTGCCACCGCGCCCAACGTAAGTTTTGGTTTTGCCCAAGCCGGACAAGCGGGATCACGTCAAGGCGGCACACGCTCGAATCAGCAGATCTCAGTTGCCGGGCAGCGCAGTTATTTCAATCGCTTCACGATTGATGGCGTCGAAAATACCGACGTGAACTTTAATACGCCAATCATCCTGCCCTCGATTGATGCGCTGCAAGAGTTCAAAGTACAGACAGGCGTTTTTCCGGCAGAGTTTGGTCGCGCCTCGACGCAAATCAATATCTCTACCAAATCCGGCACACGTGATTATCACGGGACATTGTTTGAGTTCATTCGTAACGATGTGCTTGATGCGCGCAGCTACGATTTCACTGGCGTGCGCCCCAAAAACACACCGAAAGAACCGTTTAAGTGGAATCAGTATGGCTACACATTAGGCGGCCCCATTTGGTTGCCCAAAAAGTTTTTTGGGCCGTTGGGATATGAAAACCGCGAGCGCATTTTCTTCATGACAAACTTTGAAGGTTATAAGGACCGCAAAGTGTTGCGCGGCCGTTACAACCTGCCGGCTGCGGCAATGTACAACGGAGATTTTTCGAAACTGCTTGATCCGGCCTTCACGGGCAACGCCAATTCAGGCAAACAACTGGTTTCAAACGGAACCCCTGTCGTTGATGCGCTGGGCCGCCCGGTAATCGTGGGCGCGATCTATGATCCGGCAACACGACGGCAAGTGAATGGTCGTTGGGTCGCGGATCAGTTTGCGGGCAATATTATTCCGACCGCCCGCATTGCCCCATTATCCAAAAAACTGTTGGAGTTTTATCCGCTGCCAACCTTGAATCCGAATGCGCTTGGCACCAATCACGAACAACTGAATCGTCGGTTGATCAACAAAGATCAATTCATCGCGCGTGGCGATTTTATCGAAAGCGGCAACTCCACCTGGGCAGGCCGTTATAGCTGGGGCGACGAAGATCAGGTTGACCCAGGCCTGAAACTAAACGGCACCAAATTAATTACCCAGGTCAAACAAGTAATGGCCTCAAACACGCGCACACTGGCTTCTAACAAGGTCAACGAAGCGCGGTTTGGTTACAACTATTTCTTTAACAGTGTGGGACGCGAACTGGCGGGCGTTCGTGACGTGGTGAGCGAATTGGCGATTCCCGGCATCGCCTCGGGGCCGCCTGTTTCCTGGGGGATTCCGAGCATTGGCATTCAGGGCTTCAATGGTTTTGGTGACGACACCGAAGGGCCCTATGCCAATACAAACCGCACTTACCAGATCGTGGACAATTTTAACTGGACGGTAGGTAACAAGACCTTCCGCTTTGGCGGTGAATTGCGTTGGGATCAATACAACCAGATTGGCAATCAGTTTGCGCGGGGTTCAATTGCTTTTGAAGCTAACGCCACTACGCAAAACGGCCTGGCAGGTGCAAACGCAATCGGTGGCACACAGGGCTATGGATTTGCGGATTATTTGCTGGGCTATTGCAAACGCTGTGAGGTTGCGGTGGCTCTGGCCAGCGCCCAATTCCGCGCGTTCAGCCAATACTACTATCTGGATTACAACTGGAAGTTAACGCCGAAGCTCACCATCAATGCCGGGCTGCGTTATGAATACACGCCACCCTGGTTTGATAAGTCAGGGCGTCTGGTCAATGTTTATGTGCCCTATCTGGATAACACCCCCAATGTGGCGGATGCCAGTCGTCACCCCGTACTTGTGCGCATTGGCAAAGGCGATTTCTATGAAGGCATTTCCTTGCGCTTCAATCCCAACATTCAGGTGGCGCGCGATGGTCGCCTGGGTGAGCGGCTGGTCGCGGATGACAAAAACGATTGGGCGCCGCGGTTAGGCATTGCCTGGAATCCATCGTCGAAATGGACAGTCCGTTTTGGCGGAGGCGTGTTCTATTCGCAAGACACCGGCAATCCGCGCTTTGATATGGCGCGCAATCTGTCGGGACGGCGGCGTGACGAAGCAACGCCGGATTTGATTGATCTGACATGGGCGACTCCTTTCCGCAATTTGGCAGGGACCGTGCAAATCAACAATCCGTATGTGCTGGGCAATATCTTTGGCCGCCGCACACCGTACTCGTTGCAGTATTTGGTGAATGTCCAGCGCGAATTGCGCAACAACCTGTTGCTCGAAATTGGCTACCTCGGCTCAGTGAGCCGCAAACTGGAATCGTTGCGCGCATTCAACGAATCCATTCCCGGAGCCACGGGTTCGGTGTTATCACGCGCGCCATATCCCGAATTTGGCCGTATTCAGGAAGTGGATGGCAGCGGGCGAGCAAACTACAACGGCTTCAGCGTGAAACTGGAACAGCGGTTGAGCAATGGCTTGAGTTTCGTGAGCGGCTATACGTTCTCGAAATCCATTGATAACGCCAGCGCAATTCGCAACCACAACGGTGATACGCTGTTCCCACAAAACAGCTATAACCTGAATGCTGAGCGCGCCCTGTCCAGCTTCCACACGACGCATCGCGCAGTGAATTCCGTGCTGTACCAGATTCCGATCGGCAAAGGCCGTCGCTTCTTAAACCAGAACGGGATTGCCAATGTGCTCATTGGTGGTTGGGAACTGGGCACCCTGTTCAACCTTCAGACAGGCTTCCCGATTACGATGGTCAGTGGGCGCGATCAGTCGAATATTGGGGCCGGCTTTGACCGCCCGAATCAGATTGCCAGCGGCGAAACAGCATTGGGTCGTGATGTGCGGAATGCGAACAAATGGTTCAACACGGCCATTTTTGCCCTGCAACCGCTTGGCACATTCGGCAATGTCGGACGCAACACCGTCATTGGCCCTGGCCTTGTGCAATGGGACGCCTCGCTCTTGAAGACGTTCCAGTTCACTGAACGTACTGGATTGCAATTCCGCTTTGAGGCTTTCAACGCCGCCAATCACCTGAATCTGGGCAACCCGGATACGAACGTCACCAGCTCGAATTTCGGCAAGATCACTGGTGGACGCGGCA
>JAEUQO010000191.1 GCA_016789605.1 Acidobacteriota bacterium
CGAAATTGAAGAAGCGCGGCAGGCATTAGCCGCGTGGCGGTGCGGCGATGAATTGTTCGCCGATGTGCGACACTTTGCTCAAACGTACGAAGATTCAAAAACCAAAGAGCTGACACGCGCCGCCGAAGCCGTTGTGCTGAATCTGCCCGCGCTTTCTGCCACGGTGTCAAAGTATGCGGATTACTTTGGGCCGTTTGGGCTGACGCCGCACGCGCATCCGATGGAAGTGCTGATGGCGATTGAATACGGTCAGCCAGGCCCGCGCTGGCGCGGTTACGGCTACCTGTTCGGCTTCCCGCCCTACGCCGTGGATTTTTTCGTCAACGCAGGCGAAACGGAAAAACAGACAGGCAAATTTGTCGAACGCGATTTTCTTTCCATCCCGACGTTCGGCGCTGAAAAACATCATTTCGTCTGGGCCGTGCCGAAAGGCTATGCCGAACAGGACGAAGACCGCGCCATTCGCGCGCGCGCGGCGGAAATTCTGGCGGATTACCGCGAACGGCGCGCTCGCTTCATTGGCGTGGGCAAACCGGGCGTCAGCGAATTGCTGCGCGATTGGTTTGACGACGGCAAAGGGTTTTGCTTGCCGTCGAACGCCATGAAACCGAAAGCGAAAGCTGCGAAACCCCACGGAGGAAACTAGATGACAAGCAAAAAGAATTTTGTCATGCCGCTGCTGTTCGTCGGTTGCCTGGCGTTGCTGCCCGCAACCTCATACGCGCAAAAATCCGGGAATGCCTGCCAAATCGAACGCAAATACGATCGCCAAGCTAATGTCACGACAGTCGAGTGTGCACTGCTCGAAACGTTCGCGCCGCCGATTCGCTTGATGGTGCAAGCCAACGCATCATTTCCGGGAAAGTTTCCGAATGACGCGGCAAAGCTCTATTTCACGCTGTCAGCGTTCAGAGGCGACGCCAATCGCCGAACGCTTCCCTTGTTCAAAGGCGAGAACGTGCTGTTGCTCAATCTGGGGGCAACACAACTGGAAGTTCGGGTGACGGATTTTCGTGTGGAGTATTTTGAGATGAATCGCTTGATCTCTGAACAGGCAAGCGTCGTCATCAACCGGGACGATTTGCCCAAATTGCTTGAAGCCCAAAGCCTGCAAGGCAAATGGGGGAACACCACGTTTGCGCTGTCTGAATCTTCATTGGCGGCGCTCAAAGCATTCATTGCCGAACAAGCTCTCGCCACCTCTTCTCAATGAAGCTAGCTGTTCCCAGCGTGGCTTCTGCTTGCATTCCAACTAGATCAAACTTCTTTCCTTTCCTACGCGGGAATGGTTGCAAATCTGCGCCGTTTCAGCGACAAAGCTCTCGCAATCAACCCGCGCACGCTGAAGCAAACTACGTGGTGATGGCTTCCCGTTTTCGCTCTGCCTCGCGGACTCGCTGAACATTTTGCGTCCTGCATTCTGATCGCTTATGCCACAAAATCTTTTGACGTTCCGACAACAAGTCGTGCTTGTTGCGCTGGCTGCGCTTTCGATGTCTGTCGGCTGGGGCTTGCGCGGTGATTATGGCCACGAAGCCGGAGCCATGATGCCGGGTGCGTTGTTCGGACTTGCGCTGTGCCTAACCGCCGAGCGTGCTGACTGGCTTCGCCGAAGCGTAACGATTGCGGCGCTGTGTGCCATCGGCTGGGCGTTTGGCGGACAAATGAGCTATGGCGTTGTGATTGGTTACACAGCATCTGCGGCCAGGGCAGATGTACTGTACGGATATGCCAGCTTATTCGTCATCGGCGCGCTTTGGGGAGCCGTGGGAGCGGGCATTCTCGGCCTGGGCCTGACACTGCGCCGGTCAGAGTTGGATGCTTTCGTCGGGCCACTGATTGCCGTATACGCAAGCTGGAAACTGCTGGATTTCAGCGGCGCGACCGGGTGGCTGGAAAACCGCTGGAGCTTATATGACACCGACTGGGTGGCGGCGAGTTCAGCGCTGTTGGTGTCATTAGCATATATGGCGCTTGTGCCACGTGCGCGCGCAGCCTGTCGGTTGCTGATCGCGCTGGCCGCTGGGTGGTGGATCGGGTTTGGAGCGCTCACGCTACTTTGCGGATTGCGCATGACGCCGCCGCGCAGTGACAACTGGGCCGGTTGCGTTGGATTGTGCATCGCGCTGTGTTTGTCTTTGTGGCGTGCACAGAACCGCGCAGCCTTGTCATTGATGATTTATGGCGCGCTGGCCGGAGGCGCAGGTTTCGCCATCGGTGATTTTGTGCAGATGTTGGGTCGCGCGCAGTGGGGCCTCATCGGACGCTACCCCGCCCTGCAAGGGCTTGGATACTGGAAATGGATGGAGCAGTTGTTCGGGCTGTTGATGGGCGCTGGAATCGCGCTGGGCATTGCGCGACTCGCCTTGCGCCATCTGACGCCGCCGGACGAAGACGCCAGCGACGGCTGGTCACGTGATGCGGCGGCCCTATTTTTGTTGTTGGCGATTCCCTGGGAAAACTTCCCGCGCAACGTTTCGCGGTGGGCAGCTGACGGACATCTGGGCGAACCGCTGTTGGGTGTTTCCCCGGCACGTTGGTTTGCCATTGTCAGCCTCTTGTTGACCGCGCTGATTGTTGTCGCGCTGCGCCGCTATCGCACAGGCCGATTACCATTGCTGCCTGCCGAACCATTCCAGCGCACGCAGTGGCTGTTTTTGTTGCTGCTTTGGTTTTATCTGGCTGTGGATTTCACACAGGCGTTCCCGGTCATGAAAGAGCGCGCTGTCTTGCTGGTGCACGTCAGTTTTTGGCTGACCGCGCTGGCCTGTACTTGGCTGACCATCACACAGTTTGCACCTGCTGAACCTGCACAAAGCGAAACCGCCAACGCCACAAATCCCATCTGGACGCGAGGGCGCGTGTTCTGGTTGGCTTGGGCATTGGTGCCATTACTCATCCTCGCATTGACGTGGTTAACACTAGGAACGCACACCGAGGCGCTGCCAGGAAGCCAAACGCGGTTCTGACGTCAGCGAAAAAGCCCAGATCAAAAACTGGTTTTGTAAAAATATGCCAACAGCGCACCTGTCCACACGGGGCGCTTGCGACACATCCCCAATCATCATCCCATCCTAACCATCAACCGGCGATTCTCAACCATTCGTTAAAATCCTGTCCCCCCTATTCCTTCTCTCTTTGTATAAGCCACGCTTTGTCGCACACCTCAAATCAGGGACAAAAGGATAAACATGTATCGAACTTTGCAGATTATTTTGCTGCTGTGCCTGTTTTCCGGCACGGGAGTAATTTATGCACAAACTACCGGTGTATTGTCAGGCCGTATCATTTCTGTTGAAGGCACTGCGCTCGCCGGAATCAGCGTAAAGATCGAAGAACTCAGACAGATCGCAACAACCAATCCTGACGGTCAGTACGAATTCAGCAATCTTGCCACAGGCAAATACACGCTGGTGGTTTCGGGCGGCGGTTTTGTCCCGCAAAATCATGACATCACGATTACCGCCGGAAAAACCACGACCCAAAATGTGCGCTTGGAAAAGATCAGCGCCAGCGTGGATGTTGTCGCCAGTCTGAAAGAATACCATCTGGAAGAATCCAGCATCGCCACGCGCGTCAATACCCGCCTGATTGATTTGCCGATGTCCGTGCAAGTGTTCCCGAATCAACTCATCGAAGACCGCGCCGTGCTCGAAGGCAATGAACTCTTTCGCAACGTCAGCGGGATGAATCAAAACACGTACAGCGCAATGACTTTTCGCGGTTTCACGCAACGCGAGATTTTGTACAACGGGATGCGCGGCAATCCCTTTGGCTCGCTCGAGGGCGATGTCAACAATGCGGGCTTTAGCACCTCGCAAATTCGCCTGACCAATATTCAGCGCGTTGAAGTGCTGAAAGGCCCGGCGTCTTCGATGTACGGTTCGACCGAAGTCGGCGGCCTGATTAACTACGTGACGAAAAAGCCGAAGGAAGTGCTGGACGGCGAAATGCAGGTGCGTTTCGGCAGTTTTGCGCAAAAGATGGTGAACGGTGAATTGACCGGGCCGATCTCGGAAAAACTGCTGGCACGCGGCGCATTTTACTTTGAAGATCGCGATTCTTTCCGCAACAACGCCGGAGCCACCAATTCACACGCGGCGGGCAACCTGCTTTACCGTCCGCATGACAACCACCGTTTCAGCGCCGAGTACGAATTCATCAACCAGCGCCTGCCGGGCAATCGGTTGCGTGGCGTACCGGTAGATGCAAACGGCCAATTCCTGACAAACATTGAATGGTCAGCCAATGAACCAACCGATTTCATCAAGCTGATTGCGCGCGTGCTGCAATTGCGCGGCGAACATAACCTCAATCACGGATGGAATGCCGATTACACATTTCGGTATCTGGGCTACGAAAACAACGACAAGTATCACGAAGCGCGCGGGCTGAATCCGGCCACGGCCACGGGGCGCACGATGCGGCGCGAATTTCGCAATTTCTTCCGCTGGAACAATGACTGGAGTCTGAACGGCAATCTCAGCAAAGTGGCAAATTCCAGCGGTTTCGGCACGCATACCTTGCTGTTTGGCGTTGAACACGTCGCGCAGGATCACGCCTTTCGTCAGGCGCGTGCGCGCGAACGCGAAGTCGCGGGCGGCACGGTTCCCGCGCTGGACATTTTCAATCCGGTCTATGGCCTGACGAACGAACGCAATTACACGCTTAATGCCTTCACGACCAGCACTGCGCAAACCCATCGCACGGGCTTTTACGCGCAGGATCAAATTGTTGTGAATCGCTTCGTGCAGTTTTTGCTGAGCGGGCGCGTGGATCGTTACGATGACAAGGGCTTTGCCGGTGTGCCGTTGAAATATGAAGACACGGCGCTGTCTGGCCGCGCAGGCATCGTTGTCAAACCTGTCGAACAGGTTTCGTTTTACGCAAGCGTTGCCAACAGCTTCATTCGCGCGCCGATTTTCTCGCAGGCTCCTTCCGCCAACGGGCCGTTCAAGCCTGAAACCG
Organism: Acidobacteriota bacterium; assembly: GCA_016789605.1. Taxonomy (GTDB): domain Bacteria; phylum Acidobacteriota; class Blastocatellia; order RBC074; family RBC074; genus RBC074. The sequence continues at coordinate 4,969 of JAEUQO010000191.1, forward strand.
GCAAGCAGATCGAAGTCGGCGTCAAAACCGAATTGATCAATCGCAAGCTGTTCGTGTCCGGCGCGTGGTTCAATATCAACAAAGACAATTTGCTGCGGCCTGATCCGGCATTCGGGCCGAGCGGCAACAATTTCAATGCTTTGCTCCCGGTCGGCGCGGCGCGCAGTCGTGGCTTTGAATTCAACGTCGAAGGCTTTATCACACGGCGTTGGTATACGGCCTTCAATTACGCTTTCGTAGGTACGAAAATTCTGCGCGACAACGTGGCTTCGCTGATTGGCCGCCCGCTGGCAAATGCGCCAAAACACACAACGGGTTTGTTCACACGCTACAACTTTCTGGAAAGCACTGGCATTGGCTTTGGCCTGGAAAGCGCCAGCGAACGTATCGAACCCTTTGCAGGGATTCGCGCGAATGGCTACACGATTGCGGATGTGAGCTTTTATCAGGAACTGACTTCGCGGGCGCGGTTGCAACTGCAAATCACGAACATCACCAACAAGAAATACGCCACCGGTTCGTTGTTTGCGGCGCGCGTGGGCAATCTTCCGGGACAACCACGCACCGTGATGTTGACGTTCGCGTGGACACCGTTCAGGAAATAATGCGTTTACAGAATTAACCACGGGGAGCACGGGGAGAGCCAACCAAATTAGAAGAGATTCCCCGTGTGCCCCGTGATCCCTGTGGTTCATTGTTTTGACATCGCCCCTGTATGAACAATCATTTTTCACTTCTGGCCCGCATTCTGCTTTTCATCGCCATTGCCACCACCACGGTATGTGCGCAGGACGCAATGTTTACGCTGGGTTCGGTGACGGCCAAACGCGGGGAACGCGTGGCGGGACATTTGGAAATTCCTGCCGGTGTGGATGAAGGCACGCGCCTGCCTTTCACCATTTTTCACGGAGCCAAGCCCGGGCCAACGCTGTTGCTGGTGGCGGGCGTACACGGCAGCGAATACGCGCCGATCATTGCGTTGCAACGGTTGTTGTCTCAACTGAATGCCAGCAAGCTGAGCGGCACGGTCATTCTGGTGCATTCGGCCAATCCGCCGTCGTTTTTCAAGCGCACGATTTATTACTCTCCCGTTGACGGCAAAAACCTCAATCGTTCATTTCCCGGCAAAGCCGACGGCACGCTGACCGAACGCATTGCCCACACGATTCTCACGCAATTGATCCCGCGCGCGGATTACGTCATTGATGTGCATTGCGGCGACGGCAACGAAGATTTGATTCCGTATCTGGCGCTGTACACGCACGCCACCACGCCCGAACGCATTGCTCACGTCAAAGACCTGGCGCTGCGGTTTGGCATTGAACACATCAAAGTCATCAGCGGACGTTCTGCCGATCCGAACAATTCCGTTTACCTGACCAATGCGGCACAGCTTGCTGGCAAATATGTGATGGCAGTCGAATGCGGCGGACTGGCGCGTGCTGACGAAGTCTCTGTCACGACCATCACAACCGGTTTGCAAAACGTCATGCGACGATTGCGAATGCTGCCGGGGCAAACTACGCCGATCAAAAATCCCGTTTATGTTGATCGCGATGAAACCATTCGCACGCCGGAAGCGGGGATTTTTTATCCGCTGGTTGCGCGCGGCCAAATCGTGAAAAAAGATGCGCTGCTGGGGTATGTGACCAACCTGCACGGGCAGAAGGTTCACGAAGCGCGCGCGCCATTCGCGGGCAAAGTGATGTTCATCGTGAAAACTCCGCCGGTCAGCGCAGGCGAACCGCTCGTTTCCATCGGCAGTTTGCAACCGTAACGTTTTGCCATGAACCCTGTCATTACACGCATTGCCACCAACGAAATTCGTCACAGCCTGCGCAATCGTTCGCTGTGGATTGCCTGCGTCAGCATCGCGACGCTGTTGCTGCTGTCGGCGATTATCGCGCAGCAAAATCAAAACAAGCTCAATGCGCAGCGCAATGAATATCAACAGCGCGTGCGCAGCAACTGGCTGGAACAACCCGACCGCCATCCGCATCGCGCTTCGCATTACGGCTATCTGGCCTTTCGCCCGAAAGCGCCGCTCAGCTTTTTTGATCCTGGCGTAGACAGTTACGCAGGCACCTCTGTTTACCTCGAAGCGCATCGCCAGAACACCGCGAATTTCAGCGAAGCGAATCATTCCGGCGGAATGTTGCGCTTTGGCGAATTGAGTCCGGCGCTCGTGCTGCAACTGCTCGTGCCACTGGCGATTTTCTTTCTGGGTTTTGCCTCAATCACCAGCGAACGCGAAAGCGGGACGTTGCCGATGCTGCTGGCGCAGGGAGTGAAGATGCGCGAATTGATTATCGGCAAAACGCTCGGCGTCACCTTGATGGCGTTGTGCGTGACTGCGCCGGGCGCATTGCTTTTGCTCGTCTGGCGTTTGCTGGCCGGGAATGAAGTTTCATCCGACATGTTGTGGCGCGTGCTGGGATTGATCGCGGGCTATAGTTTGTATCTGCTGATTGGCGCAGCGTTCACGGTGCTGGTTTCGGCGTGGCAGCAGACTTCGCGTGGCGCGCTGACAAGCCTGATTTTATTGTGGATTGTGTTTTGCGTCGTCCTTCCGCGTGGTGCGCAAACGCTTGGGGCAGCGCTTGCGCCCGCGCCCGCCAAAGCGGAATTTGATGCGCGGCTCGAAAACGAATTGGCCAAAGAAGGCGACAGCCACAATCCGAACGATCAGCACTTTGCCATGCTGCGCGCTGAGACGCTGAAAAAATACAACGTTACTGAAGTCAAAGACCTGCCATTCAATTACGGCGCGTTTGTCATGCTCGAAGCCGAAAAGATCAGCTCGGAAATTTTCCGGCGGCATTACGGCGAACTGCTCGCCACCTTTCGCCAGCAAAATCGCGTCAGCGAATTCGCTTCACTCCTGAATCCGTATCTGGCCATGCGTTCATTGTCGAGCGCGCTGGCCGGATCGAATCTGGCGCATTACGCCGAATTTCAATGGCAGGCGGAAAGCTTTCGCTACGGGATGGTGCAGAAGCTGAATCAATTGCACATGGACGAAATCAAATTTGAAAACGACCGCACACAACGTATTAGCCACGAACGCTGGCAGGACTTTCCTGAGTTCACCTTTCGCGCGCCGACGATTGGTTGGGCAATCCGGCAGCAAAGGCTGGCCGTCTTGTCGTTGCTGAGTTGGAGCGTGGTTTTGCTGCTGCTGATCTGGCGGATCAAACCGAGTATTGTGAAATGAACTGGCCTCGTCTTTTACAACTGGAACTCAAAAACTTTCTGGCCGGACGCGCCGTGATGGCGGGCTTGCTGGTGATGTTTCTGGCCGGACTGTACGCCATCGAACACGGTCACCGCGTCATTGCCGCACAGCAAAACGTGATTGCGCAGACGCCCGCAATGCAACGCGAGCATCTGGAAAAAATGGTGGCGCAGCACGCGACCCCCGATCCGCTGAACACGCTGTATTATCTGAACTTTTTCACGACGCACGAGCCTTCGCGGTATGCGCCGCTTTCGATAGGGCTGCGCGATGTGAACCCGTTCAATCTGAAAGTGCGCATGCTGACGCTGGAAGGGCAACTGTATGATGGCGACATCAGCAATCCCGCGACTCTGGCGCTCGGCAATTTCGACCTCGCGTTTTTGCTCGTGTTTTTGTACCCGCTGCTCATCATCGCCTTCACGCACAACACGCTTTCGTCCGAACAGGAACAGGGCATTTGGCCGCTGCTTTGTTCGCAGCCAATTTCCTCGCACAAAATTCTGGCCCTGAAAGCCAGCTTGCGATTTTTGCCTATTGTTGCGGTTTGGGTGTTGACGCTGCTGGTTGGTCTGTTGTGGCTGCGGTTGCCGTTCGATCAACGCTTTGGATTTGTGCTGCTGGTTTCTCTGTCGTATTTGCTGTTCTGGTTTGCTGCGTCGTGGTTTGTGATGTCGTTTCGGCGCTCATCGAATTTCAATGCGCTGACATTGCTGGGCGGATGGCTGACGCTGACGATCCTGTTGCCCGCCGCGCTGAACGTGGCGCTGGCAACGTTCCTGCCTGTGCCAGAAGCGTTCGCCGTCACGGTCAATCAGCGCGAAGGATATCATCAGCAATGGGATCGCCCGAAAGCGGAAACGATGCAGCGGTTCTTTCAGCGCTATCCGCAATACGCCAGCTTTCAAGCGCCCACCGACAAGTTTTCGTGGGGATGGTATTACGCTGCGCAACATCTCGGCGACGAAGACGCGGCGGAAGCGTCCGCGCAATTG
>JAEUQO010000204.1 GCA_016789605.1 Acidobacteriota bacterium
GGGATCGCACAATCCGCGCCGCAGCAAGACGTTGCCTTCGGGCCAATGAACTTGCACGTTGCCGGGCGCAATCGCCGCAAAACGGCACCGCCCGCGCAACACGCCGGTTTCATTGCGCAGGATGATGGCATCGCCTTCGGCCAAACCGAGCGCGCGCGCGTCCGCTTCGTTCAGCAAAACATCTTCGCGCTGTGCGCCGTTGAGCGGATCGCGCTGACGTTGCACGATGCTGTTGAACTGTTTGCCGCGCCGCGTCGAAAGCCGCCAGCGCCCGTCGGCAGGGCGCGCTTCGACCTTGAGCGCGGAAAAGTGCGCGCGGCCATCCGGCGTCAAAAACGCGGGCGTGATGTTGCCCTCTTGATCATGTGTTTCGCACAGTCGTTGCCCGCCCCATTGCACCTGATCGCCCGTTTTCTGCAAATGCTGAATGCCGTCATACGCTGGCACAGCGCGCGCGATTTCGTCGCGAATCGCCTGTGCGTGGTCAAAATGCAGTAAATGCGCTTGCGCGGGGTTGGCGCGCTCGGCAATCAACATCGGGATTTCCCACTCGGCTTTGGCTTCGCCGATGCGGCGGCCCGGAATTTCCGGACTGAAAAGAATGCGGCGCTCGGTGGTGGTTTCGGTGCCGCCGCCGGGTTGTTCGTATCGCGTTGTGGTCGGCAACAACAACACCGTCTCTGCCGGTTCGACGAACATCTGCGGGCTGAGCACGATGTCCTGATGAATGCGCAAGGGCACGCGCGCCAGCGCCGCGCGCACAAAATCCGGTTCGGGCAACGTTTCCAGAAAATTACCGCCGCTGATATAAAACCAATCCAGCAAGCCATCGTGCGCAGCCTCGATCATTTGCACGGCATTCAATCCGCGCGCTGACGGCACGGCAAAGCCCCACAGCGAACGCATCTTTTCCGCACCGGCATCATCCACGCCAACGCCGCCAGGAAATTGATTGGGCACGCAACCGACTTCTGCGCCGCCTTGTACGCCGGAATGTCCGCGAATCGGCACCAAGCCGGATTTCGGCTTTCCGACAAACCCGCGCGCCAAGGCCAGATCAACAATTGCACGCACATTGGCGACGCCGTCTTGATGCTGTGTGATGCCCATTGACCAGACAAAAATCGCGGTTTTGGCTTCGGCCAGAAGCCGCGCAAAACGCAACATTTCGTCGCGGCTTGTCCCCGACGCGGCTTCGAGTAATTCCCAGGATTGTTCGGCCAGGCTCTCCTTCAGCTCTGCCAACCCCATGGTGTGCTGGCGGATGAAGTCGTTGTCGGTCCAGCCTTGTTCGAGCAGGTGTTTGAGCACACCGGCAATGAACGCTTTGTCACCGCCCGTATGCACCTGAAAAAACGCGTCGGCGATCTTGGTGCCGAACAGCGCGCTTTCAGTCACCGAAGGAACCCAGTATCGCTCCAGGCCCGGTTCGCGATACGGATTCACCACCGCCACGCGCGTTCCCTGCTGTTTGGCGTAGTAGATGTATTTGGTCGTGACCGGCTGATTGTTGGGCGTGTTGCTGCCGAAAAAAACCAACAGGTCAGTGCCCAGCCAATCTTTGTACGACACGGTCGAAGCCGCCACGCCCAGGCTCTGTTTCATCGCCACGGTCGAAGGCGCGTGGCAAATGCGCGCAGAGTTGTCTACGTTGTTGGTGCCGAGAAAGCGCGCGGCTTTTTGCGCGACATAATACGATTCGTTGGTCAGCCCGCGCGACGTCAGATAAAACGCCATTCGCCGCGGATCGGTCGCCGCCGCGCGCTGTGCCGCCAACGACAACGCTTCATCCCAACTGATACGACGAAATCCGGCATCACCGCGCTGACGCACCATCGGATACGGTAAGCGGCCTAATTCGCGCAATTCGGCGGCGCTCATTTGCGCCAGTTTGGCGGCATCAGCCAACTGCGCGACATCCAGCGCGGGGCTGGTGTTGAGCCGCAACAGTTCTAACCGCACCATGCACAAATGCACGCCGTCCAAGGTGAAATCGTGCAATCCGCTGGTGCCGAGCGCGCACCCGTCACACACGCCGCGCGACAGTATGCGCCAGGCATAAGGCAACTGGTCGCGGTTGCGCCAGACGATTTTGGCCATTTCCAGATAATGATTGGGTTTGGTGTGGCCCAACCCGTTGGGCGACAAACTGGCCCACTGGGCAGGGTTCCAACGCGCTTTGCTCATGCAAGACTCCGCTTGTTCTGGGATTGATTGCGCCGGGCAGTACAACAAACGCGCAGGCGTTCTGGCAAGCGAAGAATCCTGTTTCCGCCGCCGGATTGGCATTGACGGTCACACAGTCAGCAGCCAGAATCAATTGCCGCGCAGGTTCGCAAGCGGAATCGCATTTCACCTAGCATCTCAAATACAACTTTTGCGCAGGAGTTCGCCCCATGCCCCAGCGAGATTTTGATGTCGTGCTTTATGGCGCCAGTGGTTTCACCGGCAAACAAACGGTCGCCTATTTCGCCCAACACGCGCCGCCGGGCAAATTGCGCTGGGCCATCGCCGGACGCAATCGCGAAAAGCTGGCAGCCGTCAAAGCCGAAGTCGGCGGCGCGGCGCGCGAAGTAGAAATTCTAACGGCTGAGGGCAACGATCAGGCGGCGCTAGATGCGATCATTTCGCGCACGCGTGTTTTGCTGACGACGGCGGGGCCGTTTGCGCTTTACGGCACTGCCATTGTGGACGCCTGCGTGCGGTTTCAGACGCATTACGTAGACATCACCGGCGAAACCGTCTGGGTCAAAAGCCTGATTGACCGCTATCACGAGCAAGCAGCCGCCAGCGGCACGCGTATCATTCCGTTTTGCGGATTTGATTCGGTGCCGTCAGATTTGGGCAGCTATCTGGTCGTGCGTTATATACAACGCGAACTGGGCGTGCCGTGCCGCGCAGTGAAAGCCTATTTTCAGATGGCGGGCGGCGTGAACGGCGGCACGTTGGCGACGGCCTTCAACCTTTATGAGTCTGGTCAGGCCAAACAAGCCAAAGACCCGTTTTTGCTCAATCCGCCGGGCGAGCATTCGGCACGCGAACGCCAGCAAAATCTCGACCCGGCGTTGCCCTATTTCGATCTCAGCATCGGCGCGTGGGCAGCTCCGTTTGTCATGGGGCCAATCAACACGCGCGTCGTGCGGCGCAGCCAGGCGCTGTTTGCGCAGTGGGAAATGCCGTACGGGCCAGAGTTCCGTTATCAGGAATACAGCAAATTCGGCGGGCCGTTGGGCTGGTTGCCTGCGGCTGGCTTGACGGTGGGCGGCGCGCTGTTTGAAGCGACCTTGCAATCACCGCTGCGCCCGTGGCTGAAATCCGCGCTGCCTGCGCCGGGCGCGGGGCCTTCCGAAAAGACGATGAATGAGGGGTGGTTTCGTTGTGAATTGATTGGCGAAACGGGCGATGGTCGCAAAGTGCGCGGCCTGCTGCGTGATCAAGGCGACCCAGGAAATCGCGCCACGGTGAAATTTCTGTGCGAATCAGCGTTGGCGTTGGCGCTAAACACAAACGATCTGCCAGGCGGCGCACAACGCGGCGGCATTCTGACGCCCGCGACCGGTTTGGGTGACGTGCTGGCCGAACGCTTACGTCAGGCTGGCATGACCATCGAAATCAGCCGGCTATGAGACGGGTTGTTCCTGCTGTTCAAGGACATCAGCGGCCAGCGCCAAAAAATCATATGCCGTAACCAAGCCAACCAGCCGGTCGTTTTCCAGCACGGGTAAACATCCGACTTTGCAACGACGCATCACGGCCAACGCTTCGCGCGCAGAAGTGCCCGGCGTAATCGTGACCAAATCGCGCTTCATGATTTCTTTGACCGTGATGGCTTTGGCGTCGTGCGTCAGCATTCCATGGGCCAGCAACCGCAATAAATCCCGGTGCGAAATCAGCCCCACCAGACGGCCATCGTCGTCTTCGACGGGAACGTGCCGTATGTGCCGCCAGTTCATAACGCTGGCCGCCAAATCAGCCAGATCATCAGGGCGCACCGTAAACAAATCCGTAGACATCAGATGCGCGACGGTTTGCCGTTCGCTCGCCCATTGCCGCGTAGGCTGAAAGCGCGCCAGCGGCCATTGCGCCACCGGTTCACCGCTTCGCTGGTGCTCCAACGTTGCCGCAACCAAGGCGTGTTGCCGCAATTCGCGTGTGCCCTGTTCGCCCATTTCTTCCAGCGAATGCAGCGCCCAAAGCGCGCCTGTCTGTTCGCACGCGACGCGTTCGGCGATCACATTCAGATAGCGCTCTCGGTCGCTGCTAGTGACTCCGGCTTGCTGCAACCCTTTGTGCGCCAACGGCAGCAAATGTTCTTGTACCAACCTGGCCGCCGGGCAATCACGCTCGCCAATCCAGTTAAAGCGCGCTTTCAGACCGTAACGCGCGGCGGCAAAGAAATTTTCCTTGGCATCGTCAAACGACAACAGCGTTTCGACCGGGCCGTATTCGTCAGGCAACGCCAGCAGCAATCCCAAAAAGAAGGCGGCATTCGCCATTTCATCCAACAGCGAAGGGCCAGAGGGCAAGGCGCGGTGTTCGATGCGCAAATGTGCAACGCCGTCATTGACGCCATAACAAGGCCGGTTCCAGCGCCACACCGTTCCGTTATGCAAACGCAGAGCCGCCAGTTGCGGCAACTCACCGCGCGCCAGCAATGCCAGCGGGTCTTCATCAATGTGTTTGGTCAGCAACACGCGAAACCGGGCGATCTCTTCGCGAAAGATTTCCACGATGGAATGCTTGATCCAGCCTTCGCCAAAACTGACGCGCGGCGGATGTTGGCGTGCGCGGCGTGCGCTCGACCGTTCATCGGTTGAATGTTGAAACAGCGCGACGCGGGTTTCGTGCCACAGCCGATGTCCCAGCAACAGCGGCGAATTGGCGGCCACCGCCAGCAACGGCGCGGAAATCAATTGCGCCAGGTTATACAGCGGCGCAAATTCCTGCGACCCGACCTGCAAATGCACCTGAAAGCTGCAACAGCAAGCTTCAAACATCAGGTTGTCGTGCGTGGTCTGTAATTCGTCCAGCCCTTTGATGTGAATGTCGAATGCGCCGCCGCGCAAATGTTGCATGGCGCGATTGAGCGCGAAATAGCGCGGGCTGGGCGTCAAATGATCGAGTGTCAGATCGGCCTGGCGAATGGTCGGCAAAATTCCGGCCAACAGAATTTCGGCATCTACGCCATGCGCCGCACGACGTGCAACCGCCACTACATCGTTCAACTCTGCTTCCATCTCGCGCAATCCGCTGCCCGCAAGCAAACGCGGTGACAAATTGGCTTCCAGATTGAAGGTGCCAATTTCGGTCGTCAGCCGAGGGTCTGCGGCAGCATCAAGCACCGCTGGCGCCAGCGGCGCGGGGCGCAAAGCGCGATCAAGCAAAAACATCTCTTGCTCCGCACCGATGCGATGCACGCCGCTTTCGATGCGGCCGCCTTCGATCATCTGCTCCAAAGCGGCGACCTCTGCCAGCAGCGACTTCATGAAAGCTTGTGATTGCTGCGCATCGTGTTCGCTTAAGACGTTGTGCTCTCCCATAGTCCCTCCGCAGTTTGCCCGCACACGGTCACATCGCCTATGGCAAAATGCCGCGCCATTTGGCTGCCAACAGCGGCGCTGTCGTTAACACCAACAAGCCGAACGGCAGCAATCCGCCCGCCAACAGGTTGTAATCAGAACCGATTCGCTGCCACGAATACCCAAGTAGGACGCGCCCCAGGAACAGTTCAAATGCCAACGTCAAAACCAGCCAGAGCACGCCGACGCCGAACAAGCTTGCACGGCGAGTCGCTCCCAACCAGCGCACCGTCGCATATGCCAGCGCGAGGATCATCCCTGAGCCGGTAAAGACCGCGATTTGCCGGGCCCTGAAATCACCGACGTATGGTTGTAAAAACAGAACGCGCGCCGTGCCGTGCAACACTTCGGCCAAAATAATGACGCCCCAGATTGCAACTCCCTTCAGAAATACCACGGCCTTTCCGCTCCTCTTTCGGCTGCGCTTGTCTTTGCTGCTCACCAGCCAGAGTGCGATTCGCCTGGCCTCTCGCGTTATGAAATTTCTGGCGGGCAGCTTGCGTATGAACGATTCGTCTCCTCGAATTGGATGAACGGCAAACCATATGCCGCCCTAAACCGCTGCGAATTCGGACACAGCAATTTGTAGAAGATCGCTTTTTCTGGCGGCACCGGGTTATCTTACGCACCGAATTGCGGAATCTTACGCTGTGCGCAAAAACAACCGAGCTGAAATCCCTTCATTTCCTGCAGCAAGCAACAAAGGAACCCGTAGCATGGACGTTGCCCCCAATCCGAGCGGCGCTGTCGGCCCTCGCCACAACACTGCCTCCCAACCACTGACAGGTTTATCAAGCGATGAAGCAGCCGCGCGCTTGCAGCAATTTGGCCCCAACGCGTTGCCGCAAAAACCGCCGCCGCCCCTGTGGCGACGATTTCTGCGACAATTTCGCAGCCCGTTGATTTACATTCTGCTGTTTGCCTTGGCTGCGGATTTCGCCATTTGGATTGTCGAAGGGGCAACAGGCTTGCCCGTCGAATCTCTCGCGATTGCCGTGATCTTGCTGCTCAACGCTGGCTTGGGGGTCTATCAGGAAAGCAAATCAGAAGCGGCGCTCAGCGCGTTGCAAGAAATGGCGGCTCCGCTCGTGTGGGTGTTGCGCGACGGACAGCTCATCCACCTGCTCAGCGCGGAACTCGTGCCCGGCGACGTGCTGCGCATCGAAGCCGGCGACCGCATTCCCGCAGACGGAGAACTCAGCGAAGCCGGTGGCGTGATGGTGGATGAATCGGTGCTGACAGGTGAATCTGTGCCGGTGGAAAAATCGGCGCGCGATGAAGTGCTGAGCGGCACGTTGCTGGTGCGCGGCAAAGCCTATGTCACGGTCAGCCGCACCGGCGAAAAGAGCGCAATGGGGCGTTTGGCCGTGATGATTGGCGGCATCGAAACCGAACCGACGCCACTGGAACGACGCCTGGAAAAATTCGGCGGCCAGATTGCCCGCGCAGTGTTGTTACTGGTGGTGTTAATTGCGATCGGCGGATTGCTGGTCGAAGGAATGGGGCGCATCAGCCACGTGTTTTTGTTTGCGGTGGCATTGGCTGTCGCCGCCGTCCCGGAAGGTTTGCCCGCCGTGCTGACATTGACCTTAACACTGGGCGTTGAACGCATGACCAAACGCAAAGCCGTGGTGCGTCGGCTGAGCGCAGTCGAAGCCCTGGGCTCTGTTACCGTCATCGCAACAGACAAAACCGGCACCCTGACGGAAAACCGCATGTTCGTCCGCGAGCTTGATAGCCCGCACACAGACCTTGCACTGCGTGCCATGGTGCTGGCCAACGACGCCGAAGCGCACGTTGGCGCAGGCGATCCGTTGGAACTTGCCTTGCTCGCCTTCGCCCACAAACACAACATAGACGTCACCGCATTGCGGCAGCAGCAGCCACGTCACAGCAGCCGCCCATTCGATAGCGCAGACAAATTCATGCGCGCCACCGTCACTGCTCAAGGCCAGTTGCAAAGCTACGTGAAAGGCGCGCCCGAAGTCATTTTGCAACGCAGTCGGCTGACCACCGCCGAAGGTCGCGTGTGGGAAGAAAAAGCCGATGCCTATGCACACGAAGGTTACCGGTTGCTTGCGTTGGGCGCTGGAGCAGGTGAAGCGGAAACAGAGTTGGAATTTCTCGGCCTGGTGTTGCTGTGGGACCCGCCGCGCCCCGAAGTCCCCGAAGCCATTCGGCAAGCACAAGCGGCTGGCATTCGTGTGCTGATGATCACAGGAGACCACCCGGCAACGGCCCTGGCAGTGGCTCACGAAGTAGGGATTTCGCCTGGCCGCGTACTGACCGGCCTGGAACTGGAGGAGCTCCCTCCCGACGAATTGCTCGAAGCCGTGAAAGACACCAACATCTTTGCCCGGGTGGCGCCAGAACATAAGCTGCGACTGGTTGAAGCGCTCAAGCAAAACGGCGAGATCGTTGCCATGACTGGTGACGGCGTGAATGATGCGCCCGCCTTGAAACGCTCAGACGTCGGTGTGGCCATGGGCGAACGCGGCAGCGATGTTGCGCGCGAAGTCGCTGATCTGGTGTTACTCGATGACAATTTCGCCACTATCGTGGCTGCCATCGAAGAAGGCCGTAACATTTACGAAAATATTCAGAAATTCATCCGCTTTCTGTTTTCAGCCAATCTGGCACTGGTACTGCTAGTCATCGGTGGAGCGGCGGGCGCGTTCTGGCTGAATTTGCGCGAAGCGGGCGGCGGGTTGTTGTTGCCGCTCACCGCCATGCAATTGCTGTGGATCAACGTCATTACCAACGGGGCTCCTGCCGTCGCACTGGGCTTTGATAAAAACAGCGGCGTGATGCGACACGGCCCGCGCCATCCCCAGGCTCCGTTGCTCGACCGCGTTTCTCTGCGTTTTGTGTTCACTGCGGGGATCACTCAGGCATTAGTGGGAGGCGCGTTGCTGGCGATCTTGCCGCAACTTGGCTACAGCAACCCGGATGTGCGCGGAGCGCTATTTTTGTACGCCACGCTGAGTCAGTTATTTTACGCATATCCGGCGCGCCGTCTGAGCGTGTTGCCACATTTCAACGGCGCGTTGCATCTGGCTGTGGGGCTGGGCGTTGGTTTGCAGTTGCTGACGATTCTGTTACCGAATTTGCGCGTCGTCCTGGGCCTTGAACCGCCCACATTCCATTTGACGTTGTTGGCGATAACCGCTGTCTTGCTGACCTGGGCAGCAACTCACATATACAGCCGCTTCACGCTGGCAACCTATCGTCGGCAACAGGCTCAGGGTTTAATGTAACGCTCGGGATTTTTCCTGGCGGCGTCACGACAGCTTTCGCAACAGAAATACACCGTGCGGCCATAGAATCCGAACTTGATGTCTTTGTTGACGGGCTCTCCGGTCACCGGACAGCTTTCGATGCCATCGCCTTTGCCGATAAACGCGCCCTCTTCTTTCTTTTCCCCAGGCAAAGGATGTTCTTTGTGCATGACAGAGACGCCTTCGCGGACAAATTCTGAAACGCCCGCAGCATGCGCCTGAATCAATTTGACGACGTACGCGTCCGTAGACGTCTCAACGACTTTGACGCCTTTGGCCGTATTCGTCAGTTCCATTTTGATTTTGTCTGCGTGCTTGAACAGTTCGGCAAATAGCGGATCCCATTGGCGAATCGGCTGTTTGTTTTCCAGCCGCTTTTTCATCGCCCAGGAATGCTCTACGAGCAAGGCTTTCACCCGCGGGTCGTCGGATTCGGTTACGGTTTCGACGCCGTTGGCAAGTGGTTTAATCGTGCGCGTGATTTTCTTGTGTTCGTCAAACAAGGTGTGAATCGTCCGCATATCCTGCGGCTGATTTCCCCTCATGCCCATGCCCATGCCGCGCCCTTGCCCTTGCTGCGGCTGCGCTTGAGCTGTGACAGCTCCTAACGAAATCATCAATGCAATCGAGAAATACCAAATTTTCCGTAACATCTCTGCCTCCTTAACATCTACAACATTCTGAAAAACCGCTTGGCGGCTAATTCGTCGAAACCGATCCATCGACCGCCTCAACCGGCAAGTGTTCTGACTCTGGTTCTGGCAAGGGCTGTTTTTTCCGCTCGCTCAGGAAATACAAAATCGGCACTGTCATGCGCGAGAGCAACAACGAAGCGATTTCTCCTGCCATTAGCGAAATCGCCAGGCCCTGAAAAATCGGATCGAACAAAATCACAAAGGCCCCCACGACGACCGCCGCCGCCGTCAGCATCATTGGGCGAAAACGCACAGCACCGGCATCAATAACGGCTTCAGCAAGTGGCATTCCCTGCTTCAATCGCAACTCGACAAAATCCACCAGGATGATCGAATTGCGCACGACGATGCCCGCACCCGCGATAAACCCAATCATCGAAGTCGCCGTGAAAAACGCATTCAACATCCCGTGTGCGGGCAAAATGCCGACCAGCGAAAACGGAATCGCCATCATGATCGCAATCGGCGTTTTGAACGATTGGAACCAACCGACCACCAGGATGTAAATCAGCACCAACACCGCCGCGAAGGCCAAGCCTAAATCACGAAAGACTTCATACGTGATGTGCCATTCGCCATCCCATTTCATCGCAAACTTGTCCGCCATAAACGGCTGCTTGGCGACGTAACGTTCGAGTTCGTAGCCCTCTGGCAGCTTCAACTTTGAGATGGCCTCGTTGAGTTTGAGAATGGCGTAGACCGGACTTTCCTCGCTGCCCGCCACATCGCCGGTCACGTAAGTCACTGGCATCAGGTTTTTGTGATAGATGCTTTTGTCGGCGGTCGTTTCTTCAACTTTAACCAACTCGCCGAGCGCGACCAGATTGCCGCGCGTGCCCATCACCTTGAGTTGTTTCAAATCCTCTACGCTCGAACGTTCAGCACGCGGCAATTGCAGGTAAATCGCCACGTCCTCTTTCTCGTTCGGCTGATGCGCCAACCCGGCTTGCATCCCGTCCAGTGCAATGCGCAAGGCCGCGGCGACCTGCTCAGTCGAAACGCCGTTGAGCGCGGCCTTTTCCTTATCCACGACGAAACGGTATTTGGGCTGATCGTCCTCGACGTACCAATCCACATCCACGACGCCGGGCGTGTGGTCGAAGATGTCGCGGATGCTCTTGGCAATCTCCATCTGCCGCTGGTAATCGGGGCCGTAAATTTCGGCGACCAAGGTTTGCAAGACTGGAGGACCGGGCGGGACTTCGGCAACTTTGACGCGCGCGTTGTATTTGGCCGCGATCTGCTGAATCGCCGGACGCACGCGCTTGGCGATCTCGTGGCTTTGCGCCTTGCGGTCGTCCTTGCCGACCAGATTGACCTGAATGTCGGCGACGTTCGGCCCGCGCCGCATAAAGTAATGCCGCACCAGCCCGTTGAAGTTATACGGCGAGGCCGTGCCGACGTACATTTGATAGTTGACGACTTCGGGCACCGTGCGCAGCGTCTCGGCAATCTCGCGCGTGACGGCGGCGGTCTGTTCGAGCGGCGTGCCTTCGGGCGTATCAATGATGACCTGAAATTCGCTCTTGTTATCAAAGGGCAGCATCTTCACGCGCACCGCTTTGAAGGCGAACAACGACACCGACGCCAAAAGCAGCACCGTCACCATCAGCAAAAAGCCATAGCGCCATTTCGGCACGCGAATCAGATTGCCCATCACGCGCCGATAGAGCAGCGTCATCCGGCCTTCGGTTTCTTCGTGATGCCCGCCCTCACGTTTGAGCAAGCGCAAGCTCGCCCACGGCGTCACGATAAACGCCACCAGCAACGAAAAGATCATCGCCGCCGTCGCGCCAATCGGGATCGGTTTCATGTACGGCCCCATCAAGCCGCCCACAAAGGCCATCGGCAGAATCGCCGCGATTACCGCGAAGGTGGCCAGGATCGTTGGATTGCCGACTTCGTCCACGGCCTCGACCGCGATGTCAATCAGCGGACGCCCACGGTTTTCGGGCATGCGGTAATGCCGCGTCATGTTCTCGACCACAACGATGGCGTCGTCTACCAAAATGCCAATGGAAAAGATCAGCGCAAACAGCGTAATGCGATTCAGCGTGTAGCCATAGAAGTAAAACACCGCCAGCGTCAGCGCCAACGTCACCGGAATCGCAATCGCCACGATGCCCGATTCACGAAAGCCCAACGTCAGCCAGATCAGCACCGCGACCGAGAAGATCGCGATCAGCATGTGCAAGAGCAACTCATTCGATTTCTCGCTCGCCGTCTCGCCGTAATTGCGCGTCGTCGTCACCGTGACGTCGCCAGGAATCAGCGAACCTTTCAGATGCTCGACTTTCTCAATGACTTGATCGGCAATCTCAATCGCGTTTTTGCCTTTGCGCTTGGCGACGGAGATGGTGACCGCAGGCTGAACGGATTGCGGATTGGCAGACTCGAGTGTGTGCGCTGCCGCTCCCTGTCCGAACATCACGTAATCGCTCGGCTCTTCCGCACCATCTTCGATTTTGGCTACGTCACGCAAATACACCGGACGGTTGTTGGAAACGCCGATGACGACATTGCCGACGTCTTCCGCCGTGTGCAGGAAGCCGCCCGTTTCGACCTGAAACTCACGATTGCCTGCGGCGAAGCTGCCCGAAGGCGTTTGCCGGTTGGCTTGTTGAAGCAGCGGAATAATCTGGGCGGGCGCGACATTGAAACCGGCCATGCGGGCTTCGTCGAGTGTCACGCGCAACTGACGGCGCTGACCGCCGATGATCGTGACTTCGGAAACGTCAGGCACTTCCTTAATTTGGTCGTGAACTTGCGCGGCGATGCGGCGCAGCGTGAAGGCGTCGTAGGCATTGCTCGAAAGCGTGAGCGCCAGAATCGGAACGTCATCAATCGAACGCGGCTTAACCAGCGGCTGGCTCGCGCCGAGTGGGATCAGATCGAAATTCGCCAGCAGCTTTTGATTCAGCCGCACGATCGCATCTTCTTCGTTTTGACCGACCAGAAAGCGCACAATCGCCATGGACATCCCCGGCGACGAAGTCGAATAGATGTATTCAACGCCCGGCACTTCCCACAGCAGCTTTTCCATCGGCTTGGTGACGCGCTCTTCGACTTCTTTGGCGGAGGCGCCCGGCATCTGGACGAACACATCCACCATCGGCACGATGATCTGCGGCTCCTCTTCGCGCGGCAGCATCACCACCGCGCCCAAGCCCAGCAGAATCGAAGCCACCACAATCAGCGGCGTCAATTTTGAATCAATGAAGACCCGCGCCAGTTTTCCGGCCAGCCCGATTTCCGTTTTCATCTCGAACCCCTGCATCTTTCCCACGAAGTCACACGAAGAAGCACGAAGGTAGAAACAGTGTTTCCTGGTGTTCCTTCGCGTGGCGTCGTAGGAAGAAACTATTGCACGCGATTCCCATCATTCAGCTTTGCCGCGCCTTCGGTGGCGAAGCGTTCGCCTTCCTGCAAGCCGCTCAATATTTCGATTTGACCGCCGACCGTCTTGCCGGTTTTGACCAGCCGCAAGCGCGCGACGTTTTCTTTATCTATAACGAACACGCCAGTGAGTTGGCCGCGTTGCACGAGCGCCGCTTGCGGAATCAACAGCGCTTGCCGCTGACCGCTGGCAAAGCGCGCCGTGCCGTACATTCCCGAACGCAGCAGGCTTTGCGGTGGCAGATCGAGTTTGACGGTGTAGCTGCGGCTCGCGGGGTCTGCGGACGGCATGATTTCGCCGACGGTTGCATCAAATTCTGCGTTACCGAGCGCATCAATTTGCACGCGCGCGGCGTCGCGTAAACGGATGCGACGTAACTGCGACTCTTCGACGGCGGCTTCCAGGCGATAGCGTGTGCTGTCTTCAATCGTCAGCAACGGTGCGCCCGGCGTAGCGGTCGAACCGACTTCAACCGTTTTGGCGATGACGATGCCCGTGATGGGCGAAGTGATGCGGGCGTAACCGGCATAGACCTGCGCGTTGGTGATGTCAGCCCTGGCTTGGTCAATCCGCGCACGGACTTGAGCTTTTTTGGCGGCAATCATCTGCAACATTTTGTCGGCGCGTTCGACTTCGGCCTCGGCAATTTGCAACTTGGCTTTGACTTCATCGAATTCCTGGGCGCTGACCGATTTGCGTTCGAGCAGCGTCTGGTAGCGGTTGAAAGTCGCCTGCGCCAGTCGCTTGTTCGCTTCAGCAGCCGCCTTAGCCGCCTGCGCACCGTTGCTGGATTGCTCGACTTCGGTTTGCGCGGCTTGCGCTTCGAGCAAACCGGCTTGGGCCTTTTGCAACTGCGCAGCGGCGTCGCGATTGTCTATTTCGATTACGGTTTGCCCGGCGCTGACGCGGTCGCCTTCATGCACGCGCAAAGCCACGACGGTGCCCATCGTGCGCGCCGAAAGTGTGGTCGTCGTGCGCGATTTGACGGTGCCGGTCGCTTCGTAAAAGTCTTCGAGCGGCGCAAGCGCGGCGGTTTCCAGCTTGACGCCGGTGACGACGACCGGCTTTTCTGCCGCGACTTCCTGCTTCTTTCCACACGCGGACGCCAGCCCTGTGAGCAGGAGCAACCCCGCAACCAATGCCATTCTGCTTTTCATGATTTATTCCCAAAACATTGCCACAGAGGCACAGAGCCACAGAGCAAATACAGCCACAGCGAGAACCCATCTTTCTCCCTCAGTGTCTCTGTGTCTCCGTGGCAAACCCTAAGAAACAAACACCTGCACGTCGGTTAGCCGACCGCTGGCCAACAACACGCTGGCGTATCCGACATAAGTTTCGTAACGCGTCGCCAGCACATTCGTTTGCGCTCGCACGAGCGCGGTTTCGGCGCGCAATACTTCGGTGATCGTCGTCAGCCCTTCGTTGTAACGATCCTGTACGATGCGCAGCGCCTCGGTGGCGTGACTGATGACGCGCTCAGCAACTTGCAAGCGGGCGCGCGCGGCAACGTATTGCTGGTAGCTGCGCACCACATCCAGCCGAATCTGATTGGCTAAATGATCTTGTTCGCTGGTTGCCAACCGGTCGGCGGCTTGCGCCTGTTTGATGCGCGCATTGCGTCCGGCGTCGAACAGGTTGAACGTCACGCTTGCGCCAACGAGGTAATCACCGCTGCCATTGACGAAATTGTTGCGGCTCGCGCCAACCGACGTGAAGACATCCACGCGCGGCAGGAATTCGTTGCGCGCGCCTTTGAGCTGCACTTCGCTCGTGCGTTTGGCCAGCAACGCGCGTTGCAGATCGGGCCGCTGTTGCAACGCCGTTTGCGTCAACTCTTCGGTCGAAGCCAGTTCAAAGTTGCGTTCGACCAATTGCCCGGCGATGGTTTGCAGCGTGTTCAGCGGCAAACCCAGCGCGGTGTTGAGCGCGGCACGGGCTGTAATAATTTCGCCTTCGGCTTGAATCTGTTGTTGCTGAAAATCGGCAAGCTGGACTTCAGCAGCAAGCAAATCCGAAACGACCGACGTGCCGACTTCGACACGGTCGCGACTGCGTTTAACGTCCGCTTCGGCCAGCTTGACGGCTTCGTCGGCGACTTCTTTTTTGGCTTGCGCGAGCAAGACGCCGTAATAGGCGCGCAAGACTTCAAAGCGAATTTGCTGTTGCACCTGCGAGCCTTGCGCGTCGGCCTGTTGTTCGCGCAGTTGCGACGCTTTGACGCGGTTGACCGTTTGCCACTGATCGAACACTGGCAGCTTGGCGCTGATGCTGAAACGCGAATTTGCCAACGCGGACGGATTGTTGAGCGCGTTCAGATCGAAATTGGATTGGCGAAAACGGCCTTGCTCAAGTAACGAACCGAACACGAAAACCGGATTGTTCCCCGCCGTCAGCGTTTCGCTCACTTGCACAAAAGGCAACCGACCCGCACGTGCTTCTTCAGTTTGTGCGGCGGCGACTTCACGTCCAGCAGACGTGGCGCGCGCCAGCGGATTGCTTTGCAAGGCAATCTCTACCGCCAGCGGCAACGTCAGCGCGGTAGCGTGTTGTTGGTTCTGTGGTGATTGCGCTCGCGCTGGCGCGCCAGGGGCCAACGCAAGCGCTGCTATTAGCACTCCGTCAATCAACTGTTTCAGCCCGCGTGGGCCTCTCCGTCTCTCTTTCCCGCTCATGTCGTACCTCGTTTACGCTCAGACGTGGCGTGTGACCTGCTCACTGTCTTTCGCACCCATTTTTCGCAAGAACGTCATCATTGGGCACCAATTGGTGAATGCCGATTGGATCAAGTTCAACGCGACAAAACCGGTGAAGTAAAACCAATTCGGGCTGTGATAAACGCCCAACAAAACACTGGCCAGCACAAACGTGCCTGCGATCAAACGCAATAATCTTTCGACGGTCATGACTCTTCGCTCCTTTGTTTTGATTCAGCCTCAGCCTGGCGAAATGTGCGCCGATCCTCGACGCCACACGAATTAGACATTCAGGTCGGCACGCCTGCACGCGGCAACACCCAGCGCATCAGCACGAAATAACCGACCAAAAACAAAATTCCCCAACCCCATTCCGGCATATCTTTATTTGGTTATAAGTTGGCAATCGCTCGTTGCAATTTTTCGTTTACCTGGGCCGCAGCAGCTTCGAGTTGCGGATTACCGACAATGGACAACATCCTGGCCGCATCAATCGCGGCCACCACAGATTTGCCGCCTTCGTCGTAAACCACGACATTGCACGGCAATAGCACCCCCAAGCCGATTTCCGCCTGCAACGCCTGATAGGCAAGCAGCGGATTACAGGCTCCCAGAATCACATAATCGCGAAACTCGACGCCGAGCTTTTCTTGCAGCTTCTCTTTGATATTGATTTCGGCCAGCACACCAAAACCTTCTGCCTTGAGCGTCTCTTTTACGCGCTCAATTGCCTGGGCAACCGGCAAAGCCAGTGTTCGACTAAAACCGTAGCCAAATTGTTTTGTCGTATCTTGTTCGCTCATTTTCTCTCCTCTCACGCGCGGCAGTCACTTGCCTGCGGCCTTTACACTCATACTCAACGACAAGCAAACTATATAACTACTTAGCCATATTGTCAACACAATTTACTTTTCCCATGCTCGCCTGTCAGAACCGCTGCCAAGCACAATTTTTTGGCGCTTGCCGAAAATGATCTCTTGCGGTTATCTTGCGCATCTTCAATTTACCAACCAAACTGTTTCTAAATTCTTTGAAGGAGGATTTTGCCCCGATGGCAAATGATTTCGCAGCAGCCCTCACACAACTGGACGATGTGGCCTGGACCCAGATCGTCAACGAATTGCAAGCTTCGATTCACCCGGTAGACCGTACGGCAACGCGCATCTGGTTTGCCTTTTTCCCGGTCAAACTCTGGCGCGCACTGACGACTTCCGGCGATGTCGCCGCAACCATGAAAAAGCTGACGATCAAAGGTCAGCCGCTGTTGCGCGAACAGGTGGATACGTCAGCCGCGTTTCTGTATGGCTATAAATACTGGCCGCAGGTCAAAACTGCCGTCAGCGAATATGCGGCCAGCGCCACCGCCGGGCAGCCCATCGCCGCGCAGATCAAAACAGTCGCCCAGCGTGTTGCAGCACAAGTCAATGCCTCAGAATCGCTGTTGCTGGGCATCACGGCGGTCGCCTTCGGCACGTTGCAACAAGTGGGCGCAGAGCTATTCAAACAACCGGCAGCGGCAAACGATTACAGCCAGCGTTGGAACAGACCTGCCGATCAAGTTGTGGCTGACCGGCGCAAAGACGATTCGCAAGGCCTGTTCGGCTTCTTGAAGTCAGTGGACAAAACCTTCACGGTAAACATTCGCGAAGGTGTGCCCGGTTACACGTTCAAGGCGCTCAATGACCAGGATGTAACGATGGCCGCGCAACAAGTGCCCGCCAGTCAATATGCGCAGGATGCGCGTTGCAAAGTGGGCGAAGGCGCGTTGCCCGTTGAGTGCCGTTCAGCGGCGTGCGGCACGTGCTGGGTTGGCGTATTGTCGCCGACGGAAAAACTTTCGCCGCCCAATCAACGTGAGCGCGACCGCTGGCGCTATTTTGGCTACGAAGGTTTCACTGGCGAGGCTGATTCGCCGATTCGGCTGGCCTGTCAGCTCAAAGCCAGAGGCAATGCGACGTTGGTCGTTCCGCCGTGGTGTGGTCTGATCGGTAAACTGGACGCGCCGGAGGAAACGGCAAGCGCGGCATCGGCGTAAAACTAAGCCTCTCACAGCAGAGGGCTGGTCTGAAAAAGGCCGGGCTCAAAGCAACGCATCTTTGCTTTGAGCCCGGCCTTTTTCTCATCCGAGGCGCGGGCAAGCGTCAGAATCGTTTGGTCAGCTCCAAATAGGCAAAGCGCGAATTTTTGCCATTGGGATAGATACGCTCGACGACATTCCCGCCGCTCACCCCAGCAATGTAAAACGTCAACGCCGTGGTCGGCGTCACGGCATAATCGAAGCTGAAATCTACCAATGTGCCGAGCGTTTTCTGACCGTTGCTGGGACGGCCTGTATATCCAAAAGTGTTTTTCTGAAACGCGCCGCCGCCCAGATACCATTGATCATTGCTATTGCTCAGCCGCAAATAATGCACGTCCGTCCGCAATCCGATTTTGGCATGCGGTTTGAGGCGCAGCTGCACAAAGCTGTCTTCGTTGTTGACCATGTCGAAAAATGGAAAGCGCGCAAATGGGCGCGGCGTCGGCAACACCTGAAAGAACGTATTGTGCGTTCCATCATTCGGATCACCATCCCCCGTACTGCGAAAGTATCCGGCGCGTAGCCAGGGTTTGATCCGATCAGCGGTGTTAGAACCTCCCATCTGATATCCCGCTTCGACCGCAACAGCGCCGCCGCGATGACTCAACTTGCCCCAGTCTCCAAATTGCCCTGCGCCCCAAACCAGAAAGTCTGCCTTGCCTGCTCCGGCTTTAGTCACAGCAACGTAATGTCCGCCGACGGTGTTGACGCGAATGTTTTCCTTGTCTGTGGCACGAATCGCTTGCGGGCGGTTGTCAGTCTTCAGCACGCGGCGACCATCGTGATAATGCAACGCAAACAGCCGCACATCGCTTTCTGAGGTTTTGGTCTTGAACCCTTTGTTAAACGATCCGTAGTAAAAATCCACATCCAACTGATTCCAGCCACGCAACTGAAAGACGCCTTCGGTCGGCCGCGCACCGACAAAGGTAAAGTTGCCAAGCTTGGCATTGCGGGAAAAATGCACGCCGTCAAAGCTGCGTCCGACGTGAGTAAAGCCGAATGGACCGATCAGCCGTTGTGAAATGTGATCACGTTTAATGGTCGCCAGCGAAGCATCACCAGGGATGAGTTCGCCGCCATCACTGAATTCAAAACGCCCGAGTTTCAAACTGCTGGCTTTGTCTCCGCCCAGGCCTTTGAAGCGAATAAATCCTTGTTTGATAAAGACGCTGCCGTCTCGACGCCCATTGGCTGCGAAATAGGTTGCGCCTAACCCAAGCTGGCCTTGGGGTGCGGGGGCGATGGCATTGTCAGGCAAACCGAGCAGCACCGGAGCGGCGGCTTCTAACTGCCACTCAAATCTTTCCAGTTGCTGGCTGAGTGCCACGCGCAACGTGGCCGCGCCAAAGTTGTAGTTATTTTCGGCAGCACTCGATTCAAACCAATCCCAGCTCTCAAACCGCAGCCGCAAACTGCCGGAAAGCGTGACCTTACCAAGTTTAATTGGTTTCGGAGCAGGCGCTGGTTTGGCCGCCGGTGTGGGTGAAGGCGTCGGGGTAACCGATGCAGTTTGCGTGGATTGCGCATTGGCACAACGTGTGACGAACAAGTTCAGAATGACAAATAAAAATATAAATGGAATTCGATGCGGGTTCATACCTCCTCCTTGCCAGTAAAAAAGGCGGCGCATTTATGCTGCGCCGCCTTTTTCTGAAACTCACTTTTGCGCGATCTTTTGCCCAGTGTCACTGCGTTTGATGGTTGCGACTTTAGCCGGAACGGCAGGCGGCGCAGCAGGCGGCTGCCCTCGCAATGCGTTTTGGCCTTGTCGCGAAAAGTTGATGGATTCGCCCAAGATGCGCGCAGCTTCCTGTGGTGCGTGAAACCCCGTGGAGTTTTCCGCTTCGACAAAATCCAGATAGAACTGCGCCTTGCGCTGGAAGTTTTGCGCCGCCGTCATCCCGGCGTCGCTACGATTGGCGGTTTTGGCTGTTTTCAGCTCGTTGATCAAATCCATCAATGCATCCATCGCAATGTTGCGCAATTTGAAATGGCGCTCCTGAATGGTTTCGACACGGGCTTTTAGCTCTTCCTCTGGCCATTTGTGGCAGGTCTGGCACGAACGGTTAAGTTTGAGCAATGGGCTGTTGACGTGATGGTCGCTGATTTTCAGCGCGCCTTCGCGTTTGTACGGCATGTGGCAATCGGCGCAGGAAACACCTGACCGCGCGTGAATCCCCTGGTTGTACAATTCGAATTCAGGGTGCTGCGCCTTCAATGTGGGCGCGCCGGTATCGGCGTGCGTCCAGTCTTTGTGACCGACTTCTTCGTAATAGGCGGTGATGTCTTCTATCTTCAGCCCTTTCGCCCACGGATAGACCAACCGTTTTTCCGGCCCCTTGAAGTAATACTCGACGTGGCATTGGCCGCAAACAAACGAACGCATCTCTTGCCGCGTCGCCATCGTGTTCACGTCGTAATTTTGCACGCCTTGTGACGCCTTGTAAGCGCGCATGCCTTCGATAAAACCGGGCCGGGTGACGCGCAACTGCATGGATTGTGGATCGTGGCAATCAATGCAAGCCACAGGATGCGTGACTTTGGTGCGCGCTTCGCTGTACGGCATCTGATTCATGATCTCGAAGCCTTTGATCAAATCACCGCCGCCCAGTTTTTTATACGGCACATACACCGAACCGTGACAGTGCATGCACGTGCCGGGCTGTTTCACCACGACTTGCCGTTCGGTATAAGTCTGATCGTCGAGCATAAAG
>JAEUQO010000216.1 GCA_016789605.1 Acidobacteriota bacterium
TCGAAACAATGGGTGTATCGCCAATACGACCACATGGTGCGCACCAATTCGGTTGTGCTGCCCGGGTCTGATGCCGCTGTCATTCGCGTCAAAGAGACGCGCCGCAATCTGGCGATGTCGTTGGATTGCAACGGACGCTACGGTCATTTGGATCCGCGCGCAGGTGCGAAACTGGCCGTCGCCGAAGCGGCGCGCAACGTTGTATGCAGTGGCGCGCGTCCGCTGGCCGTGACCAACTGCCTGAACTTTGCCAGCCCCGAACGCCCGGAAGTGATGTGGGCTTTCAGCGAAACCATCGAAGGCATGGCGGAAGCCTGCACAACATTTGGCACGCCGGTCACTGGCGGCAACGTCAGTTTCTATAACGAAACCGAAGGACGCGGCATTTATCCTACGCCCGTCATCGGCATGCTGGGCGTGATCGAAGACGCCAAGCACACCACCACACAATGGTTCAAAGAAGCTGGCGATGTCGTGCTGTTGTTGGGCGATACGCGCAACGATCTGGGCGCAAGTGAATTGCTTTCCGCTTTGACAGGCGAATCAGCAGGCGCAGTGCCACAAATGAATCTGGCGCGTGAAAAATCGGTGCAGGATGTTTGTTTGCACGCCATTCAGAAAGGCTGGGTGCAATCGGCGCACGATTGTGCAGATGGCGGGTTGGCAGTCGCGCTGGCAGAAAGCTGTTTTTCCAGCTATCGCCGCGCAGCGCTAGGCGCGCAGGTCAATCTGGACGAACACGCGCAAAGCAGCGGGCTGACGGAAAAAGCGGTGCTGCTGTTCGCCGAATCACCGTCGCGCATTATCTTGAGCGTCAAACCGGAAAATGTTTCCGCCGTGCAAGCATTGGCGCAGGCGGCGGGCGTGCCCTGCTCTGTGCTAGGTACGGTTGGCGGAGATCAATTACAAATCACATCTGGCGGCGAAACGCTGTTGGCAGCCCCTGTCGCAGCACTTGAGAACACCTGGCACAATTGCCTGTCAACGCATCTGGATCGTCCGTCGCAATTTGCGGGCGAATAAGTTCAGGCAGCGCTACTATCAGCGCATCACATCAAAACCGGTGACGACGGTGACAGAATATTTCGCAACGCTTCATCGTCCAGGTAATAAACAGCGTTGCAAAAATGACAGGTCAGCTCTGCGCCATTGTCTTTGGCCAACATGTCGCTGACTTCTTCTTCGCCCAGCGCTGTCACCAAACTGACCGCACGCTCATACGAGCACTTGCAGCGAAATTCGATGGAGTGTGATTCCAGCACTGTGACGGGAATCGTGCCCATCACTTGCTGCAACATCGTTTCCGCATCTGCGCCGCTGCGCAGCATATCCGTCACGCTGGGCGCCTGCCGAATGGCTGTTTCCAGCGCTGCAACCGTCTCTTCATCACAACCCGGCATCACCTGAATCAGATAGCCGCCCGCGTTGGTCACTTTCTCCTGCTCCCCTTCGACAAACACGCCGAGCGAGCACGCCGAATTTACCTGTTCCGACACGCTCAGGTAATGCGTGAAATCTTCGGCAATCTCGCCTGACACAATCGGCACCGATCCGATGTACGGTTCTTTTGCCAAGCCGATCTCCACGCCGACTTCGCGAATGACGTGCAACATGCCATTTCCCACAACTCCACGCACATCCAGTTTGCCAATGGCGTTGGGCGGTATGTGCGCCGCCGGATTTTTGACATAGCCGCGCACCTGACCGTGCGCGTTGGCTTCGGCGACGATGCCGCCGATCAATCCGTCGCAATCAATGCGCACCGTGATGTATTCCAGGTCTTTGAATGTGCGTCCCAGCAACATTGCGCCCGTCAGCGTGCGCCCCAATGCCGCCGAAGCTGTCGGCGCAGTCGCGTGACGGCCACAGGCTTCGGCCACCAGCCTGGTCGTCACCGCCGCCAACAAACGAATGGTCGAATCAGCCGCCGTTGCCTGAATCAAATGATCTTCGCGTTCTTGCACTACTTCACTCCTCAGAACTGGCGCTCAGGATTTGCGCCGTACGCGTAACAACACCCAGTCGCATCCCGGCGAACAGCGCGCATTGAAATTTTGTTCGCCCAATTGCTCTGTCTGCAATTGCGGATTTTCAGTCAGCGCATCACTCCACCGTTTAGGAGAGATCACCAGCAAACTCTGGCTGCGGCTGGCCTGCGCCAGCAAACCGACTTCCTGTGCGGAAGTCAGCGCCACCAATTCAGACTTGGTATCGCGCAACGGCAACCCCGTCGCATAAAAATTGATGCCGTGATCCTGGTTCACATAAAACACCAGCCGTTCACCGGGCAACGCAACCTGTACCGCCGTCAGCGACAACTCGCGCAGCGATTCGCGTCGCCCCAGTCCCGGAAACACCAGATGCGCAGCCGCAATCACAATCACCAGCGCCGTAAACGGCAAAACCAACACAGCAGCGCGTCCACCACGCAACATCAGCACCAGCAAATAAATCACAGCGACTGCGATGGCGATGCCTGCCATCGTCCAGGCGGCATTTTGAGCTAACCCCAGCTCCCGTTGCCCAACAATGCCTGCGGCTGCGCCTACGGCCAACATGAAAACACCCGTCACTGCCGCGACCAAGCGCGCCTGTTGCGGTGGTGTGGAATCTTCCCACCAGCGCACCAACTCCAACCCGATGAGCAAAGCCAGCGCGGGGAAAATCGGCAAGATATAACCGGGCAATTTCGAACCGGAAAACGAAAAGAACAACACCGGCACCAGCAGCCACAACCACAAAAACACACGCCAGCGATCTGCCAGTGTAGCGCGCCAATCCCGCGCCGCACGCCAGACGCTATGCACCAGATAAAACGACCACGGGAAGCTGCCTGCAAACGCAACCAGCGGGAAGAAATAGAACGGCTGTGGATGACGGAATTTGTTGCTCAAGTATCGCTGAAAGTGATGCGCGATGAAAAAGTCGTTGATAAACTCGCGCCCGTGTCGCGCCAGCATCGGCCCATACCAAATTGCCGCCGTCGCGAAAAATAACACTGCGCCAAGCAAAAGCAATTTCGGACGCCACAACAATTGCCAGCTTGCCCGCCAGGATCGCGTCAGCAACAAATACGGCGCAATGATTGCGGCAGGCAACACAATGCCAACCAGCCCTTTTGCCAACACTGCCAGTCCAAGCGCAAAACAGAACACCCACCAATAAACGTGGCGCAGGTTTGGCCTAGCAGCCGCATTCGCCGCCCATGTTTCGCTCATTGTTAAAGACGAATCCCAGAGATAAAAGCTGAGCAGCGCCA
Organism: Acidobacteriota bacterium; assembly: GCA_016789605.1. Classification (GTDB taxonomy): domain Bacteria; phylum Acidobacteriota; class Blastocatellia; order RBC074; family RBC074; genus RBC074. Next base: position 3,260 of record JAEUQO010000216.1, read on the forward strand.
ACGACAGCGCGACAGACAGCGGCAGATCAAACGTTGCGCCGCGTGCGAACCCCGGCCACATGCCGCAAGTGACCAACACGGCGGCGCTCAGATAAGCGTAACGCGCGCCGCGCACTTGCCGGGCAAACCAATACAGCAGCAACACACCGACGCTGGCAAACAGCGCAATGCCAAAGCGCGCGCCAAATTCCGACACGCCAAACAGGCGAAAGCCGATGGCCGACAACCAATATGTCAGCGCCGGTTTTTCAAACCAGTGAATGCCGCCCAGGCGGGGCGTAATCCAATCGCCGCTTTCAAACATTTCGCGTGCGACTTCGGCATAGCGCGGTTCGTCAGGCCCGACGAGCGGCAATCTGCCAAGCCCATAGAAAAAGACGATGGCACACAGCGCAAGCAACGCAAAAAGGTAAAGACGGGCTGTCTGTGCTGGAGTTTCTGTTCGCGGAAGCAGGTAGGTTTGCACGATTCGAGTTTGCAATTCGCGGATTCAAGTTTACATTTGAGGCGCAAGAGTATCATCCAACACCATCAACGCGAAAGTATTCGCCGGAAAGCATAAAAACTATGTCGGAAAAATTGCGTACCGCCGTCATCGGCGTAGGTCATCTGGGAAAAGAACACGCTCGCATTTATCACAGTTTGGAAAGCGCTGAACTGGTGGCGGTTTGCGACACCAACGAAACGCAAGGCCGCGCCATTGCCGAACGCTTTGGCGTTCGCTATGTGCCGGATTTTCGCGACTTGCTGGGCGAAGTCGCCGCCGTCAGCGTCGCCACGCCCACCGTCGCCCATCACGAAGTCACCTGTGCCTGTCTGGAAGCAGGCGTCAGCGTACTGGTCGAAAAGCCGATCGCGCACACACTGGCCGAAGCCGATGCGATGATCGCGCTGGCTGAACGTCAGGAATTGGTGTTGCAGGTCGGACACATTGAACGCTTCAATCCGGCCTTTCGCGCCTTGCAGCAGGAAATTCGCCGCCCGTTGTTTTTCGAAGCGCACCGTATGGGGATTTTCTCTCCGCGCTCGCTGGATATTGATGTCGTGATGGATTTGATGGTGCACGAGCTGGACATCATCGCCACGCTGGTCAATAGCGAAGTGGTCAAACTGGAAGCAGTCGGAATTCCCATTTTGACGCCCAAAGTAGACCTGGCCAATGCCCGACTGGAATTTGCCAACGGCTGTATCGCCAACATCACAGCCAGCCGCGTTTCTGGCGAACGCTTGCGCAAACTGCGCGTCTTTCAACCGCACGAATATTATTCGCTCGATTACGCGGAACAGCAGGTGGTGATGTGCAAGCTGTTGCCGCCCAAGAGCACTGGCATCTTGCCGGAAATTTCTGCCGGTGGGTTGGAAATCACCAAACGCGAACCGCTATTGGCTGAAATCGAAGCCTTTGTCAGCGCAGTGCAAGACCGTACGACGCCACCGGTCACCGGTGCGGAAGGCCGACGTGCATTGGCTCTGGCGCTGGAAGTCCTCGACAAAATCAAAGACCACTCCGTACGCGCAGGCGTTGGCTTGCACTTTTGAGCGTCAAAATGGGAAACGGGAAACGCTGAGCAGACAGGAAAACAACGCTCAGCAAAAGTAATTTGGCAGGAATAAAACACAGAGGTAAGAGGCGTGGGGAAAAGCCTCTTGCCTCGTTTTTTTGGTTCGTTAGTCGGCCTTCTTGCGCATGAACGTCGGCACATCAATGTCATCAGCATTGAATGTCGGCGCGGTCGGCGTCGTACGCGGACCAGCGTTGCCGGCCACAGGCGTCGGGCGCATCGGCAGCGTATGCACCTTCTCTTGTTTTTGCCGCTCAAACCCCGTGGCAATAACCGTGATCTTCATCTCGTTTTGCATGCGCTCGTCGGTCACTGTGCCAAAAATGATGTTGGCATCGGGATCGGCCGCATCGTGAATCACACGCATTGCATCATCCACTTCAAACAACGTCAGGTCGTTGCCGCCAGTGATATTGACGAGCACGCCTTTCGCGCCGTTGATAGAAGCTTCTTCGAGCAACGGGCTGGAGATCGCGCGTTGGGTGGCATCCATCGCCTTGGTTTCTCCCACACCGTGTCCGGTGCCCATCAAAGCAATGCCCATGCCCTTCATAATCGCACGCACGTCGGCAAAGTCTACGTTGATGAAACCAGGGGTTGTGATCAGATCAGAAATACCTTGCACGGCCTGACGCAAAACATCGTCGGCAATTTTGAACGCATCGCCCAACGACGTGCTGCGATCGGCAGCTTGCAACAACCGCTCGTTCGGAATGGTAATCAGCGTGTCCACCACCGAACGCAACTCTTCCAATCCTGAATCGGCCTGACGCAACCGATGGCGACCTTCAAAGGGAAACGGCTTGGTAACGACCGCGACGGTCAGCGCATCCAGTTCCGCCGCCAGCGAAGCGATAATCGGCGCGGCCCCGGTGCCGGTTCCGCCGCCCAAGCCGACGGTCACAAACACCATGTCTGCGCCTTCTAACGCTTCAATGATTTTTTCGGTATCTTCGAGCGCAGCGTCACGACCGATTTCGGGGTTGGCGCCCGCTCCCAACCCTTTGGTCAATTTGGCGCCAATCTGGAGTTTGACCGACGCATGCGAACGTTTGAGCGCTTGCAAATCGGTGTTGGCCACCAGGAACTCCACACCTTCGATGCGCGCGTCAATCATGTGATTCACGGCATTGCCGCCGCCGCCGCCCACGCCAATCACCTTGATGCGTGCGCCTGCGCTCGGTGGTTCATCACCAAAGGTATAGTTCAGTTCCATACGATCATCTAAAGACATCCTGCGCCTCCTGTAATTACTGACTGTCTCTGCTCACGACGAAACCAGCCGTTGTGGCCAAACCGTGGTGAGAACCAGCGTGAAGCGGGCCGAGGCCAGCAGAGACAACTTCCGCGATGAGGATCAGCGGATAAGCAAGATTCCGTATCAACGAATGATCATTGCGCTTTCTTGCCAGCGCCTGCACCACTCATAACGACTGAATTCTGATCTGTGACACAGACCTTTCAGCCAGCTCACGGGCGATGCATTTCGCATTCATCTATGAACAACTACAGAATGTGATTCTCATTCCCAACCGACCCAGCATCTGGTAGCTGATGACAGCGGATTTTAGCATAAGACTTTCAACCGCTGACAGCGAATCAAGGCAAACTCGCAGCAAAATGCTTGAAAAATCGCCCGCTGCCGCCTGCGTTACAGGTCAGCGTTTGATGCCGAAGAACGATTTGACCTTGTCTTTTAGCGGATTGGCCGGGGGACGACGTTGTTGTTGTCGGCTGGCGACACCACTCACCAACCCCAATTCACAACGCAAGCCATACAACGCCAAGCCAATTGCCGCTGAATATGCCGGTTGCATATCTTCGTCAATCAAGCCGTTGAAATCGCCGGGCGCGCCAATGCGCACAGGCGCGTTAAACACTTGCTCGGCGACTTCGACGATGCCATTGAGCAATGAGCCACCGCCGGTCAACACAATGCCGCTCGACAACTGCCGGTCAAATCCGGCCTGCTTAATTTCTTCCTGCACGTGCGCCAGAATTTCTTCCGCGCGCGGTTCGAGAATGTCACACAAAATCTGACGTGAAACTGCACGCGGCGCACGTCCGCCCACGCTGGGAACTTCGATCAACTCGGCAGCTTCTTCCGGCGTCAGCAACATGCGAAAGGCACAGCCTTCTTCGCGTTTGATGCGTTCGGCTTCGGGAATCGGCGTGCGCAAGCCCACGGCAATGTCGTTGGTGAAATGCGTGCCGCCCACCGGAAACACCGACGTATGCCAAACAGAGCCGCGCTGATAAATCGCCAGCGTTGTCGTTTCGCCGCCGATGTTGACCACGGCAGCGCCGTATTCGCGGTCTTCGTCGCTCAAAATCGCTTCTGCCGCCGCCAAACCAGAAAGGTAAACACCAGCGACATTGAAACCTGCGCGCTGCACGCTGGAAACCACGTTCTGTTTCGCTGCCACGGGCGAAGTCACGATATGCACAGAAACCGACAGACGCGAACTGATCATGCCGAGCGGGTCTTCGATGCCGTCCTGATCATCCACCTTGTATTCCTGCGGCAGGACTTCGGCGATTTCGCGTCCTTGGGGAATGGAAACCGCCTTGGCCGCGCCGATGACGCGGTTGATGTCGTCGCGCGTGATTTCCTGGTGGCGTCCCGGAATGGCGATCATGCCATCGCTGTTTTGTCCTTTGATGTGTGCTCCGCCCAGGCCGACATACACATCATCAACGTGCAACCCTGACATCAGTTCCGCAGCTTCGATGGCGCGCCGGATGGATTCCACCGTCAAATCCGGTTTGCTGATCACGCCCTTGCGCAAGCCTTTCGACTCGGCTTCACCAACGCCGACGATCTCCAGCTCGCCGTCAATCATTTCGGCGATCACTACGCGCACGGTCGTCGTGCCGATGTCGAGCCCTACAATCGCGGAATTGGGATTCTGTTTAGCCATAACTCACCTCTGTCGTTCACTCTGCCAAACCGACAATGACCCGGTTTGGAATGGTGGCATTGACATATGCCACTCTGTTACCGCTGAGCAACTTTTCTGCATCAGCAATGCGCAGCACCTGCAGCGCGTCAGCGTCTTTGCGACGCACGGCGTCAAGTACATCAAGCGCCGCGTTCAGCCGTACGCGAAAATCTTCCTTGCCAACCATTACCGCCACGCCGGATTCGGCCAGGATCAGCCGAATGCCGCCTGTCTCATCAAAAATCACCTCGTCAATGCGCGACGAAAGCGGCGGCGCGCTTTGATCGAGCGCTTCCAGCAACTGTTTGTACAACAACAATCGTTGCCGGTTGGATTCCTGCGCAGCGGCGTCTGGCGTTTCATTCAAGCCACTGACCAACGGCGGAATTGCGCCGCGAAACATGGAGCGTTTGCCAAACAGCACGCCGTTTTGATCTACGCAAACCACATCGCCGTCTTTGCGACGAGCCAGCGTGTAAGGCTCGCGCTCTTTGATCGTCACGCGCAGCATATCAGGCAACAGGCGCGTCACTTCAACTTCTTTCACCAGCTCATCCTGCTGCAGCTTTTCGCGGATCAAAGTCAGGTCGGCACGCAAAACACCGTCGGGAGTATTTTCCTTGACGATGCGCTCCACTTCTTCGCGCGACAACAGCACGCTGCCTTCCACCGCAACCGCACGCAACGAAAAAAAGCGCGAACGGGAAAAGAGCTGCACTGAAAGCCAGATGCCGGTAAAGAGCAAGGCCAGCGTAGCAATGGCGCCGCCAATTTTCAGCAACCGCGGCAACGCGCTGCGTTCACGAGCGCCGCCCGCTGGCGAAGCCCCATCACGAAACGGCAGCTCTTGCTGCTTGGGAGATTTGCTGCGCGATGTTTTGGGCTTGGGGCCAGCGCTTTGATTGGGAGCACGAGATTTTGGCGTGCGCGCAGGCGGTCGTTCCACTAACCCGCCGTCTATGGCGGGAGGAAGTTTCCGTGGTGACTTGCCCGGTGCTGCCATCGTTACTACCGCTTTCTTGCTGCGTTGTGTTTGCTGTGCCTGCTTACGTTACTGTTGCCCCACGCGCGACACAGCGTTTTCTGCCCCCAAAACTATGCGCTGTTTCTGGCCGCCAAAAACTCTTCGCCTGCGCGCCAGACATTGCCTGCTCCCAGGGTCAACACCAAATCGCCAGGTTGCACCACATCGAGCAAAGCCTGTTTGCCCTGCTCAACGCCACCGATATACCGCGCATTGCGGTGCCCAAATTTTTCAATTTGCTCAACCAATGCCTGTGCCGTCACGCCGGGAATCGGGTCTTCGCTAGCGGCATAAATATCCGTCAGCAACACGACTTCGGCGTCATAGAACGACCGTGCGAATTCATCCAGCAACGCCGCCGTACGCGTATAACGATGCGGTTGAAACAGCACCACCACACGACGTCCGCTGGTTTTCGCGGCGGCCAACGTCGCGCGAATTTCTGTCGGATGATGTCCGTAATCGTCAACCACCAGGATGCCGGAGCGTTCGTCTGCGCCGGGTTCGGCAGGAATCAGTCCTTTGATTTCAAAGCGCCGCCCTGCGCCGGTGAACGCCGCCAACCCGGCAGCGATTTGGGCAAATTCGACTTCGAGTTCCAAGCCAACGGCAACCACCGCCAACGCGTTACAGACGTTGTGTTCGCCCGGCACATTGAGCTTGACCGTTCCCAACGCTTCGCCTTTGCGGCGTACGGTGAACGTCGAGCCAAAATTCTCGCGCGAAATCTGCACGTCGCTGGCAGAGATTTCCGCGTGCGCGCGCATCCCGTAAGTGATCACGCGGCGCTGAATCTGCGGGATGATCATCTGGATATTCGGATCGTCCAGGCAAATGATCACCGAACCGTAAAACGGAACCTTGTTGACGAACTGCACGAAATGGTCGCGAATCTCTTCGATGCCGGAATAAAAATCCAAATGCTCCAGGTCAATGTTGGTCACCACGGCGATGGTCGGCGAAAGCTTCAAAAAGCTTTTGTCGCTTTCATCGGCTTCGACCACCATGAAATCGCCACGCCCTAACTTGGCGTTGCTGCCCAGTGTGTTGACGCGTCCACCGACGACAATGGTCGGATCAAGTCCGGCGCGATCCAGCACAACCGCCGCCATCGAAGTTGTCGTCGTTTTACCGTGCGAGCCCGCAATCGCCACGCCGTATTTCAGGCGCATCAGTTCCGCCAGCATTTCCGCGCGCGGAATGACGGGGATTTGCTTGCGCATGGCTTCAGCCACTTCAGGATTGTCTGGCCGCACCGCAGTTGAAGTCACCACGACGTGTGCGCCTTCGATATGCGCAGCGGCATGCCCTTCAAACACGCGCGCGCCCAGCCGTTCCAATCGGTCGGTGATGGATGAACGTTTCGCGTCCGATCCTGAAATGCGGTAGCCCAGATTGAGCAACACTTCGGCAATGCCGCTCATACCAATGCCGCCGATCCCGACAAAATGAATGTGCTGGTATTTCTTAAACATAAAAACTGTGAGCAAACCGCCAAGAACATCCGCTCAAAAATTTCTGGCGCGCTTTTCTTTGGCGTTTGACTGCCCTCTTCTCACCCCTTCTTTGAGCTCTCAATTATCTTTTCCGCCAAAGAAACGACCTTTGCTGCGGCATCAGGATGTCCCAGTTTCTTGCTGGCGTCAGCCATACGCGCCAGTTGCTGCGGATCGCGAATCAACCACAACAACTCTTGCACCAATCGTTCCGGCGTCAGTTCAGCCTGCAAAATCATACGGCCTGCGCCTGCGTGCTCGATGGCTTCGGCGTTTTTGCGCTGATGATCATCCGCCGCAAACGGGAACGGAATCATCAACGCCGGTTTTCCCGCTGCCGCCAATTCCGCCACCGTCGTTGCGCCCGCCCGGCAAATCACTAAATCGGCGTGCGCAAATTCAGCCACCATCGTTTCAATAAACGGCTTCACTTCGGCGTGCCAGTCTAATTCCAGGTACGCCGCGCGCACCTTGTGATAATCGCTTTCGCCGGTTTGGTGCGTGATCGTCAGGCGCGGTTTTTCCTCTGCCAATTGCGGCAACGCTTCGACGATTGCGTCATTGATCGCGCGCGCGCCCTGACTGCCGCCCGTCACCAGCAAGTGCAATACCGGCCCCGGTTCTTTCGTCGGCACCGAAAAGAATTCGGCGCGCACGGGATTGCCGGTGATTTCCGCTTTGGGTCCGAAAAACTCTTGCGCTTCGGCAAACGACACCGCGGCGGCTTTGACAAAACGGCTCAGCACGCGATTGGTAAATCCTGGCAACGCATTCTGTTCGGCGATCAACGTCGGAATTCCCATCAGCGCCGCCAGCAACACCACCGGCCCCGAAGCATATCCGCCAACGCCAATCACGACTGCCGGACGCAAGTCTTTCAGCATTTCGCGCACGGCCAGAAAGCTTTTCGGCAACAGCATCAGCGATTGAATCTGCCGCCACAATCCGACACGTTTAAGCGCCGCCACTTCAATGAGCTTCAGCTCGAAACCTTCGCGCGGCACGATCTTCGTTTCCAGTCCGCGCGCTGTACCGACAAATACCACGCGTGTTTTGGCATTACGCCGTTTGAATTCCTGCGCGATTGCCAGTCCGGGATAGATATGACCACCGGTGCCGCCGCCCGCAATCAACACGGTGATACCGGGTGGCGAGTGGCGCGGCACGGATTCGTCTAGTATCTCGTCGTCTATCTCCATCTCGTGTTCACCTGGCTGGCGTGTACGGCAAACCAGCGACTGTCAGCTCAAATTGCGTAAGCCCTGTCAACCTGTCTGCTCTTTGCTTTGTGCCGAAACGTTCAACAAAATTCCGACCATTGCCAGCGCAACCAACAACGACGAACCACCCGCGCTGACAAACGGCAGCGTGATGCCTTTGGCAGGCACCAGATTGATTGCCACGCTGATATTGAAAAATGCCTGCACAACGATGCCTGTGGTTAATCCGACGGCGATCAATTGCCCCAACCGATCAGGCGCGCGGTGACTGATGCGCAATCCGCGCCACAAGAAAAAGCCAAACACCAGAATCAACGTCGTGCCGCCCAGCAAACCCAACTCTTCTGCAATCACGGCGAAAATAAAATCCGATTGCGGCGCAGGCAAAAACGCCAGCTTTTGCTTGCTCAAACCAAAACCCAGCCCATCGCTGCCGCCAGAGCCAATGGCAATCAGCGATTGCAAAATTTGATAGCCTTTGCCCAGGCGGTCGCTTTCCGGATCCCAAAAGATCTTGATGCGTTCCCAACGCCAGGCGACTTTCACCACCAAATATAATGCCGCCAGCAAGAGCGCTGGCGAAAGCTTGTACAAATGTTTGAGCGGCACGCCCACGGCATAAAGCATCGCGACGAAAATCACGCCCAGCATCAGCGTCGTGCCCAAATCGGGTTCGCGCAAAATCAGCACTGACAAAATGGCAACTACAACGCTAGCAGGCGCAACCGTCGCCCAAAAACTATCCAGTTCGTTATCGCGCTCGCGCTCAGACAAAAACCAGGCCAGAAAGAGCACCAAACCGATTTTCACCAACTCAGATGGTTGCGCTGACAAGCCTTTGAACGTCAGCCAGCGATGCGCGCCGTTGATCGGTTTGAACAAAAACACCAGCAACAGCATCATCACGCAAATGCCCAGGTAGCCATAGACAAATCCGGGCTGCGCATAACGGTGATAATCCACGCGCTGCAAGGCGGCCATGGCGACCAGTCCCAACACCGCCCACGCCAACTGACTGAACAGAAACCGATGCGGGCTGCGGAATCCCGCCGACGCGCTGTACACCATCACGACGCCGAAAATGACCAGGCCAATGGCGGTCACCGCCAGCCACAAATCCCAGCGCAGTCCTTCGATGATCTGCAAAAAGTTTTTTCGTTCCGGTTCTGCCATATGCCAAATCCAGCGCGTTACCGCTTACTTCTCTGCCGCCAGTTGCCGTACGGCGTCTTTGAATACGCGTCCGCGATGCTCGTAATTGTCGAACATGTCAAAACTGGCGCATGCTGGCGCCAACAACACGATGCTGCCCGGTGCGCCAGCGGCCAAACCTTGCGCGACAGCGTCGGCCATCGTCGCCGCGCGCAACAATGGCGCTGCGTCGCCCAAAGCCGCCGCAATCTTATCTGCCGCCGCACCGATCAAAATCACTTGCGCGCACCGTTCGCGCACTAGCGGCGCAAGCGGGGCGTAATCGCTGCCTTTATCTTTGCCGCCCAAAATGACGATCACGCTTTTTGGATCAGTGGCCGGAAAAGCTTCCAGACATTTGATGGCAGCGTCCACATTCGTCGCTTTTGAGTCGTTGTAAAACCTGACGCCGTTGATGTCCGCAACAAATTCCAGCCGATGTTCGACGCCTTTGAAGTTGCGCACCGTTTCACGCATCGAAGCCACCGGAGCGCCGCAGGCAAGCCCAGCCAGCAAAGCGGCCATGACGTTTTCGACGTTGTGCGCGCCCGGAATGGGAATGTCCGCCAACGACAACAACACCTGCTCCTGGCCTTGCTGACGGCTGACGATCTGATCGCCACGCAAAAACACACCTTCACCCAGTTCACGCAAGCGGCTGAAGGCCAAGACACGCGCTTGCGTTCGCTCACGCATGCTCGCCGACCAGTCATTATCCTCATTGAGCACCGCAACATCCTGCGCTGTCTGATTGAGAAAGATGTTCGCCTTGGCCGCCGCGTAATCCGCCATTGAATCGTACCGATCCAAATGATCCGGCGTGATGTTGAGCAACAGCGCCACAAACAAATGCAGCGTCTGGACAGCTTCGAGCTGAAAGCTGCTCAACTCAACCACGGTGAAGCCATCCTCACGCGAACTTTCGACCAGCGAAATTAGCGGCGTGCCGATGTTGCCGCCGACTTGCACGGGCAATCCGGCATCTTTCAGTAATTCACCAATCAACGTTGTCGTCGTGGTTTTTCCGTTCGAACCAGTGATGCCGACCAACCGACCTCGCAAAAACCGGGCAGCCAATTCAATTTCACTGATGACCGGTACGCCCGCGGCTTTGGCGTGTTGAAACGGCGGCAGCGCGAGCGGCACTCCCGGACTGGCGACGATCAAATCGGCGTTTTCAAACAACGCAAGGGGGTGCGCTCCCGCAACGACGTCAATGCCTTGCGCTCGCAACCTGGGCGCATCATTCAATTCAGCTTCCGGCTTGGCATCGTTGACCGTCACGCGCGCACCGCGCCTGGCCAGAAACTCTGCCGCCGCGACGCCGCTGCGCGCCAGACCGACAATCAAAATGTGTTTGCCATCCACTTGCATGCCAGGGCATCCCGTTTGGAGTTCTCAGCGCAACTTCAAGGTTGAAAGACTTAGCAGCGCAAACAAAATCGCGACGATCAAAAACCGGAACACGATCTTTGGCTCTTTCCAGCCCAACAATTCGAAATGGTGATGTAACGGCGCCATCTTGAATACGCGCTTGCCCCGCAATTTGAACGACGCGACCTGGATCATCACGGACAGACCTTCGATCACAAAAACGCCGCCCAGAATCGGCAACACCAGTTCCTGTTTGATCAGCACGCTCATCGTGCCGAGCGCGCCACCGATGCCAAGACTGCCGACATCGCCCATGAAGACTTCGGCCTGTGGCGCGTTAAACCATAAAAACCCGATGCTCGCGCCGACCAGCGCGCCGCCAAACACGGTGACTTCCCAAGCGCCGGGCGTATGAATGATGCCCAGATAATCGGCAAAGCGCGCGTGGCCGGTCACATAAGTGAAAGCCGTCAGTGCCGACGCAGCCACGACCGTCACGCTGATGGCCAAGCCATCCAATCCATCGGTCAAATTCACCGTGTTTGAAGTCGCCGTCAGCACGAAGATGATAAAGACGGCATAGCCCAGAATCGTCAAATTCGGCTGGAAGTTTTTCAAAAACGGCACCGTCAAAATCGAAGAATAATCCGCGACACCAAACAACAGCGCGCTAACCAGGATACCGACCAACAACTGACCGGCGATTTTTTGTCGCCCGGTCAATCCCAGACTCCGTTTTTTCACGATCTTGATGTAATCGTCGGCAAAGCCAATTGCCGCACATCCCATCATGCCGATCAAGGCAATCCAGATCGCCCAGTTTTTCAAATTCGCCCAGAGCAGTGTCGAGATAAACACCGAGCCGATGATCATCACGCCGCCCATCGTCGGTGTGCCGCGTTTGGCTTGGTGCGAGGCTGGGCCTTCTTCGCGAATTTCCTGGCCAAACTTGAAATCGCGCAGCTTGCGAATCACCAACGGCCCAAAGATCAAGCTTAGCGCCAACGCCGTGATAGCCGCGTAAGCAGTGCGAAATGTGACGTACTGAAACACATTCAGCACTTTCAGCGCCGGGGCCTGTGAAGCATATTTGCGGTAGAGCAATTCGTAAAAAAGGTAGTAGAACATTCGCTCTGCCTGTTTCCTTCACGTATGGAATAGGTCTTACTTCGCCAGTGGGGAGCCAAAAGCGGTTTGCAACTGCTCGATCACACGCTCTGTGCGCACACCGCGCGACCCTTTGACCAACACCAGATCACCCGCCTGTGCCAGCCCAATCAAAGCGTCTGCCGCCTGTTCCGGTGTCGCGTAAAACTGTGCACGCTCGCCCAAGGTTTCTTGTGCGCCTGTCACCAACTCTTGCGCCAGTCCGCGCACGCCCAACACAAAATCAAACTGCAATGCCGCCAGTTCGCGACCGCATTGCCGATGCAGTTCCGGTCCTTGTCCGCCCAATTCCAGCATTTCGCCTGCCACGACGATGCGGCGGCCAGTTGCCTTGGCATCCTGCAATGCTCGCGCCGCTTGCAACAACGCTTGCGGGTTTGAATTGTAAGAATCGTCAATCACCGTCAGGCCGTTGGCAAAGCGCAACAACTCGCCGCGCATTTTTGAGGCGGCAGCCGTCGCCAGTTGCGCGGCAATCGTTTCTGGCGTCAAGCCGAAACAATGGGCAGCAGCGGCGGCGGCCAGTGCGTTGTATACGTTGTGCCGTCCCAAAAGCGGCAAATTCACGCGAGCTTCGCCTTCCGGTGTAATCAGCGTGAACTGCGTGCCGGTTAAATCCGACGCGCTCTCAATGTCACAGGCGCTGACATCGGCGCGTGCTTCGATACCGAAACTGACCACGCCTATGTCGTCACGCAGCTTCTGCATGGCAATAACGCGCGCATCGTCAGCGTTGAGCACGGCCGTTCCGCCGGGTTTGATGCCTTCGACCATTTCGGCTTTGGCGCGCGCCAGACGTTCCTGCGAACCGAAAAACTCCAAATGCGCCGTGCCCACGTTACCGACCACACCAACCGCAGGTTGCGCCAAATCTGTTAGCCGGGCGATTTCGCCATATGAACTCATGCCCATTTCGAGCACGGCAAAATCGAAATCATTCGGTTTGGCTCCGCCGGTGATCATGCGCGCCACGGTCAACGGCAAACCATAACTCGTATTCAAATTGCCCAGCGATTTCAGAACGCTGCCTGCCGCCGTCAGCACGTGTGCGGTCAGGTCTTTCATCGTGGTTTTGCCTGCGCTGGCGGTAATGCCGACAACGGGCCGATGCCATTTGGCCAGCACGCGCGCCGCCAGTTGCTGAAAGGCGCAAATCGTATTTTCAACAAACAACAACTGGTCAGCCAATGCGCCCAGATCGCTGGCAAACGGCAACCGGTGGTGTACGACCAATGCCGCGCACGCGCCTTTTTCCAGCACGTCGCGCACGAACTGATGCCCGTCCACCTGAGCGCCCGGCAAAGCAACGAACAAATCACCCGGTTTCACCGCGCGCGAATCAATCACCACGCCGCTCGGTTCAATGTCGGCGCGCGCTTCGCTGAGCAAATGACTGGCTGCGCATAAACGCGCAATCTCGCGTAGCTTCACGGTTATCCCAATTTGGCGCGCCGCTCTAACAACGCTTCGCGCGCCACTTCGCGATCATCAAAATGAATCTTGCCCGTCGGCAAAATCTGATAAGTCTCATGTCCTTTTCCGGCGATCAGAATCACGTCATTCGGCTTGGCCTGCGTGATGGCTTTAAAAATCGCTTCGCGGCGGTCCACGACCAATTCGTAGTTTTTGCCGATGCGATCCATGCCCACACGAATGTCGTTCAAAATCAACAGCGGCTCTTCGCTGCGCGGATTGTCAGAGGTCGCAATCACCCAATCGCTCAATCGTGCGGCTTCTTCGCCCATCAAGGGGCGTTTGGTGCGATCACGATCACCGCCACAACCAAACACAGTGATCAACCGTCCGCGTTTGCCGTTTTGGCCTTTTTGCGCGTTGCGCACAGTGCCCAGCACATTGACCAAGGCGTCAGGCGTGTGCGCGTAATCCACCACCACCGTGACATCGTCTGCCGAAGTGCTAACGCGTTCAAACCGGCCAGCCACGCCCGTGCAACGGTTGATGCCGTTGGCAATCACGTCAAGTTCTAATCCTAATGCCAGCCCAACACCGACGGCGCACAAACTGTTGTATGCGTGCGGACGTCCCACCAGCGGCGAATTGATTTCGATGTCTCCCGCAGGCGTATGCGCCGTGAAATGCAAACCATCCAAGCCAAAATTGCGCGCTGCGTCTTTGCCCACAGGCATAATGTCGGCTTTGGCATCGAGCGCATAGGTCAAGACTTTGCCCGTACACAACGCTTGCAACTGTGCGCCACGCGGATCATCCAGATTGACCACCGAGGCCCCTGGACGCTGGCCGATGCTGCCGTCAAACAGTTTGCATTTGGCGGCGAAGTAGTTGTCCATCGTGCCGTGTATGTCCAAATGGTCTTGCGTCAGATTGCTGAATGCCGCAACGGCAAATTCCAATTCGTCCGCGCGATGCAGCGCCAAGGCAATCGAAGAAACCTCCATCACCGCATGGGTGACTCCGGCTTCGACGGCGCGCCGCAAGAAATCCTGAATCTCTGGCGCTTCCGGGGTCGTGAAAGCGGCGTCCACCTGTTCCTCTCCAATGCGATAGCTGATCGTGCCCATCAACGCCGTTTTGCCGCCCGCCGCCTGAAAGATCGCGTCGAGCAAATGCGTGGTGGTCGTCTTGCCGTTGGTACCGGTGACGCCAACCAATTTCAGTTTGCGCGATGGGTGGTCATACACAAGCGCGGTGGCGCGCGCCAATGCCACGCGCGCATCGGCGACTTGCAACCACGTGCCGGTATAATCCGCCGGACGCGGTTGTTCTGACACGACAGCTATCGCGCCGCGCTTCGTTGCCTGGCCTATGAACTGGTGTCCGTCGGCCTGTGCGCCCTTTATCGCAACGAAGATGCCCCCCGGCATCGCGCGGCGCGAATCGTTTGTAACAACGTGGCTAAAAACACCAACAGCGGCGTCTAAATTGCCGCCGCTCGTTTGCGCATTGAGATAAGCCGCGATGTCACGAACCCTGGTCATTCCTCACACCTAATGAAATTCCACAACACATTCAGCGCCTGGGCGAAACCTCGTGCCCGGCGCAAGAGTTTGGCGCACGGCCACGCCCGTGCCCTGTAATTTGACGTTCAACCGCAATTCGGCTGAGAGCTGCATCACCGCCCGCACGCCGCGCCCGCGAAAATCGGGCATCACGGCCAATGCGCCGCTGTCGGCTTCCTCCGGTTTGGGCGCCGGTTTCGCTTTTCCCTGCGCCGGTTTCGTCTGTGCCAGGTTTGCCGATGGCAATGCACTGGAAGTCAGCCGGTCATTGTTGGCAACTGGCGCGGGAGTTTGCTTCGCTTGCGCTGACAACGTCTCTGCCGAAGGCGCAACCGGCCCCATCACCTCTCCCGCGTTAGGATTGGCCAGTTCTTCTTCTTTTGAACTTTCGGTTTCGTAACGTTTCGACAAGGCAACGAGCGTCGAGCGGAATTCCGGCGTATCAGGCTGCACGACAAAATCACCGAGCGCGATCTGGGCAATCATGCTGAACAGCGGCGCGGCCACGCTGCCGCCCTGATGCGCGCCTTGCGGCTCATCCAGCATTACGACGATCACAAATTTCGGATCGGTCGCCGGGACAAATCCGGCAAACGACGGCATGAATTTCGTTTGCGAATATGCCTTGGTACGCGGGTCTACCTTCTGTGGCGTGCCGGTTTTGCCTGCCGCCGTGTAACCGGCCAAATGAATCGCGTGCCGTGCCGTGCCGTGCGTAACCACACGTTCCATCACCGTCGCCATCATCTGCGCCGTCTTCTCGCTGACGACCTGACGCGTCGCCGGTTTCGCTTCGTGCAAGACGC
The DNA here is from genome assembly GCA_016789605.1 of Acidobacteriota bacterium. Classification (GTDB taxonomy): domain Bacteria; phylum Acidobacteriota; class Blastocatellia; order RBC074; family RBC074; genus RBC074. The sequence goes on from JAEUQO010000216.1 coordinate 19,020, forward strand.
GCGCATCTGGCGCAACAACTTGTCTGACGAGATGCGGTTGCACCCAGACGCCACGGTTGGCGACGGTTGCCACTGCGCCTGCCGCTTGCAACAAAGTGACAGAGATTTCCTGTCCGATGGCGACCGAACCAATCGAATCAGGGCGCCAGGATGTCAGCGGATTGACGATCCCGCGCGATTCTGCGGGCAGTTCAATGCCGGTTTTGCGTCCGAATCCGAAACGACTGATGTAATCAGCGAATGTTTCTTTGCCCAGACGCTGTGCCAGCTTGATCGCGCACACGTTTGAAGATTTCGCGAACGCATCGGCTACCGTAAGCGTGCCATACGCATGGGTGTCGTGAATCACACGCTTGCCGATGGCGATTTCGCCGTTGCCGCAATTGAGCATGTCGGTCGGCGTAGCCTTGCCTTCTTCAAAGGCAGCGGCATAGGTCACGATCTTGAAAATCGAGCCGGGTTCGTACGGCCAACTGATGACGCGATTGTGACGCGCTTCTTCGTCCGCTTGTTTTGGACGTTCGTTAGGATTGAAGCCCGGCGTGTTGGCCAGCGCCAGGACTTCGCCATTGTGCGGATCAAGCACGATGGCGCTCGCGGCCTTGGCCTTGCTCATGTGCAACGCTTCATCGAGCAGCACTTCGATCTTGTGCTGCAAGGCGGCATCTATTGTGGTGACAACCTGCGCTCCGCCCAACGCGGGAATTTCGCTACGGCCAAACGGACGATTTTTGCCGTCTTTGGCGACTTGAATCTCACCGGGTTTGCCGTGCAAGAACGTATCTTGTGTCTGCTCCAATCCGGCCAACCCTTTATCATCCAGCCTGTCGTTCTTCTCATCCGCGCCAACAAATCCGATCAACGAGGCGGCCAGTTCTTCGTTGGGATAGATGCGCAATGGTTCACGCTTGACTGCCAAGGCGCTGAGTTTCTGCGTCTTGATGATTTCGGCAACGGCTTGCGATTTATCGGGATCGAGTTTGCGCTTGAGCCAGACAAAGCGCGCCTCGCCCGTCAATTTTTTCAGCAACTCGGCTTCGTTATAGCCGAGCACAGGCGCAAGCAATTGTGCGGCGGTTTGGCGTTCCGCCTCGCTTTTGAACTCTTTGAGGTCAGCATAGAGCGATTCGGTAATGACCGTGACCGCCAGTTCTTTACCATTGCGATCAACAATGCTGCCGCGCGTCGCCAGTGTTTCGACCGAGCGCTGTTGGTTGTGCGCTGCTTCCAGCACGTAATGATCGTGCCGCAAAACCTGCAACCAGGTCAGCCGCCAGATGATGACCAGCATCCAGGTAACCAGCAACAAGCCAAGCCACAAGAGCCTTTTGCGCGTCTCGTTGTCTTTTTGTTTGGTTCGCATTGCCGGTACCTCTGATCAGAAGAGTTGGGGGAAAAATCGTTCGCGCCACGCCATCTTCAGCGGCGCGTCAAAGCTCGCGGCACAGGCCGTTGGGAAGGTGTGTCTTTTTTGGTTTTTACGGCAGGACGCACCAACGCAAGCTGTTGGCGATTGTTTTTCGGCTGTGTTTTGACCGCCAGCGATTTGGCCGGTTTCTCTTTTTCTTTTTTGGGTTGTGCTTTAGCAATCGTGGTCGGCGCTTTGTTTGTGACGGGCTTCGCCGCAGGACGCGCATTGGACGCTGCGACTGTCGTTGACGCAACTGGCGCGACAGGCGCAGGACCGGCCTGATTCAATTTGGGTTGTATCAACCCGGACTGTTTGGCTGCCAGATCGCTCTCACGCACGCTCAGCGCACGCTGCTGTTCCAACGCCAGGTAACGTTGGTGATCGGAAAGCCGGTCTAATTCGGTCTTCAATTGCGATTCGGTCTGGCCCAAATGGTAGACGTTGATTTGCGAGCGCAAGGCAAAGATAAATCCGGTCGCCACCAAACCGCCCACCACCATCAAAATCCAAAGCACGTTTGTGCCCGACTCTGGTTCGGATTTGTGAGCACGCGACGAACGCGTTGTGCGCGCACTGCGTTTGGAACTCGCGGAAATGCGAACGGCAGGCGATGAAGCACGGCGTCTGGTAGTGGATGGAGGTCCGACTTTGAGGCGATTCTGCTGAGCTTTCATGTTCCCACGCTCCTGAAAGTAGGCCAGCTGGGAGAAATCCGGGGGAACCTCTTCCTCGCTTGGCAATAATCTTGCACTCGGTTCTTGCTCTTGCGGATAGCTTGGCAGTGATGGCTATGACAACTTGCGGCAAGCGCGTAACTTGGCGCTTCTGGCGCGTGGGTTTGCGGCAATTTCCGCCTCGCTGGGCAGTAACGCCTTACGCGTCAAAACCTCCACGCGCGCAAACGCTCCGCATCGGCACACAGGCTGGCTCGCGGGACACTGGCATTGACCAGACTGGAACCGGAAGGTTTGTTTGATGATTCTGTCTTCGAGCGAATGAAAAGTGATGACCACTAACCGCCCAGCGGGCGCAAGCACCTCAACGGCATCGGCAACGAACTTATCTAACCCTTCCAACTCGCGGTTGACCGCTATCCGCAAAGCTTGAAAGGTGCGTGTCGCCGGATGTATCCGCCAATGTCCTTTTTGCTGAACCGCCTTGATGACCAAGTCTGCCAGTTGCGCCGTCGTTGTGAGTGGCGTTTTGACCCGTTCCGCAACAATCCTGCGTGCGATGCGCCGGGCTGCGCGCTCTTCGCCATACTCAAAGATGATATCCGCCAGCTCTCGTTCGCTCAGATCATTGACCAAATCAGCGGCCGTGGTGCCTTCTTCCCGATCCATCCGCATATCCAGCGGCGCATCGGTGTCAGCAAAACGAAAGCTGAACCCGCGTTCTGGCGTATCGAGCTGTAGTGACGAAACTCCCAAGTCGGCCAAAATGCCCGCGACCGGCTCGTTTCCGTTGTCTGCTAAAACTTCTTTGAGACGACGATAATCGGAATGAACCCCAACAAACCGTGCGCCATAGGGCGCTAATCGTGTGCGCGCCAGCGCCAACGCTTCAGTGTCGCGATCCAGCCCAATCACGCGATTGTCCGGCGACGCCTGAAGTATCAATTCCGTGTGCCCGCCCAATCCGAGCGTTGCATCAATAAACAACCCGCCACGCCCGGCTGCTAACTGCAGCAATGTTTCTTCAGGCATCACTGGGCGATGGAGTTCCATAACGACTCGACCTCAGTGCCTCAGTGATGGCTTGGCGTTCAACCCTTGGGCGGGCACGGGGGAGGAGATGCGCGGTGTGCCCAGTTAAATGCGCATCTCCCCAACTGAAACCTGCTCAAATTCCGAGTTTGGCCAGCGCGGCCCAATCTTCATCGGTATACGGCTGCGCTTCCAACCGCGAGCGACGGAATCGCTCTGCGTTCCAAACTTCCAGGTAGGTCAAATAACCAAAGACCGTCACCTCTCCCAACAACTCCGCCTCCGTGCGCAACAACTGATGAATTGAAATGCGTCCTTGCGCATCGGTGGCCTGCATCTGTCCGTAATAGTTGACGCGGTCTAAAAACTTTCGCTTGGCCGGATCCATCGTCGGCAATGACGCCAACTCGTTCTCAAGCGCTTCCCATTCCTTGATGGGGTAAACACGAGCGCATTCGCCATTCGTGCTCGTCACATAAAAATCTGCAGTGCCGTACTTCTCGTCCAAAAAGCGTTTGAAGCTGGCCGGTATCTTCAGTCGGCCTTTATCATCCATTTTCGCTGGATAGCTTCCACGCAGCATTTCTCACCCTAATCTCATCTTGATATCCGTCGGTCTCAACTCCGACCTTGTCTGGCAATTTGCCATTCCGACAAAAACACAATGTTTGCTCCCAACTATCGTGGTTGCGCCCTAATTTTTAATCAGAATCTTAAACACACATAAGCGCATTCATTTTTGGCCGCTTTGCGCTATTTCGGGCTACTTTCCACCACTTTCACCCACTTTGCTCCACAAGTGGCGCGTATACTATGCCACGCGCCACAGGCTGTCAAGAAATTTATCGGCCACCAGCCTTTCAATTATCACTTCAACCCATTTACTGTAAACTTAAGCAAAATATAGCAAGTACAATCTTGCGCTAAGTACTCAACCGGAACAACCGGTAGCTCTAATCCTGGGAGGTGTACTTTTTGACTTTCCTGGGGGAAAAGTCCTGGCTGTGCTATAGTGCGCGTTGTTTGTGGTCACCATAGTTTTGTTTGAGAGCGCATTTCTGACACTTCATCAATGACATTGCAGTCAATTATACAATTGCTTAGCTTCGGCCTATTAGCCTCTGCCGGAAACCTGCTGGGCGGTTTTTTGATCACCAAATTGCGTGCGGCTGAGCGCGCTAAACTCCGTGGCCTCATCGCGTTAGGCGCAGGATTTATGCTCGCGGCAGTCTTTCTTGATGTCATTCCTGAAATCGCCCTGCAATGGCAAGAAAATGTCTCCCTGGCGATGGGCTGGGTGATGGGAGGCTATCTACTGCTGCAATTTGCCGAACACACCATTGCGCCGCATTTTCATTTTGGCGAAGAGACACATACAGAAGAAATGGTGCGGCGCGGAGTCGCCGTCTCTGCCGTCATCGCGCTTTCCATCCACACATTTTTTGACGGCGTCGCGATTGCGTCCGGCGTGTTGACCAATCTTCGCTTAGGACTTTTGCTGTTTATCGCGATTATCCTGCACAAAATTCCCGAAGGCTTCACCGTCGCGTCGATCATTCTTTCTTCGGGGCGCGATGACAGTGCGGCTCGGCGCGCAACCATCATCATTGCGGTCGCGACCTTTGCCGGCATTCTGTCTGTCACGTTGATGCAACCTGCGGTGAAATACACTTTGCCATTGTCAGCAGGCGTAACGCTCTATGTCGCGGCGTCCGACCTGATCCCCGAAGTCAACCGCGAAGGCGGCGCGCAAATTTCCTTGTTGGTGTTTGCCGGCGTTGCGCTCTATTACCTCACCCACCTGCTTTTGCACAGTGTGATTGCCTGACAAAATGGGCTTGACCATTCCGCCAGTTGACCTTACGGCGACGCTGCTTGCCATCGTCCAGCGCCTCAAATATCATCGCGATTCATAAACTTACCCGCCTGTATTCCGATCCATAAGCACCGCAGCGGACGCACTGCTGGCGCATCCGTTTTGCGTTTTTTAGGAGCATTTATGATGAGCAATGCCACCGACGCCGCCGCAAGCAATCAACGGCTGGATGAATTACAGCAAGAATGGGAAGAACAACATCTGGCAGAATCGTTGCGCAAATTGCCCGAAAGCCAGAGCGAGTATTCCACGGTTTCACTGAAACCGATTCAACGGCTATACACGCCCCGCGATGTCGAAAACATAGATTTTGAGCGCGACATCGGCTTTCCCGGAACACCGCCCTATACGCGCGGCATTCATCCGACAGGCTATCGCGCACGCACCTGGACGATGCGTCAGTTTGCGGGGTTCGGCTCCGCTTTTGACACCAATCAGCGTTTCAAATATTTACTCGAACACGGCCAGACGGGACTTTCGACCGCCTTCGATCTGCCAACGCTGATGGGTTACGACTCAGACCATCCAATTTCCGAAGGCGAAGTCGGCAAATGCGGCGTGGCCATTGCGTCGCGCGAAGACATGGAAGTGCTCTTTGACGGCATTCCACTTGATCAAGTCACGACTTCGATGACGATCAATGCACCGGCTTCGATGATCTTCGCCTTCTTTCTGGCGGCAGCGGAACGGCGTGGCTTTTCGTGGCGAAACATCGGCGGCACGCTGCAAAATGACATTCTCAAGGAATACATCGCCCAGAAAGAATGGATTTATCCGCCGCGTCCGGCGATGCGTCTGGTCACAGACACGTTCAAATTCTGTGCGACGGAAATGCCGAAATGGAATTCGATTTCCATCAGCGGCTACCACATTCGCGAAGCGGGCGCGACCGCCGCGCAGGAACTGGCGTTCACGTTGCGCGACGGCATCGAATATGTCGAATACGGCATCCGCGCCGGGCTGGAAGTGGACGAATTCGCGCCGCGTCTGTCGTTCTTTTTCAACGCGCACAACGACTTTTTTGAAGAGATCGCCAAGTATCGCGCGGCGCGGCGCATCTGGTATCGTGTGATGAAAGAACGCTTCAACGCGCAAAATCCGCGTTCGTGGCAAATGCGCTTTCACACACAAACGGCGGGCGTCAGCCTGACCGTGCAACAACCGATCAACAACATCATTCGCGTGGCGATTCAGGCGCTGGCCGGCGTACTCGGCGGAACGCAAAGCCTGCATTGCGACGGTTACGACGAAGCGCTGGCGTTGCCCACCGAACGCGCGGCGCTGATTGCTTTGCGAACCCAACAAATCATCGCGCACGAAACCGGCGTGACAAACACAGTGGATCCGCTCGGCGGTTCGTATTTCGTTGAAAAACTGACCAGCGAACTTGAAGAAGAAACCTGGGAATACTTCCGCAAGATTGACGCGCTGGGCGGTATGGTCGAAGCCATCGAACTTGGCTTCCCGCAAAAAGAAATACAGGAATCTGCTTACCAATATCAGCGCGCCGTCGAACGCGGCGAAAAAGTCATTGTCGGCGTCAACGAATATCAGTTGGACGGCAATGAATTGGGCGAAGCGAACATTCTCTACATTGACGAATCCGTGGCGCAGTTGCAGCAAGAACGTCTGGCCAAACTGCGCGCACGCCGCGATCAAGCGGCGGCGCAACGGGCACTGGATGCCTTGCAACGCGGCGCAGAAAATCCGCAGAACAACACGATGCCGCTTTTGATTGACTGCGCACGCGCAGATTGCACCCTCGGCGAAATGTGCGACGTGCTGCGGCCTGTCTTTGGCGAATACCAGGAACCTGATTTTTAAAGACATTTCGATTGCGGCCCGCAAGGCCAGAAAGAGGAATCTATGAGCATCACCTACCGCATCAGGCACCGCTTCGGGTGCGCCTTGCTGTTGGCGGCGTTGTTGACGCCCAATTTGCCCGCCAGCGCACAGAGCAAGGCACAAAGCAAAACCGTTTCCGGCAAAGCCTCTTCCGGTCTGGTCAAATTCCAGGACCTGAAGCTGAAAAACGGCTTGCGCATATTGCTGGTCGAAGATCACAGCGCGCCAGTCATCTCGCTGGCGCTCAATTACGACGTCGGTTCACGCAATGAAAAGAAAGGCCGCACAGGGTTTGCCCACCTGTTTGAACACATGATGTTCCAGGGTTCGGAAAACGTCGGCAAAAGCGAACATTTCATTCTGATTGACACCAACGGCGGTCAGATGAACGGCACCACCAACGAAGAGCGTACGCTGTATTTTGAAACGCTGCCCGCCAACCAGCTCGACTTGCTGCTCTTTTTGGAAGCTGACCGCATGAAGGGTCTGGATATTTCCAAAGAAAACCTGGACAACCAGCGCAACGCCGTACAGGAAGAACGTCGGCTGGGATTGGACAATCAGCCGTACGGCGTCTTTCGCGAAAAATTCGGCGAAACGATGTATGACAATTTCGCCTATAAACATTCGGTCATCGGTTCGATGGAAGACCTGAATGCCGCGAGCGTGGAAGACGTGAAAGAGTTCTTCCGCATTTACTACGCGCCGAACAACGCCGTGCTTGCGCTGGTCGGCGATTTCAAACCCGCCGAAGCGCTGGCCAAAATCAAAAAATACTTCGAAGTCATTCCGGCCCAGCCTGCCCCGGCCAAAGTAGACGCCACCGAACCGGCGCAAACCGCCGAACGTCGCTTCACGGTCGAAGACCCGCTGGCGCAACTGGCGCTGCTCAACATCGGTTACAAAGGCATCATCGGCAACACTCCCGATGCGTACGCCCTGCAAATGCTCGGCACGGTGCTGGGCGGCGGGCAAAGCTCGCGGCTCTATCAAAAACTGGTGCGGGAAAAACAAATGGCGCTGTCAGCGTTCAGCGGTTTGAACGCGCGGCGCGGCCCCGGCGCATTTCAGATCAGCGCCAACATCGCGCCCGGCAAAAAAGCAGAAGATGTCGAAGCCGTCATTTACGAAGAAATCGCCCTGTTGCAAAAAGAACCGATTGCCGACTGGGAGTTGGAAAAAGCCAAGCAGTTTGCCAAACGTAGCGCGATTCAATCGCGCCAAAGCTCTCTGGGGTTGGCCATCAACCTGGTCGAAGCCGTCACTGCGTATAACGATCCCAATCTGGTCAATACACGCATTGACAAGCTGATGGCGGTAACCAAGGAAGACGTGCAGCGCGTGGCGCAAAAATATCTGCAAGCCAGCCAGCGCACCGTCGGCCTTGCCATCCCCAAACCCAGAGGCGCCGCCAGTGCCGGAGCCGCCCGATAGACGTCACGCACGTCTGGCAAACGAGAGTAGATTTATTCGGAGAAAAGCCATGAAAAAGACAATTTCCCGCTTCTATGGAATGCTTGGCTGTGTGCTGATGTTGACTGCATTGGCGGCGCTCTGTGTGTCGCCCGCATTGGCGCAAGGCCAGCAACCGGCGCGTCCTTCGACCAAAGGCGCCGTGATCAAAGGCAAAGCCCCCGTCAGCAAAGACGTCCTCAAGGTCAAATTGCCCAAACCGTACGAAACCAAGCTGGCCAACGGCCTGCAAGTGCTCATTCTGGAAGATCACAAACTGCCGACGTTTTCGATGCAGATGGTCATCCTGAGCGGCGGCCTGGCCAACAGTGACGAGCAAGTCGGCACGGCGCAATACACCGCGACGATGTTGCGCGAAGGCACCAAAACACGCGACAGCAAAAAAATCTCTGAGCAGGTTGATCAGCTTGGCGCATCGCTGACGGCCAATTCCGGGCTGGCGTCGTTGAGCAGCTCAGTATCAGCCTCTGGCTTGACCGACAACTTCGACCCGATCCTGGAGCTGTTCGCTGACGTGCTGCTCAATCCCAGCTTCCCGGCGGATGATTTCAACAAACTGAAACAGCGCAACATCGCCACCATCCGGTTGCAACGCGCACAAGCCGGTTTTCTGGCGTTCGAGCGGTTCAACAAAGTGATGTATGGCAACCATCCCGGCGGACGGGCGGCGTTGTCGGCGGAACAGATCAATCGCATTACGCCTGACACGCTGAAGGCCTTTCACGCAACCTACTACAAACCCAACAACGCCATCTTTGCCATTGTGGGTGACGTGAAACCGGCAGAAATCGTCGCCAAGCTGGAAAAGACCTTCGGAGCCTGGCAACGTGGCGATGTACCCGCGACAACGATCCCCAGCGTGCCGGATTTGGGACCGGCCAAAATCACGCTGATTGATCGCCCCGGTTCGGTGCAAACCAATTTGCTGGTCGGCGCGCAAACCATTACGCGCACTGACCCGGATTATTTCGCGCTGGAAATGATGAATCAGGTGATCGGCGGCGGCGCAAGCGCCCGCCTGTTCCTCAACCTGCGCGAAGACAAAGGCTACACCTATGGCGCGTATAGCAGCGTCAGCTCGTTCAAATATCGTGGCGTCTTTCAAGCCAACACCGAAGTCCGCACTGATGTAACCAAAGGCTCGATGGAAGAGTTGCGCAACGAGCTCAAGCGCATTCGCGAGGAAAAAGTTCCGGCAGAGGAATTTGAACGCGCACAACGCACCATCGTCGGCGGCTGGGCGTTGCAACTGGAATTTCCGCAATCTGTGTTGCAAAACGCGATCACGTCGAAAATCTACAATCTGCCTGCGGATTACTGGGATACCTATCCGCAAAAAATTGCAGCGGTCACACCTGACGACGTGCAGCGCGTGGCGCAGAAATATCTTGACCTCAACAAGCTGCAAATTGTCGCGGTCGGCGATGCCAAAAAGATTGCTGACGTGCTCAAAGAATTCGGCCCGGTCGAAGCCTTTGACGTCGAAGGCAAACCCTTGCGCGGTCCGGCGACGGCGGCAACCGGTGCGACAAACGCTGGCGCTGACATTGTCGGCACCTGGCAGCTCACCGCTGACACGCCCGATGGCGCGATGCAGTTAAAAGCCGTCATCAAGATGAATGGCACGGAACTGGGCGGCACGCTCGATACCCCGCTCGGCCTGGCGCAAATCACGAACGGCGCGGTTAACGGCAATGACGTGAAGTTCCGCATCAAAGGCGACTTCGGCGGCCAGACCATCGTCGCCGACCTCACCGGCAAGCTCGACGGCGGTACGCTAAAAGGACAAATCAACGCTGACGGATTGCCCACCGTCAGTTTCACCGGAAAGAAGGAAAAATAACTCGTGCTGGCGGTTCCGCTTTCAACCGCTGATTGAAAGTGGAACCGCCAGTCGGATGAAAGCGCTATGTCTGAACAAAAAATCCGAGTTCTGTTAGCCAAACCTGGCTTGGACGGTCACGACCGCGGCGTCAAAGTTATCGCGCGCGCATTGCGCGATGCCGGGATGGAAGTCATTTACACGGGGTTGCGGCAAACGCCCGAACAAATCGTCAACGCCGCATTGCAGGAAGACGTAGATATTGTCGGGCTTTCGATTCTGTCAGGTGCGCACATGACGATTTTTCCGCGCGTGCTGGAATTGATGCGGGAAAAAGGCATGGACGATGTGCTGCTGTTTGGCGGCGGCATCATTCCCGAAGACGACATTCCCAAACTAAAAGAAGCCGGCGTAGGCGCAATTTTCCTGCCAGGCACTTCGACAGAAGACATCATCAAATACATTCGCGAAAACGTGAAACCACGTGACTGACGGCACTTCCCAACCTCTCATTCTGACCGAACACGGGACGTACGCGATCATCACGCTCAATCGCCCCGCGCAGCTCAATTGCCTGACACAAACGATGATGGAAGCTCTGGCCGACGCATTGGCGTATGTGCGCGAAAAACCAGAGCTGCGCAGCTTGATTGTTACAGGAGCAGGCGGGGCGTTTTCTTCTGGCGCGGATCTCGGCGAAGTTGCCGCCTTAAAGCCTGCGCAAGCCGCCGAATTTTCCCGACGCGGCCAGACATTGCTGAGCGCCATCAGCGAATCTGTTCCCGTCTCTATCGCCGCCATTGATGGAGTTTGCATGGGCGGCGGGTTGGACCTGGCGCTCAGTTGCGATTTGCGTTACGGCACGCCGCGCTCGTCATTTGCCCATCCGGGAGCCAAGCGCGGACTGATCACCGGTTGGGGCGGCACCCAACGGCTGCCCCGGCTGATCGGCCTGGACGCCGCCCGGCGCATGTTTTTGACCGGTGAGCGCATTGATGCACACGAAGCGCAACAACTGGGCCTGCTCAATCGTATCTGCGATGACGCTCTGGGATATGCTTGCCAGTTGGCAGAACGGTGGGGACAACAATTCACCGGCCAACAAATGCGCGACTTCAAAGTGCAATTCCAGACTTGAGTGACGTTCTTTTGTTGGTTCAAACTGCCGGTGTTAGACTGCCCGGGCGACGCGTAATTACAACTGAAATAGACACTTTATGCCTATTACCATCGGATCTCGGTTCGATCGTTACGAGATTCTTGCCCCGCTCGGCGCGGGCGGGATGGGCGAAGTGTATCTGGCGCTCGACACACGGCTGGAACGCAAAGTCGCGCTGAAACTGTTGCTCACGGATTTCACCCAGGACCAGCATCGCCTGTTGCGCTTTGAACAAGAGGCCAAAACCGCCAGCGCGTTGAGCCATCCCAACATCATCACCATCCACGAAATTGGCGAATGCGAGGCCAAACGGTTTATCACTACGGAATATGTGGATGGCCGAACCGTACGTCAGATGCTCAGTGGTGGGCGGTTGACAGTGTCAACGACGCTGGAAGTCGGCATACAGATCGCGTCGGCGTTGGCGTCGGCCCACGACGCAGGCATCATCCATCGTGACATCAAACCCGAAAACGTGATGGTGCGGCACGACAGCATTGTCAAAGTATTGGATTTTGGTCTGGCAAAACTGACCGAACGCACAGCGACAACCAGCGGCTCTGAGTCTCCGACATTGGCGCGGCTGGATACCGATCCCGGCACGGTGATGGGAACGGCGACCTATATGTCGCCGGAACAGGCGCGCGGACTGCGCGTGGATGCCCGTTCGGATATTTTCAGCCTGGGCGTCGTACTGTACGAAATGACCGCAGGTCGGCCTCCCTTCAACGGACAGACGCCGCTGGATGTCATGACCGAGTTGCTCAGCCGCGAGCCGCAACCACTGAACCTGTTTGCGCCCGCAGTGCCACAGGAATTTCAACGCATCATCAACAAAGCGCTGCGCAAAGACCGCGACGAACGCTATCAAACCATCAAAGACCTGTTGCTGGATTTGAAAAGCCTCAAGCGTGAACTGGAAGTCACTTCGACCTTGCCGCATTCGATCAATTCCAGCGCCAGCAGCGGCGCCAAACCGGTGGCGAGTTATGACACGGCAGTCATCCAGTCCGGTTCTTCGCCCAATCTGGCCGAAACCGAAGCGCTCAAAGGCCAAACGACTTCCAGCGCGGAATACATCGTTACGCAAATCCAATTGCATAAACGCCGCATCGGCTGGGTGCTGCTCGTGCTCGTCTTGTTGGCGGCGTCTGGCTTCTATTACCTCAAACTGCGCGAAGACGTGATTGATTCCATCGCGGTGTTGCCGTTGCTGGTGACCAATACAGACGCCGACACGCAACTACTCAGCGACACGTTGACCGACAGCATCATCAACCATTTGTCGCAATTGCGGAATCTGACGGTCAGGTCACGCGGCGCCGTGTTGCGTTACCGAGGTCAGGAAGTAGACGCCAAACAGATTTCGCGCGAGTTGGATGTGCACGCCGTGCTGAGCGGACGCATCGTGCAACGCGGCGAAAACCTGTCTGTCAGCATTGCGCTGGTTGACGCACGCGACGACCGCCACCTGTGGGGTGAACAATACAATCGCAAAATCGCCGATTTGTTGTTGATGCAACAAGAAATCGCGCACGACGTTTCTGAAAAATTGCGGCTCACGCTCAGCGGCGAAGAGCAACGCCGCATAGACGCGCATCAGCTTTCGTTAAAAGGGCGCAACGCCTGGAACAAACGCACGGCAGAAAGCATTCAGGAAGGCCTGAAGTTTTTTGAACAGGCCATTCAGGCTGACCCAAGCTATGCGCCTGCGTATGCGGGCTTGGCTGATTGTTACAACATGCTGGTCAATTACAGCGTGTTGCCCGGCAAAGAGACGTTTCCCAAAGCCAAAGCCGCCGCCGAAAAAGCGCTGTCACTGGATGAGAACCTGGCCGAAGCGCACGCGGCGCTGGCGTTCATTTATTTTCAGTGGGAATGGAACTGGCTCGAAGCCGAACGCGGTTTCAAACGAGCGATCGAGTTGAAACCGAACTATGCGCACGCGCATCAGTGGTATTCCAGTTTGTTGGCCGTCACCGGACGCACGGATGAAGCACTGGCCACCGTCAAACGTGCTCAGGAACTGGACCCGTTTTCGCTGATCGTGATCTCGCATTTGAGCTGGATCAACTATCTGGCGCATCGCGATGACGATACCGTCAAACAGGCGCTGCAAACGCTCAAGCTCGATCCTAATTTCTTCCCTGCACATCGTTACCAGGCGCTGGCACAATTGCAGCAAGGCAAATACCCGGAAGCCATCGCCGAATTCCAAAAAGCCTTTGCGCTTTCGCGCGGCAGCGTCCTGGTCAAAGCCGAGTTGGGCCACGCATATGCAGTCGCCGGAAAACGCAATGAAGCATTGCAAGTTTTGTCTGAGTTGCAACAACTGGCTGGTCAACGACACGTTTCAGCTTTCCATCTGGCATTGATTCACACCGGCCTGGGTGAAAAAGACCGCGCCATTGAGTTGCTCAACCAGGCATTCCAGGAACGTTCTGAACGCATGGTGTGGCTGCGGGTAGACCCGCGCTTCGATAAATTGCGCAAAGAAGTGCGCTTCATGGATTTGCTGCAACGCCTTGGCTTGATGTTTTAATCTGTTCGTGCTGCCAACTGGTTTCATGCCAGCGCTTCTCTTCCTCTTATGCCGGTTCTTGCCACACAGCATTTGCCACGCTTGTTTGCCGGTTTCCGCCGTCTGGCAACAGAAGTGCGCGACGCTGCGGTGGCAACGCTCTATCCCCAAAGCTGTCTGGTTTGTGCGGCGCAAATCGAATCGTGGCGCGATGGCGTGGCCTGTCACGTCTGTTGGACTGACAGCGAAACGCTGGCGGCAGAAAGTTTCCGTTGCGCCAAATGCGGTTTGCCGTTGTCTGCTTTGGCGAGCTATCTGGAACCGGCGGAGCGTCTGTGCGGGCGTTGTGAAAACCTGGCGTTCAATGTGGCGCGCGCTTGCGGCATTTATGAAGGTGCGTGGCGCGAGACCATCTTGTGGCAAAAACGACATGCGCACGTATGCCCACGCGCCAGACAACAGCTACGGCAAACATTCGAGCGGCATGCAGAACTGCACCACAGCGACGTCATTGTGCCAGTTCCCTTGCACGCCTCACGCCTGTCTGAACGCACATTCAATCAAGCAGAAATCATTGCGCAAGCCCTGGCGTCAGCCACAGGGTTGCCCGTCAACACCGCAAGTCTGGTACGCGCCAAACAAACAGAACGCCATCGCGCAGGTCTGGGCGCGCGCGAACGCGCACGCTCGCTCGCAGGCGCCTTTCGCGTGCGCGCGCCACGCCTGTTGGAAAACCGCGCCGTGCTTTTGGTAGATGACGTTCTGACTACCGGCAGTACGGCACACGAACTGGCGCAAACCTTGCTCAAAGGCGGCGCACGCAGTGTCGCCGTCCTGACACTGGCGCGTGCGCGAACGCATTTTATCTAATGGCCGAACAGGCAGTTGGCCCGCAACAAATCTCACGAAGCATTCTTGACGGATAGGGGTTGATTGGCTAAGATGGCCGCGCCCTTGAACAGGGCACGTTCTCGACCATTAGGATATTTACCGTTGAATATGGGGCTATAGCTCAGCTTGGAAGAGCGCTGCAATGGCATTGCAGAGGTCGTCGGTTCGAGCCCGACTAGCTCCACTTCTTACCTACTTCTAAAATCCACAAAATCCTAACTTTTATCTTGGTGGCGCAGGTGTGTCTTGTCACTGCCCGATTTTGAAATACGGGTTGTAGATGTAGGCCGTCGCAAAATCCTGTCCTAAATTGAAATGCCGCGCCACAACCGCAGCCGGATCAAAAAACCATTCTCCCAGAGGACGATCCTTTTCCGAGCTATCAAACCACCCCCAAGGTGGACGCGCCTTGTTTTTGAATCCGACCGTGCCGCGAAATGCCGACCCGAGCGCGCCAAGTTTCAATTCGGTTTTGGCGGATGACTTGTCTGCCTGCAGGACAAAAAACGCTCGCGTTTGGTAATCCTGGGTTTCACCATAAGTTTCGTTTTCGCTTCCCTGCGCGCGCGCCCACAGCGTGCCATAAACCGCCTGCAAGTCATAACCGATAAATTTGCCGGTGATCTTGTCGTGATCTTCTGCTTGTCCGGTGTAACGATAAACCAACACGCCATTGACCGCGTTTTTCAATTGTTGGCGGTCTCCCGTATAGCGCGATGGCCCATGCCCTTTTGGCTCGACAAAAATCAGCGGGCGTTCGCCGTCCATTTCGATTGCTTCGCAAACGTCTTTCTGCCCCGCGCCCGGACAGTATTTCAGATAGCGGTTATGCGCCATTGTTTCGACAAACTGAACCGTTAGCTCCTTGCCGTTTTTGGCAAGGACAACCAGACAGCCTTCCAGATCGTTTTCGTGCGAAAGCGCCACGTCATCGGCCAACCCGCCGGTCGGGTCCTTGCCCAAACGGCGCAGCCCTTCGCCCATCAACGTTTCGAGCACGGCGGATTTCACCAACCCGCCTTTGTAATCGCGCGGGTGAAACAGCGCATAGTGAATGAAGTAATGGGTGGTCGTTTCGGTCAACGAATAATAGAGATAGGCTCGCAACGGAAACGCGCGATTGTCCAAATTCCACCAGTTGTTATCGCCCTTCCAATCGCCGTCGAAATCAAAATTGGTGATGTAATCCGAACGCGGGCTTTCTCCCAGTCCTTGATAAAAGATGGGCGCAAAACGTCCGGCGATTTGTTTGTGTGCGGGATTAGACGGTTGACTGACAGGGGTTGGCGTTCCCGTGCGCGTGACTTCGCGCGGTCTGGTTTGACTGTCTTGCATCTCCCAAACAGCGATGACGACCAAAGCAAGCCACAAGGTAATGCGCATAGTCCCCTCTCTTTACGATTGGTGTAAAACAACACTACGCGGCATTCTTACTGAGCGTCACGGTCGCGGCAATGCCTGCTGGTAAATTCGGCAACGCTATTGCAGAATGCCGCTTTGATTTATGCATTGAAGAAACAGCCCCGGCAATCATGGGGTGACCGATCAATCGTTTGTGTTCACCGACCGTTGAGGATGTTATGACCGCCAACACCGGACCGCAAATCGGCCAGCTAGCGCCAGAGATTGATTTGCCAGATGCAGCAGGAAATCGCTGGACCCTGAGCAACTTTCGCGGCCAGCCGGTCGTTCTGCTTTTTTACCCGGCGGATGAAACGCCCGTGTGTACCAAACAACTTTGCAGCGTGCGCGACAACTGGGAACGTTATCAGGCAGCAGGCGCGGAAGTCGTCGGCATCAATACCGATTCAGTAGAAAAACATCGCGCGTTTGCAGAGCATCACGATTTGCCGCTGCGCCTGTTGTCAGACGCCGCCGGCCAGGTGGTGCGCGCCTACGACATGAAAAACCTGCTGGGTACGCGGCGTGGCGTGATCGTGATTGATCAAGCCGGGTATGTGCGCTTTCGCAAAGTCGTGCTGCCGATTTTCCGCCCCAGCGACGACGAGGTGCTCGACGCCATACAAGCGCTGCAAAGCACATCCTAGGGCGCCAGACGTTCGCCTGACAAAGAACCCTTTTCACATTTATGTCCGCTGACCTTCTCTCTTCAACCCAGGAAACCAACGCTTCCGGCGCGGCTTCAGTACACAACCTGCAACGGCTGATCAACGAATTGAGCGTGGAGTTCATTTCGATTCTCGATCTGGACGAATTGATCGAACGCGTTGCCAGTCGCTTACGCGAAGTTTTCGACTATAAATTTTTCAATCTCTTCCTGGTGGATGAAGTGCGCGGCGGGCTGCTTTGGAAAAAAGCCATCGGTTACAACCTGGAAGAAGTCGCGGAACACGAGTTCATTCCGTTTGACCGTTCGCTGGCGGCGGCGGCTTGGCGCGAAGGGCACACCATCAATGTCGGTGATGTGCAAAAAGACGCGCGCTATCTGCCGATTGCAGCCGAAAGCGGCGGCGCGCCTCGGTCAGAAATCGCCGTGCCGCTGACCGTCACGCGCGAAAACAAGATCGTTGGTGTGCTGACCATCGAAAGCGCCGAGCCGAATTATTTCACGCGCGAGCACGAACAAGTGCTCAACGTGCTGGGAAGCCAATTGGCCATCGCGCTGGAACACGCGCGCGTTTACGACGAATTGCGCCAACGCACACGCGAAATGCGCACGCTGATCGAAATCGGCCACGAAATCACCGCCATCCTTGATCTCGACAAGCTGCTTAATCACATCGCGCCGCTGCTGGAACGCATCATCAACTATGAATTTCTGCTGGTGGGATTGGTGGATGAAGTGCACAGCGAGTTTGTCTGGCACGTTGAAGAAGGTTATGGCGCGACCAAATGTGAGCGCGCCAGCCGCACGCCGTTGTCAGAAGGCGTCGTCGGTCGTGCCGTGCGCGAACGCCGCTCACAAATTGTCAGTGATGTTTTGCGCGACCCTGATTACCACCTGACGGATGTTTGGCGCGGCCAGGGACAACGCTCTGAAATCGCCGTGCCGCTGATTTACGAAGACAAAGTCATCGGCGTGCTGGCGCTGGAAAGCAGCCGCAAAAACAACTTCAACGAATATCACGGGCGATTGCTGGAAAACATCGCCAACCACCTAAGCATCGCCATCGTCAACGCGCGGCTCTATGCCGAACACGTCGCGCGCGAACAAGAGCTGGAACACGAAATTCTGATGGCGCGCGATGTGCAGCGCGCGATGATTCCCGATACCTCGCCGCCCATCAAAGGCTTCGAATTTGCTGCCCGCCTGGAACCGGCGCTGAATCTAAGCGGCGATTTTTACGATTACATTCCGCTGTCGGACAAACGCGTGGGCCTGATGATCGGTGACGTTTCCGGCAAGGGCATCCGTGCGGCAATGGGTATGGCTGCCGCGCGCAGCATTTTGCGCAGCGTAGCTCGTCGTGGCGGCGGTCCGGCGCGTGTAGTGCGCGATGCCAATTTGCGTATTCACCGTGATCTGGGACGCCAACTGTTGCTGACGCTGGTTTACGCCGTACTCGATGCCGAAACCAAAACTTTTCAGTATTGCAACGCCGGGCACAATTCGCCGTTTTTGATCAAAGCTTCCGGCAAATGGCGCGCGTTAAAAACTGGCGGATTGTTGTTGGGCGTGTTCGATAAACAGCAATACAAAAGCGACACCCTGCATTTGGAAAAAGGCGACGTGCTGTTTTTTTACACAGACGGTTTGCCCGAAGCCCACTCAGCCCCACCCGAAGCTGATGAATTCGGCGAACCGCGCATTCTCGATTTTTTGCTCAAACACCGGCATTTACGCGCGTCGGCTATCGTCGAAGCCATGCTCAACGAAATCAATCAGTTCTCGACCGGCGCTCCCCAGCACGATGATTTAACTCTGCTCGTGATCAAAGTGCTCTAAACAGCTCTGCCGGATCACCATCCGTCAGACACTCCACCACCCAATCCGCATCCTGTAACGCCTGCGCCGGATAGCTGCTGGTCACGGCCAGACAACGCATGCCTGCGCGTTTGGCGGCGGTCACGCCTGCGACAGAATCTTCAATCACCAAACATTCAGACGGCGGTACGTTGAGCGCCAAAGCGGCAGCCAAATATCCTTCGGGGTCGGGTTTTCCGGCGCTGACGTCTTCTGCGGTGAGAATCACACGAAAGCATTGCCGAATGCCGCCGCGCGCCAACACAGCTTCGATTTCGTCGGGCAAAGCACCCGAAAAAATCGCCAACGGATAGGCCGCGCTGAGCCTGCGCACGAGTTCTGCCACACCCGGGAAAAGCAAATCCCGCGTTTGCACAGCGGCCAGGTAATACTGCGATTTGCGCGCAGTGAGTTGTTCAACCTGTAAGTCTGCATCTGTTGTGCGCCCGGCTTCGTGCAACGCCAGCCTGAAACAATACCGGTCCTCGCGCCCCAGATATTTGGCTTGGTATTCGTCATCCGTGACGGTCAGGCCTTCTTCGGCCAGCACGCGGCGAAACAATTCCAGGTGCAGCGGTTCGTCATTGACGATGACGCCGTTGAAGTCAAACAAGATGGCTTTGAGCATAAAGTCGGCAATTGCGCATTCTGCGGGGATCGTTGAAAATGAGGTTGTCTTTGTCACTGCGGCCAAACAAGCCGCCGCTGCATTCTGCAATTCGGTTTTCATCCTATGCAACTGGCTCGCGTCATTGGCAACGTTGTTGCGACGATCAAAAATTCTACGCTGACGGCACGCAAGCTAATGGTCATTCAACCTGTGGACGGCCATCTGCGGCCTGCTGGCAAAACGCTGGTCGCGATTGATTCGGTCGGCGCGGGACCGGGCGAATTGGTCTTCTGGTGCCGTGGCAAAGAAGCCAGCTTTCCCTTTGAAGGCAGCGAAGTCCCCACCGATTGCACCATCATCGGCATTGTGGATTCGGAAGCCCACATCAAGGTTTTGACCGCAGAAGGAGCCGCGCGATGATTCTGGGACGTGTGTTGGGCAATGTCGTTGCGACGCAAAAAAATCCCCGCTACGAAGGCGCGCGGGTGATGCTGGTGCAACCGTTGAATCCGGACGGCACGCCGCGCGGCGCACAAATGCTCGCGCTGGATTCTGTGGATGCAGGCGAGGGCGACGTGGTGATCGTCGTGCAAGAAGGCTGGTCGGCTTCGACTGCGGCAACTGGCGAACCCGGCGCGGCCATTGATAGCGCGATTGTCGGCGTCGTGGATTTCATCGAAGAGGTATAAGGCAGATGAATCGGGAAGCAATCAAACAACTGGTGCGCGAAGCCATCGCAGGCTCCTTGTCCGGCGCGCAAGACTCTGGCAAAGCTGCGCCGTCGTCTTACAGCGCGCCCTGGACTGGCATCGCTTATGAAGCGCATCCCAGCCAGCAGAAATTCGACATTGCCGAGGCCGCCATCGGATTGAGCGATCTGCTCGAACTGGCCGACGGCAAAGCCTGCACCATCGAAAAGAACAAACCTTGCGATCAATGCGGCATGTGTCGCAGTCTGGGTTTTTAGCCTACCGACGTCTCCCAAACACAAGCGCCCAAAAACACGAGCGGCAGCGAAGTTCCCTTCCCTGCCGCTCGATGTGTTTTCAGTTCAGCGAATTTACGCGCCGAAATGCTGGGCCATTTTGGCGCGCAAGAACGCGACCGATTCGCGCAATTCTTCCATGCCGTTTTCGCCGTCTTCGATGGAAATCCAGCCATTGAAGCCTTCGGCTTTCAGCGTCGAAAAAATCGCGTCGTAATCGTTCAAGCCTTTGCCGATGACGCCGTGCCGCAAATTCTTGGCATAGCCCATCGAACCGTCTTGTGATTTCAAATCTTCGATGGTGCCGCTGATCAGATACCGATCTGAAGCGTGCATCGAAACCACGCGGTGTTTGACCGCCGCCAACACTGCCAGCGGGTCTTCGCCACAGATAATCGAATTTGACGGATCGAA
>JAEUQO010000286.1 GCA_016789605.1 Acidobacteriota bacterium
GCTGACTCTTGTTGGTGAATGTGTGCCGCATTCGTTGACGGTTATTCTCGAACGTGACGGCCAATATCCGCCGCTCGCGTCATTGTTGGCGGAACTGGATTACGCGCGTGAAGCATTGGCTTTGGGCCGCGCGCGCCGTGCGGCAAACCGACTGGAGGTTGCCGCATGAGCACACCGCGTCTGGAAGCCTTTCTGGCCAAAATCTATGTTGACGAAGACGCTCGCCGTCGCTTTCTGGCCAATCCGCGCGGCGAAGCCTTGCGCGCGGGCTTGAACGACGCGGATGTCGCCGCGCTCGAAACCATGGACCTGGTTGGTTTGGAATTGACCGTGCGCAGCCTGACGCACAAACGCGCAGGCCGCCGCAAAAGTATCTTTCGCCGTTGGACTTTGCGTTAACCCGGCATTGACACCCGCCGTCAAATTTCGTTTCCTTTGCGCACACCCCGGCATTTCTTCAGCAAAGGAACAATCAAATGATCAGCCGACACAAACAATGGATCAGTTTGCTTTGGGTGTGCTGTGCGTTGGGGCCGCTATTGGCGCAGAGTGTGCCCGCGCCAACGCACCAGTCTGAAAACCACTCTGCTGGCGTTTCGCCGCTTTCGCCCGCCGAATTCGCCGTGATCGAAGGCCTCTTTCACGACGGGCTGGGCACGTTTGCCGAATTGTCGCTTGCCAACGAATTGCTGACGCAGGCGCAAAGCAGCCAGCCGCTTTTTGACAGCGCGCGCGCGCAAGCCAAAATGCGTCAGGCAATTTTGCGTTTGCCCGCCGGTCATTCCGCAGGCGCGCGCTTCACACAGGAACAAGCCAACATCGCCGCCGCCACACAGCGCGGCGCGGCGCTTTTGCTGGCGCGGGCCAGGCCGCAGACGCTCGTGCGTGTGCGGCACACCGCGCTAGAATTCGCCAACGCCAACGCGGCGGATTTGCGCCTGGAATTTACAGGCGGAGTGTTCTTGCCCGTTTCGGTCAAAACCGAGAAATCCAACAAGGTCGCCGTCGCCGAAGGCCAAACGCCTGATTTGGGTGGGAAGTGGGCGGCGCGATATTTTCAGGTTTCGCCTGCTGAGCTGGAGGCAATGATGCGTACGCTTGGTTTTGCTTCGCTGGCGGAATTGAAGGCCAATTATCTGAACGTGGCTCAGTTGGTGGCGCAGGTGCTGATCGTCAAATTGGGGTTGGAAGATTGTCAGCCGACAGATTTCAGCCGGGCGCGTGTCACCAATCTGGCGGCGGCAAAATATTTGTTGCGGCAGTTGCTGAAATTCAAACACGGCAACGACGGCAGCACGGTGATTGTTTTTGACCGGGGCACGGGCGACGTGACGTGGGAAACCAAACTCGACGCGATAGATATTGAGCGGCTGACGGCTGATCGCATTTCGTTTCGGCCCTCGCGCCCGCGCAATGGTGCGCCCATCGCGTCGGAATTTGGTTTGAAGATTGACGGTCAGGCAGTCGTCACGTTTCAGATCAAACACAAACGCGGCAAAGCGCGCGACACCGAACGCCGATACGAATTTTCTGACCTCACGACGCGCTTGATTTTGTGACAGACCGCTTCAATCCAGCACGCGCAAGATCACGCATTTCAGATAGTAGGTTTCGGGCACTGTCAGCAAAATGGGGTGGTCACGTCCTTGCGTGCGCTTTTCGATGATTTGAATGGCGCGGTTGGCGTCGCGCGCGGCTTCGGTCAGCATCTCCAGAAATAATTCTTCGCCGACGTGATACGAACACGAACAGGTGATCAACACGCCGCCCGGATTGAGCAAGCGCAATGCACGCAAATTGATTTCTTTGTAGCCGCGCAAGGCGGCTTCGACTGCGCCACGGTTTTTGGCAAAGGCGGGCGGATCGAGCACAATCGTGTCGAATCGTTCGCCAGCGTCGTCATAATCACGCAACTGGTCGAAAACGTTCGCTTCCAGAAATTCGATGTTGTTCAGCTCGTTCAAACGCGCGTTGTGTTGTGCGCGTTCGATGGCGGGCGCGGAAATGTCTACGGCGGTGACCCGCTCGCAGCCTTTGGCCAGGTGCAAGGCAAACGAGCCGTGAAAGCTGAAACAGTCCAGACCGCGTCCGCGTGCGTATTGCATCACTGCCGCGCGATTTTCGCGCTGATCCAGAAATGCGCCTGTCTTTTGTCCTTCCAGCAAATTGACCAGAAACTTCAACCCGTTTTCATTGATGGCAAACTCGGCGGCATCCTCTGGCGTGCCGTGCAACAAACTGTTTTTCATCGGCAAGCCTTCCAGTTGGCGCACTTTGGCGTCGTTGCGTTCGACGATCAGACGCGGCTGAAAAGCTTCGTTTAGCAATTCGACCCACAGCGGTTTGAGCGCATCCATGCCGCGCGTCAACGTTTGCAACGTGAAGCTGTCGCCGTACCGGTCAATGATCAATCCGGGCAGCAAATCGCCTTCGGCATGTATCAGCCGGTAAGAATCTGTGTTGCCGACCACGCGTTCACGCCACGCGGCAGCAGCCTGCAACCGTGCGCGCCAGAATGCGCGCCCCAGCGGAGCTTCCTGTTGCGCAAGCAGTCGCAAACTGATTTCTGATTCCGCGCCGTAATGCGCCCAGGCGACAAAACGGCCACGCTGATCCACGACGCGCACGACCGCGCCGCTTTCGACTTTGGGTTTGGCGGTGACGTCGCTGCGGTAAATCCACAGATGTCCGGCGCGCACGCGGGCCAGTCCTTTGGCAGAGATGACCGCATCCTGCGCACTCGGTTTGGGTGTCTCTTGACTCGGTTTCATAAGCGATTGATGATGATTTTGGTGACGCACAAGCGCCGCCATACTTCAACATTTCATCGCTTCGGTCAATGCACAACTCTGCTTACATCGCGTATCTTGGCTTGGGATCAAATCTGGGCGACCGCGCGGCCCATTTGCTGCGCGCGATTGCCGCACTGGCCAACAGCGGATTGCCGTTGTTGGCGGCGTCTTCGCTCTATCAGACCGAACCCGTGGATTACCTGGCGCAACCTGAATTTCTCAACCAGGTCATTGCCGTCCAAGTGCCGCATCGTGATCCGTTTGCATTACTGAAAACCTGCCTCGGGGTAGAACTGCAGTTGGGCCGCCAGCGCACCGTTTTGCGCGGGCCTCGTACGATAGACATTGATTTGTTGCTGTTTGAAGATTTGGTCCGCAACGGCGAACAGGACGGCGTTTCCTTGCTTTTGCCTCACCCACGCCTGCACTTGCGCCGCTTTGTGCTGACTCCACTGGCTGAAATCGCTCCGCGCATTGTGCATCCCGTGCTGGGAAAAACGGCAAAACAGCTACTCGCTCAGACGCCGGACTCGGCCACCGTTCAGATTTACGAGGGGGCATGAGCCAGGCAAAACCTTTTATCGGGAACAGGTCGCGCTGCGGAAGGATTGTGTGCGGATTGCAAAGCGTATGGTGTGGCATATAATGCCCGCCGTGGTCGCGATCTCCGCAACACCTACGGGCGACTGGCAATTCAACGCCGCTTCGTGGTCGCCGTGAAGGCTTCTGATTTACGTATGGAAATCATTACCAAACCCGCGCGTATGCGTGTGGTGGCCAGCAAACTTTGGGCAGAAGAACGGCCCATCGGGTTTGTCCCGACGATGGGCGCGCTGCACGAAGGCCACCTGAGCATGGTGCGCGAAGCCCGCCGTATGGCGGATTCCGTTGTCGTCTCGATTTTCGTCAATCCCACCCAATTCAACTCTGACAAGGATTTCGACAAGTATCCGCGCGACCTGGCGCGTGATGCCGATCTGCTGGCGCCGATGGATGTGGATTACATCTTTGCGCCGGGCGCCACCGAAATGTATCCGCCGGGCTTTTCCAGTTACGCCGAGGTGGCCGGGTTGAGTGACAAGCTCGAAGGGTTGTCGCGGCCAGGATATTTCCGCGGGGTGACGACGGCCTTGGTTATCTTGCTGAATATCGTGCAACCAAAATTTGCCTTTCTGGGGCAACGCGATGCGCAACAGGTCGTGATCATGAAAAAGCTGGTGCGCGAGTTGCACCTGCCAGTAGAAATTGTCGCCATGCCAGTGGCCCGCGACGACGACGGATTGGCCTATGCCTCGCGGAATCGGTTGCTGACGCCTACCGAACGCCAGGCTGCGCCGGTGTTGTATCGTGCGTTGCATCTGGCCGAAGACATGTTTGCCAATGGCGAACGCAGCGCCCAGCGATTGCTCAAAGCCATGCGCCGCGAACTGGAAAAAGAACCGCTGGCGCGTGTTGATTATCTGGCCATTACCGACACGGAACATCTCGATCCGCTGGATGATTTGACGGCGCAGCCCGGGCTGGTTTCGCTCGCGGCATATTTCGGCGAACAGCGGCTGATTGATAATGTGATCCTCACCGATGCCAAATTGCGCGGCAAAACAGGGCGCTTGAAGTTGGGATAAGCTCGCCTATGCGCATTGAAAAACTCGTCATTCCCACGCCCTTTCCCGTCGGCCCCATCAATATTTATCTGGTTCGCGAAGACCCGCTCACGCTGGTTGACACCGGTCCTAAAACGGATGTCGCGCTGGCTGCATTGCGTGATCAACTGCGGCAATTGGGCGTCAAGCCTGCTGATTTACGTCGCATTATCCTGACGCACACCCACGAAGATCACTGCGGACTGGCAGCGACGTTGCAACGAGAATCCGGCGCGCGCGTGTTTGTGCACGAATGGGAGTACCAGAACATTTCGCAACATCGCCAAACGCGCGTGAATCGCCAGTTGCTCGTACGCGCAGGCGTTCCGCCGGAAGAGTTGGAAGCCATGGCCGGTCGCTATGAACTGATTCATCAGTTTGCCGATGCCGCCGAAGACGTTGTTGCCTATCGCGATGAACAGGAGTTTGTCTTTGCCAGCGGAGCATTGCGCGCGATTCACACGCCAGGACACACGCCCGGCAGTTCGTGTTTGTTGCGCGAAAGCAATCGGTTGTTGTTGACGGGCGACACGATTCTGAAAACGATCACGCCCAATCCTGTGCTCAATGCCGATCCGGTTGATCCGCAACGCCGCTTTCCTTCGCTGGGTGAGTATCTGGTGTCGCTGGCGCGCATACGAGAGCTGGCGCCGACATTGTTGCGCACATCTCACGGGGACGACGTCACCGATTACGAAGAGCACTTTCACCGTTTGCTCAAACACATTCAGGAACGATTGACCAAGGTCATACAGCTTGTGCCGCCGACAGGAATCAACGGTTGGGAAATGTCCAAATTGCTGTTTCCGCGTGTCGAAAGTATTAACCGCTTTCTGGCCGTTTCTGAGGCAATTGCCAATCTTGATGTTGCCGTGGCTGAAGAGCGATTGCGATGGGAAACGCGCGCGGGCGTGGACGTTTATTGGCGTCCATGAACCTGCGCTCTGATAACCTCCTCTGCCAAATTTCAGAATGCGTATGGAAACGAAGCTGACCCCTGCACACGCCGCCAAGCAAATTTGTCAGGCGCTAAAAGCTGAGGGCAAGCCTGCACGCGCAGCCCAGTCGCGCAAGTTTTTCAAAGACGACGAAGACGTGCAGTTTTATGGCTTGTCTGTGCCTGAAGCGCGTCAGGTCGAGCGCGAATTTTTTGCTGCCGTCAAACCATACTGGACCGTTGCCGAAGCGTTCGTATTGTGTGATTTGCTGATTCGCGATTCTCATCTGGAAGCGAAGCAAATTGGCATCGAAGTTTTGGCTCGCTTCAAGCGGAAGTTTTCGCCTGCGTTGTTTGATACCAGCAAAGAATGGCTGACAAAAAATTACTGCGGCAATTGGGCGACAACGGATGCGTTTTGCTCTTTGGTGCTTGGGCCATTGGTGCAAATGTATCCCGCCTTGCTGGTAGATTTGCATCATTGGACACAAGACAGGAATTTGTGGGTCAGGCGTGCGGCAGCAGTTTCTTTGGTCAGTGCGGCGCGACGTGGTTTGTATCTCGAAGACGCGTATCAAGTGGCAGTGGCATTGCGGGATTACCCGGAAGACCTGATTCATAAGGCGGTTGGCTGGTTATTGCGCGAAGCTGGCAGGACAGATGCTGCGCGGTTAGAGTCGTTTTTGCTGGCTCAAGGGGCGCGGTTGCCGCGCACAGCCTTGCGTTACGCCATCGAAAAGTTCCCGCCCGAAAAGCGTAAGTGGTTGTTAGAACAAACGAAACCATAGCCCAGTTTACCCCGCCAGATTAATCCCATAGATGGGCTGCGCCAGCCATCAAGTTTGATTGACAACCCCATAAGCCAAATTTATAGTGCGCTGGTCTTACCATCAGGGCGGGCAACAATAAGCACCGGCGGGCGGAAGCAATAAAGCCGTGTCATCGCTTCACCTTCCATAACGACAGCCCGTTACCGACCAAAAAGCGTCCTTTATTAGGAGGGTTAATTGAAGATGGCCAGTCGCAATGCAAACCATCTCGGTACCGCGATGGCGCCGATTGACCGTGCTGGGATTACGGAATTAGTTGTACAACGCATCAAGGAATTGCTGGAACGAGGCGAGTTGAAAGCTGGCAGCCGGTTGCCTCCCGAACGTGAATTGGCCGACATGCTGCACATCAGCCGTCCCAGTCTGCGTACGGCGCTGAAGGCGTTGTCCGTGATGGGGATTATTCGGGCCAAACCCGGCGCTGGCACTTACATCGCCGACTCCCTACCGGAAGTTTTCACCGAGCCGATGCACTTTATGACGCTGATCAACAACACCAGCGTCGCCGAACTGTTTGAAGCACGCATTATTATTGAAGCCGGGTTGGCAGAGTTGGCGGCAGAACGCGCTACCGAATCAGATATCGCCGCACTGACCAAAGAAGTCGAAGGAATGAAAACGGCCACTGGCGATCCCGAAAGCTTCCTGAAACACGACGTGCAGTTTCATCAGGTGATGGCTCGTGCGGCAAACAACAAGTTGATGAGCGGAGTGATGGATACGATTGCACATCTTCTGTACCACATTCGTCGCCAGACCATCGCACACGCCAGTGATTTCAATGAAGCGATTGATTGGCATAACAAGATCATCAGCGCGTTGCAGAAACACGATACAAAACGTGCCAAGGAAATGTTGACCGGGCATTTGCGTGCGGCGCAAGCAGGTTGGGCGCGGGAACACGGTCCTGGCAGCGAAACGAGACCTGAAGAGTCAGAGGCTGCGAAAGTCGCCAAACGTCGCGCTCGTTAGCGAGATTGTTGGTTTATTCACTAAAAAGAGCCATCTTGTTTTCAGCACCTGCTGAAAACAAGATGGCTCTTTTTGTCTATAGGGGTGTTACGGACAGGATTTGAAAATTTTGGCAAAGGGTGATTGACAGCTCTTTGGCTCCTCCATATACTCTGGCACTCCCAGGTAGGGAGTGCTAATACTAAACAGTCTGATATGAAACTTAATACCAAGCTTGAGTATTCGGTGCTCAAGTTTAAGTCCCTCAGATTGAGGGATGTCTAAAACAACCCAATTGGAACAACCCGCGAAAGGAGTTTCCCATGGCAGTTAGCATTCGTCCGCTTAATGATCGCATCATCGTGCGTCGTGTGGAAGAACAAGAACAGATGCGCGGTGGTTTGTACATTCCGGATACCGCGAAAGAGAAACCCCAAGAAGGCGAAGTGATCGCCGTCGGCAATGGTAAGTTGCTGGACAACGGCACCCGCATTTCGATTGACGTCAAAGCTGGCGACAAGGTCCTCTTCGGCAAGTACTCCGGTACGGAAGTTAAACTGGATGGCGAAGAATATTTGATCTTGCGCGAAGACGACATCCTCGGTGTGATTGAAGGCGCAGCCAAGGGCAAAGGCGCCAAGTAACCTGAAATCAAGCTCGCAGAGCAATTCACATAATTCTCAGTAAGGCAAAGAGATTTTAGGAGGAAGTAGAAAATTATGGCTAAGCAAGTGATTCATGGCGAAGATTCGCGCCAGGCGATTTTGCGCGGCGTCAACCAACTCGCCGACGCAGTAGCGATTACGCTGGGCCCCAAAGGCCGCAATGTGGTTATTGACAAGAAATTTGGTTCGCCGACCATCACCAAAGACGGCGTGACGGTGGCCAAGGAAATCGAACTGAAAGAGCCGCTGGAAAACATGGGCGCCCAGATGGTGCGCGAAGTCGCGTCGAAGACTTCGGACGTTGCCGGTGACGGCACCACGACCGCGACCGTGTTGGCGCGTGCGATTTTCAAAGAAGGCGTGAAGACCGTGGCCGCTGGCGCTAATCCGATGGCGCTCAAGCGCGGCATCGAAAAAGCCGTCGAAGCGGCGGTCGAAGCGATTCAAAACATGGCCAAGCCGGTCAAAGGCGACGCGATTGCCCAGGTCGGCACCGTGTCGGCCAACGGCGACCAGACCATCGGCGGCATCATTGCCGAAGCGATGAAGAAGGTCGGCAAAGACGGCGTCATCACCGTCGAAGAATCGCGCTCGATGGATACGTTGCTCGAAGTGGTCGAAGGTATGCAGTTTGATCGTGGCTACCTCTCGCCCTATTTCGTGACCGATCCGGAACGCATGGAAGCGTCGTTGGAAAACGCGCTCATTTTGCTCAACGAGAAAAAGATCAGCTCGATGAAAGACCTGCTGCCCCTGCTCGAACAGGTGGCCAAGCTGGGCAAACCGCTGTTGATCATTGCCGAAGATGTCGAAGGGGAAGCCTTGGCGACGTTGGTCGTCAACAAGCTTCGTGGCACGCTGCAAGTTTGCGCTGTGAAAGCGCCGGGCTTCGGTGATCGCCGCAAAGCTATGCTGGAAGACATCGCCATTTTGACGGGCGGCAAGGTCATCAGCGAGGACCTGGGCATCAAGCTGGAAAACGTCAAGCTGGAAGACCTGGGCCGCGCCAAGAAAGTCACGGTGGACAAAGACAACACGACCATCGTTGAAGGCGCGGGCAAAGCGGCTGACATCCAAGGCCGTGTGGCGACCATTCGCCGTCAGGTCGAAGAAACGACCAGCGATTACGACCGCGAAAAACTGCAAGAACGTCTGGCCAAACTGGTCGGCGGTGTGGCAGTGATCAAAGTCGGCGCTGCGACTGAAACCGAACTGAAAGAGAAGAAAGCCCGCGTCGAAGACGCGATGCACGCCACGCGCGCAGCGGTCGAAGAAGGCATCGTGCCGGGCGGCGGCGTCACGTTGGTGCGCGCGGCCAAGGCGCTCGACACCCTCAAACTCGATGACGAAGACGAACAGATCGGCGTCAACATCGTGCGTCGTGCGCTCGAAGAGCCGCTGCGTAAGATTTCCGAAAACGCCGGCAAAGAGGGCGCTGTGATCGTCGAAAAAGTGAAGTCTGAGAAGAACGACAACGTCGGCTTCAACGCTGAAACGGAAGTCTTCGAAGACCTGGTCAAAGCGGGCGTTATTGACCCGGCCAAAGTGTCGCGCACGGCGTTGCAAAACGCTTCGTCCATCGCGGCTCTGATGCTGACCACCGAAGCCTTGATCTCGGAAATTCCGGAAGAGAAGAAGGCTCCGGCGATGCCGGGCGGCGGTGAAATGGGCGGCTTCTAAACCGCACACGAATCTGAGCAAGAAACAGCCAGGCGGCGATGATCTCGGTCATCGCCGCCTGGCTTTTTTGCGGTTAGGTTGAATCTGACGAGCGGTATCGCCTTTCTCAAAACAGCGGCCTGCCTTGAGATCAAATCCAACGAGGAACCGTCTGACAATAACGTTCATACGAAGCGCCAAATTGTCGCCGCAACGCTGGTTCTTCATACAGTCGCACAAACAGCGTGAAGCACAGGGCGATCAAACCCGCATACGCCAGCAAACGCCACGACGCCAACCATAGCGCTTCGCCTAACAAAATCGTCAGTACCCCGACATACATTGGATTCCGGCTATAGCGATACAGACCGCGCGCGACCAGTTCTTTGGGCGGATCAATTGGCGCGGGCGTGCCGCGTCCGGTGACGGTGAAATCCCAAGCACACCACGCGTAAATGGCCGCACCCAACAAGATGGGAATCAAGCCCAAATCTTGAACCAGGCTGGTTTCGGCAAACGCGCGGTGCACAGGCACAATCAGACAAGGCAGATAAATCGTGACTGTGCCGGGCACAAGCACCGTAAAGAGCAAGGTTTTGAACGCGGTTCTCATGGCCATTCAATTCAGGATGGGCGGCAGCCAAAGCCGCGATGTCGGTAAGCTGCGCTGACGGCAAGTTGCGATGCTGGCAACCCAAAAGGGGTGGCAGGAATGCCCCCCCTTTGGGATTGTTCAAGAGAGCTATACGGGCGGATTAGCGGATTTGTTGTCGTTGCCTTCTGCCAGTTGTTTTTGACGAACGGCTGCTGCGCCCAGCAAACCACCCATGCCCATTGATTCGACTGCGGTGCTGGGGACGATCATCATCGCGCCTTTTTCCTTCAATCCTTCATAGAGCATGTTCATCGCGCGCAAATGCAGTGCCGTCGGGTTGTCCTGATACGACTTGGCAGCTTCCAGAAATTTGTTGGCGATCTCGACTTCGGCTTCACCCAGGATGATGCGGGCTTTCTTTTCGCGGGCGGCCTGCGCTTCGCGCGACATGGCATCTTGCAACGCATCCGGGATGATGACTTCGCGGATTTCGACGGATTGCACGGTCACGCCCCAAGGATTGGTGCGTTCATCAATGATGTGTTGCAATTCCTCTTCGATCTTTTCGCGCCCGCGCAGCAAATCCGTCAATGAGGTTTTGCCGATGACATCACGCAACGCAGTTTGTGCCGCCAAACTGACCGCCAGGTTGTAATCCTGAACTTCCAGCGCTGCTTTTTCCGCGTCATAGACCATCCAGAACATAATCGCATCCACGTTGACCGGCACCGTGTCAGACGTCAGCGTGCTTTCCGCCGCAAAATCGGTCGTGATGATGCGTTGATCCACATACGATTGCACCCGGTCAACCAACGGAATCACCCAAAACAGCCCCGGCCCGCGCAATCCAATGTAACGTCCCAGTCGTAACACAACGGCGCGTTCCCATTGATTGGCGACACGTGGCGCTTGTGCGGCGATTACCCCCAGAAGCACGCCGAGTATGGCCGCAATCGGATTGGCTGTCAGGGCTGTGATCAGGACGCCCAGGGAAATGGGCGCCAGGGCCAACAACCCGGACACCACGTTTGCGCGGGGCGGGTTGGCGGCTTTCAGGGCTTTCTTTTCGCGAATGATAGACATGGTGGGCATGGTTTCTCTCCTTAGTTGCGCTTGCTCGCGAGCGACTCGATCACTTCGTCGAGCGAAAAGCCGAGCGCATACGCGTCGGCCAGAATGCGATCCGTCAGGGCGCGCAGTTCTCGCTGCCGGTCGCTTTTTAACGCGCGCATGGTTTCTGGTTGTTGTCGTTCACAGACAAAAGTTCCGACGCCGCGTCGCGTTTCCAAAATTCCCGCCCGCTCCAATTCGGTATATACCTTGGCGACCGTGTTGGCATTGATCTTCAACTCCACAGCCAACTGTCGCACGGTCGGCAATTGTTCGCCTACGCGCAACTTGTCGGTGGCAATGGCAAAACGAATCGCCCGCTCAAGCTGTGCGTAAATGGGCGTCGGGTCATCTGGGTTGATGTGAAAACGATCTTCCATTTGCTACATTTCCAAACCTCAAGGTTGTCACATTGTATTACGACACTAGTACAAGTCGAGTTGCAGAAATTTCGTCTTTTTGTTGATTCGATGATCGGGAGCCAGGTCTTGCTCTGTCAGAAGGCTTGGGCAATGATGGCTAATCTCTATTTATTCTTTGCTATAGCGAAAAGCTATAGCGAAAAACTCCTGACGACACAAAATCATGAATAACCAGAACACTGAATCCGCCCGCCCGTTGGTGGCGGTCATTATGGGAAGCAAATCCGATTGGGAAACGATGCGACACGCCGACGATGTGTTGACGCAATTTGGCGTGGCGCACGAATGTCGCATCGTCTCGGCGCACCGTACGCCGCACTGGATGGCGGAATTTGCCGCTGACGCCGAGGCGCGCGGCTTTGAAGTCATCATCGCCGGGGCGGGCGGCGCTGCGCATTTGCCGGGAATGGTCGCGGCGCAAACGTTGTTGCCGGTGTTGGGCGTGCCGGTCGAAAGCCACGCGCTCAAAGGCATGGATTCGCTGCTTTCGATTGTGCAGATGCCGGGCGGGATTCCGGTGGGAACGCTGGCGATTGGCAAAGCGGGCGCAACGAACGCCGCGTTGCTGGCGATTGCGATTCTCGCCAATCAACGGCCCGAACTGCGCGCAAAGCTGCGGCAATTTCGCGAAGAGCAAACCGCCAAAGTGCTCAACGACACGCTTGGCTAAAGCCACGCAGACAAGCCTGAAGCGAGCCGGGCTTGCTGGCCAACGAGTCGCAACGGCATAGCGCTCAAACGAGCAACCTGCAGGATGGCGAAACCGCCTTCAGGTTGTCAGGCCTTGCGACAGCCGATTCGTTCGCCGTAACGCACGATGGTTTCGATGCCTTGGGCGGAATGCGACACGATGTCGTCATCGAGCTGAACGGCGTCAGCTTGCAGCAGCAAAATCACGGTCGAGCCGCCAAATTCAAAATAGCCTTTTTCCGCGCCGCGTTGGCAAGGGCCGCCTTGCGGCTGGCGTTGCACGATGCGTCCGACGCTGGTTGCGCCTACATCCAGGTGAATGACCGGGCCGAAATTGCGCGTTTGCAACAAACACGCCTGCCGCTGATTTTCTGTGAAGACAGCTTTCATACGCCGCAGCGAAAACGGATGAACGCTACGGTAAAAGCCGTTGATTACTTGCACCGGAAGCTGTTCGCCGTCATCCACATATCCGAA
Source organism: Acidobacteriota bacterium (assembly GCA_016789605.1). Classification (GTDB taxonomy): domain Bacteria; phylum Acidobacteriota; class Blastocatellia; order RBC074; family RBC074; genus RBC074. The sequence continues at coordinate 12,772 of JAEUQO010000286.1, forward strand.
GCGGTGATAGTCCACCGGGGCCAGCCGAAAAATCAGACACCAACCGCCATAAAATTGCCGCTGCAACGTTTCGTTCACCGTGCCATCCAGCAACTCTGCCAGGGTGAATTGACGCGCTTTGACCGGAAACACCGTTTGCGTTTCGATGGGATAGGCCGCCAGGCGGCAATCGGCGACAGACACCAGATGCGCGGGCGTCGTATCAATCGGACGCGCCGACGGTTTGAGTTTGCGGATGAAGAATTCGTTGAACGTGCGGTAATGCGCAACCGGATGTTCGACTTCGTCCACGTTGATGCCGTACTGTTCAATGAAGCGCCGAATTTTGGCTTGCGACGCGGGGCTGTGCTGGCTGCGCGCATAAAACTCCGTTGCCCAGCGCCATTTCAACAGCGCTTCGGTCAGCCAAAAACCAAACCCAGAGCCAAACAAAAACTCCATCGCGCGTTTTTCAAACACGACTTCTTCTTCGACCGCGCCGGTGCGCCGGTTGTACAAAAGAATAGGTTCCATAGTTGTGTGAATGTGTCGGTTGCCTAGTTCACTGCGAGCAAAGATAAACGTTTCGCGGCGCGGAAAAAAGCCAGGCGGCGAAAGGGATTTTGGCGGCTTTTGGGCGGGCGTGTAAGATGTCGCTCTAGCAACTCAATTTTTACCGACGCAAAACAGGATCATTGTGGAAACCAACAGCAGGAAAAAATCAGCCGGGCCGATTTTGCCGGGCGCGGTGATCGGCGTTTTGGGCAGCGGCCAGCTTGGTCGTATGTTCACCATCGCGGCGCGCCGCATGGGCTATCGCGTACACACGTTTTCGCCTGAAACTGACACGCCGACCGGACAGGTCGCCGATGTCGAAATCAAAGCGCATTACGACGATTTGAACGCCGTGCGCGGGTTCGCCTCGGCGGTGGATGTGGTGACATTCGAATTTGAAAACGTTCCTTCAGCGACAGCACAAGCCGCCGCCGAATGCGCGCCGGTGCGACCTGACGGCGCGATCTTGCACACGACGCAACATCGTTTGCGCGAAAAGACTTTTCTGGCGCAACACGGATTTCCCGTCACGCCTTTCAAGGCGATCAACACCGTCGAAGAATTGCGCGCCGCCGTCGCGGAATTCGGCTTTCCGTGTGTGCTCAAAACAGCCGGGTTTGGTTATGACGGAAAAGGGCAAGCGAAGCTGACGTCGGCGGAGCAGGCCGAAACTGCGTTGCAAGCCGTTGGGCATCAGGAAATGGTGCTTGAAGCGTTTGTCGAATTTTCCTGCGAACTGTCTGTGATCGGCGCGCGGGGCGTTGATGGCAGCTTTGCCCATTGGGGCGTTATTCGTAACGATCACCGCAATCACATTTTGGATGTTTCGTTTGCGCCGCCGAATTTGCCGCCGGAGGTTGTGCAAGAGGCCGTGGACATCGCGCGCGCCGTATTGGAAACGCTGGGCGTCGTCGGTGTGCTTTGTGTGGAGTTTTTCCTGACCACCAGCGGCAAACTGTTGATCAATGAACTGGCGCCGCGTCCGCACAATTCCGGGCATTTGACCTTTGACGCGTGCGTGACCAGCCAGTTTGAACAGCAATTGCGCGCCGTGTGCGGATTGCCGCTGGGCGCAACGGCGTATTTGCGGCCTGCGGCAATGGCCAATTTACTGGGCGATCTGTGGCAAGCTGGCGAACCGGATTGGGCGGCGGCTTGCGCATTTCCGGAAGTGAAGCTGCACCTGTACGGCAAGATGACGCCCAAACCGGGGCGCAAAATGGGACATCTGACGGCATTGGCTGACACCGCCGACCAAGCTGCGCGCCTGGTGCAAGACGCGCGCGCCGCATTGCAACGGACGGCTTTGCCGACAGCGGGATAGCGCTATTTGGGGGAGCGCGAATGGCCTCCGCGCCGATCCGATCCCCCTTTTGCAAAATCAGAACCCGCCGATTATCATCCGGCATTACTTCAGGACTTCTTCAAATCAGCGATCCAAAAAGCCCGTACGGCGCGCGCAAACAGCGCTTTTCAGACTGCGCAAGCGGCTGCGTCTGACGAAGGCAGAGGCAATCAGGCAAGGAGAGCGATGGCCGAACAGTTCGATGTGACAGTGATTGGCGCAGGTCCGGGAGGATATGTCGCAGCCATTCGCGCCGCACAAGTCGGCCTGAAAACCGCCATTATCGAACGCGACAAAAATCTGGGCGGCACTTGCCTGTTACGCGGCTGTATTCCTACCAAAGAGTTGCTGCACGCAGCTCACGTTTACGATCTGGTTAGCGATCCCAACGAATTCGGCATCAGCGTCGAAGGCGTCAAACTCGATTTTGGCAAAGTCATGACGCGCAAAAACAAGACGGTTGGCGGATTGTCCAAAGGCGTCGAGTTTTTGATGAAAAAGCACAAGATCACCGTTTTCAAAGGGCAGGGCAAATTGGCAGGCAAAGGCCGCGTTACCGTCACCGATGCCAGCGGCAACGTACAGGACGTGCCGACGCGCCACGTGATTATTGCGACTGGGTCTGCGCCGCGTTTGTTGCCAAACGTGCAACTCCAGACGCCGCGCGTCGTGACCAGCGACGAATTGCTCGATTTTGATCACGTGCCGAAATCGCTGGTGGTGCTCGGCGCGGGGGCAGTCGGCGTCGAATTCGCCTCTGTGTTCAGTCGCTTTGGTTCTGAAGTCACCATCATCGAATTGCTGCCGCGTTTGGTGCCCATCGAAGACGAAGAGACTTCTGCCGAACTGGCCAAGGCATTTCGCCGCCGCAATATCAACGTGTTGGTTAACACGCGATTTGAATCTGCCAGCATTGTTGGTGAGCAGGTCGAAATTCGCTACACCGGCGCCGATGGTAAGCCGGGCGTGCTGACGACGGATACATTGCTTGTGGCTATAGGCCGCCGCCCGGTGACTGACGGGTTGGGATTGGAAAACACGCGCTGTGAAATCGAACGCGGATACATTCAGGTTGACGAATTCATGCGCACCGCCGAGCCGAACGTTTACGCGGTTGGCGATGTTGTACCTACGCCGTGGCTGGCCCACGTTGCGTCAAAAGAAGGCTGTTTGGCGGCAGAGCACATCGCCGGGCGGAATCCGAAACCCATCAATTACAATCTGGTGCCGAATTGCACCTATTGCGAGCCGGAAATTGGCAGCGTCGGTTTGACCGAAGCCAAGGCGAAGGAAAAAGGCTATCAGGTCAAGGTCGGCAAGTTTCCCTTTACGGCTTTGGGGAAAGCCAAAATCCTGGGCGAAACCGAAGGTTTCATCAAAGTCATTGCCGACGCAAAATATGACGAAGTGCTGGGTGTGCATATGATTGGCCCACACGCGACCGATTTGCTGTCTGAAGCCTGTGTGGCAATGGGGCTGGAAGCGACTGCGGCGGAACTTGGCCACATCATGCACCCGCATCCGACCTTGAGCGAAGCCGTGATGGAAGCGGCAGAAGCCGTGCACGGAATGGCCACCAGCATGTGATAGAGGTAGAAACATGGGGGGAGACAGTCAAAGCGGAAAAAAAGAAGTGCGACGAATCTGACAGAGATTTTGCACGAAGCGCATTGGCAGGCAGAAAAGTATGGCATTGTCGGTATGGATGCCTGTCATATCGCCGCTGCCATCGTGGGCGCGGCAGACGAGTTTTATACCTTCGAGAAACCGACCAAACCGATGTTTCGCACGAAGGACGTGAAAGTGATTTCACTGCTCTAGATGTTAATTGAGCGATAACCCGTAGAGGAGAGTTGAATGGCTACTGACGTTTTGATGCCTCAGATGGGCGAATCCATTGCTGAGGGAACGATTGTCAAATGGTTGAAGAAAGTCGGCGACACCGTTGGGCGCGATGAACCATTATTGGAAATTTCGACCGACAAGGTGGACGCTGAAATTCCGTCTCCCGGCGCAGGCGTGCTGGTCGAGATTTTGGCCAAAGAAGGTGACACCGTCACCGTTAACGCGGTGATTGCCCGATTGGGTGAAGCGGGCGAAGCGGGCGCGAGCGCTCCGGCAGCGGCTGCACCTGCGCCAGAACCGGCCCCCGCACCTGCTCCTGCTCCCGTTGCGGCAGCGCCAGAACCTGCTCCGGCTCCGGCGGCTCCGGCGGCGCCACCCGCGCCTCCGGTTCCTGCTGCTCCTGCGGCGGCAGATTCAGCAGACGGCAAGAAAGTTCGTTCTTCACCATTGGTGCGCAATATCGCGCGCGAGCACAGCGTGAATCTGGAAGAAGTGCCGGGCACGGGCTTGGGCGGACGCGTGACCAAAGAAGACATTCTCGCGTTTGTGGAACAACGCAAAGCACCGGCAGCCGCACCCGCTGCTGCACCAGTTGCTGCGCCAGTTGCAGCTCCGGCGCCTGCACCGGTTGCTGCGCCTGCTCCGTTGCCAGCGCCGCCGGCTCCGTCCGTGCCTTCGTTTGCGGCGGGCGACCGCGTGACCATAGAACCGATGAGCAACATGCGCCGTCGCATTGCCGAAAACATGCTCACCAGCCGGCGCACGTCGGCGCACGTGACCACTTTCTTCGAAGTGGATTTCACCAACATCGCGCGTTTGCGTGAGAAGGTGAAAAAGCAGTTTGAAGCGCAGAACAGCACGAAACTGACGTTCCTGCCGTTCGTTATCAAAGCCACCATTGATGCGTTGAAGGCGATTCCCATCGTCAATTCTTCGGTGGAAGGCGAAAACGTGGTCTACAAACACGATTACAACATCGGCATCGCCGTGGCATTGGATTGGGGCTTGATCGTGCCGGTCATTAAACAGGCCGACATGTTGAGCGTGACGGGCCTGGCGCGGTCTTCGCAGGATTTGGCGACGCGCGCGCGCGGCAAACAGCTCAAACCCGATGAAATTTCGGGCGGCACATTCTCGATCACCAACTTCGGATTGTATGGCGGTTACACGGCGACCCCGATCATCAATCAACCGCAAGTGGCGATTCTGGGAATGGGCGGCATTCACAAGAAACCGTGGGTGGTCGAAACGCCCGACGGAGACGCCATCGCGATTCGTCACATTGGCGTGCTGAGCTTGTCGTTCGATCACCGCATCATTGATGGCGCGGTCGGCGACCAGTTCCTGGCGCACATCAAGAAGACGATTGAAACGACCGATTTTTCGGCACTTCTGTAAGGTTTTAGGTGTCAGGTTTCAGCGTGCTTTCGGCCTGAAACCTGACACCTGTACCTGATGCCTATGACTGTCTGCGAAACACGCTATCTCGGCTTGTTGCCTTACAGCGAAGCGCACGAGCTACAAAAAGAATTGGTCGAACGCCGCAAAGCGGACGAAATCCCCGATCAGTTTTTATTGCTCGAACATCCGCACGTCATTACGTTGGGACGCGCCGCAGAACAGGCGAACATTCTGGCGGATGACGCCATGCGCAAGCGGCTTGGCGTCGAAGTGCACGAAACAGGCCGTGGCGGCGATGTGACCTATCACGGGCCGGGGCAGTTGGTTGGCTATCCGATCATCAAGCTGTTGCCCGGTCGGCAGGACATTCGCCAGTATGTGCGTGATTTGCAGGAAGTGCTCATTCGGGCGGTACGCGATTTCGGTGTCGAAGCCGAACCGCGCGGCGGTGACTATGTCGGTGTCTGGGTCGGTCAAAAGAAACTGGCCGCCATCGGCATTCGCATTTCACGCTGGGTGACGATGCATGGATTCGCGCTGAACGTCACCACTGATTTGCAATACTTTCAATTGATCGTGCCGTGCGGTATCAGCCCTGATAGCGGACACGGCGTGACATCACTCCACCAACTCACTGGCAAGCAGTTCGCGTTACAGGAAGTCGCCGAACGTGTGACTCATCACTTCGGCGAAGTGTTCAATCGCTCAATCCACTAACACACGACTATGCCAAAACTCTCGCTCACGCAGCAGATTTTCATCGGACTGTTCGTCGGAATTCTCATCGGATACTTCATTCATCGTTCAGATCACGCTCCCGCCGTAAAGCAACAATTGACTGAAACGATCAATCGCCTCGACGTTGATGCACAGGCGAAGACCGATGTGCTGGCCGCGCTCAACCGCGTGGACACACCGACCAAAGCCGCAGATTTCGTCAAAACCGTCGGGCAGGGAAATTTGCCAGAGCCTGCCAAAACGCAGGTGCTGAATTCCGCCAAAGAGCTTGATGCCGCCTACAAACACAAAGAAGAGTGGATTCAGTGGGTGCGTGTGCTCAGCCGCATCTTTCTCAATCTGATCAAGATGCTGATTGCGCCGTTGATTTTCTCAACGCTGGTCGTCGGGATTGCGGGCGCGGGCGATATGAAAAAAGTCGGGCGCATCGGCGTCAAGGCGATGGCCTATTTCACGATGGCGACGCTGCTCGCGCTGGTCATTGGGTTGATCGCCGTGAACATCACCAAGCCCGGTCTGGGCATCAACCTGCCGAGCGAACAAAGCGCCGAAGCCAAGGAAATTGCTGCCAACGCCAGCAAGATGACGCCGCAAAACCACATCGTGAATGTGTTCCCGACCAGCTTGATCAAATCCATGGCCGAGAACGATGTGCTGCAAATCGTGGTGTTCAGTTTGATTTTTGCCGTGGCGCTGGCGGGGATTGGCGACAAAGCCAAGCCAATGATTGCCTTTTGCGAATCGCTCTCTGAGGCGATGTTCAAGTTTACCGCCTACGTCATGAAATTCGCGCCCTATGGCGTCGGCGCAGCCATTGCCGTTACCGTCGGCGGCAAGGGCTTGGGGGTACTTTGGAATCTCGCCAAGCTGATCCTGACTCTGTATGGCGCACTGGCCGCCTTTATCTTGATCGTGCTGGTGCCGGTAGCGTTGTTAATTCGGTTGCCGTTCAAGCGTTTTTTCAACCTGGTGAAAGAACCGGCGACGCTGGCGTTTGTCACGACTTCCAGCGAATCGGCGTTTCCGAAAGCGCTCGAAAACATGGAACGCCTCGGCGTGCCGCGCCGTATCGTGAGTTTCATTTTGCCGCTGGGATACAGCTTCAATCTTGACGGTTCGACGTTGTATCTCTCACTCGCGGCCATGTTCGTCGCGCAAGCTGCCAACATACATCTTTCCGTCGGCCAGCAAATTACGATGTTGTTGACGCTGATGCTTTCGACCAAAGGCATTGCCGCCGTGCCGCGCGCTTCGCTGGTGGTGCTGGCCGGAACGCTGGCGCAATTCGGGTTGCCGCTCGAAGGCATTGCACTGATTCTCGGCGTGGACGAATTTATGGACATGGCGCGCACTGCGACCAACGTGATCGGCAACTGTCTGGCGACTGCGGTCGTGGCGCGTTGGGAAGGCGAATTCAACGATGCTGGCAACACAGATGTGTTGCCGGTAAATGCGGCATCAGTCAAATTGCATTAGTCACTTTGCATGAGTTGCTGCCGTGCGAAACACTGCTGCCATTGCGCGATGCCTCTTGGCAGAAGTTTTAGCGAGAGTCTTTTTGAGCTTGGTTTCTCTTCACAAGGACGAAGTATGAAAACACGAATTGCCCGCATTCTGACACAAGCACTGGCGCTCAGCTTGACCCTGTCTTTGGTTTCGCCTGCTTTTGCGCAAGACCGGCTCAAAACGATGCCCGGTTATGACCAATTCCAGAAAATGTCGCGCGAAATGGCTGGCGCGGCCAGGCTGGGGACTTTGCAGGTGTTTTGGAAGGATGGCGGCAAGGCGATTGAGTACCGCAAAGACGGCAAGAACTTCCGCTATGATCTGGCGACCAAACAAGCGGCGGAAATCGCTGCGCTTACCCCCGAAGGCGGCCCGCAAGTCGGACGTCGTGGCGCGGCAGGACTCGAACGCGGGCGGCAATTCGATTCGGCGGTTTCGCCCGACGGTGCGCGCAAAGCGTTTTATCGTGACCGCAATCTTTGGCTGGGTGATGCCAATGGCGAGAACGCGACGGCGCTGACCAGCGATGGCAGCGAAAAAGACCGTATCAAATACGGCACCGCCAGTTGGGTTTATGGCGAAGAGTTGAACCAAATCACGGCCATGTGGTGGTCGCCCAACAGCAAAAAACTCGCCTACTATCGCTTTGACGAAAAGCAGGTGCCCGATTACTTCCTGCAACTCGACCAGACCAAGTTGCAAAGCAAAATGGACATCGAAGCCTATCCGAAAGCGGGCGCACCCAATCCGGTGGTGGAACTGTTCGTTTATGACGCCGACACCAAGAAGACCACGCAATTGGACATTCGCGACGGCAAACCGTTCGAGAATTCCGTGGTTGGGCATTATGTCTATCGCGTGCAATGGTCGCCTGACGGATCAGAGTTGCTGGTGCATCGCACCAACCGGCGGCAAAACATCATGGAATTTGCCGCGTGCAGCCCTGAGACAGGCAAATGCCGCGTGATCGTGCGCGAAGAGTGGTTGCCGAGTTGGACGGACAATTCGCCGGAAATGCGCTTTTTGAAAGACGGCAAGCGCTTCATCTGGAATTCGTTTCGCACCGGCTGGAAAAACTATTACCTGTACGATTTGAGCGGCAAATTGCTGGCGACCCTGACCAACCATCCGTTTGAAGTCGCGGGCATCGCGCAAGTCAACGAAGAAACGGGCGAGCTGTTTTATCTGGCGCGCAGCGGCGACAATCCGCTCAAAGTGCAATTGCACCGCGTCGGGCTGGACGGCAAAGGCGATACACGCCTGACCGATCCGGCGCTGAATCACACGGTCAACGTCGCGCCGGACGGCAAACATTTTGTGGATGTGGCGCAAACGCATGACATCGCGCCGACGACGCGGCTGCTTGCCGCCGACGGAAAAGTTGTCGAAGAACTGGCTAAGAGCGACCTGACCAAATTCGATCAGTTGGGCTTGAAACGCGTCGAGTTGCTGAAATACAAAGCCGCCGACGGTGCGACCGATCTTTATGGCATGTTGCATTTCCCGTCGAATTTTGACCCCAACAAAAAATACCCGTTGTTGGTCAGCGTCTATGGCGGACCGGAAACCAACGGCGCACGCGAAACGTTCAGTTCGCCCAATCCGCTGACCGAATATGGCTTTTTGATCGCCACGCTCGATTCACGCAGCGCGGCCTGGCGCGGCAAACGTTTTCTGGATGCGATTTATGGCAAACTGGGCGTGACCGAAATTGATGATCAGGCGGCGGGCGTGAAATCGCTCTGGACGCGTTCGTATCTGGACAAGAACCGCGTCGGCATTTTTGGCACGTCGTATGGCGGATACGCTTCGGCGCTGGCGTTGTTGCGTCACCCTGATGTATTCCAGGCGGCGTTAGCGGCATCTGCGGTCACGGCGTGGTACCATTACGATTCGATCTATACCGAGCGGTATATGTGGATTCCGCAGGAGAATAAAGAGGGATATGAAGCGGGCAACGCAATGAATTACGTCAACAACCTGAAAGGCCGGTTGATGATTTATTACGGCACCGCCGACAACAATGTGCATCCGTCCAATTCGATGCAATTGATTCGGGCGTTGCAAACTGCGGGCAAGAGCTTCGAGGTACAGGTTGGGCCGGATATGGGGCATTCAGGATTGCGTGCGGATCGCATGATGGAGTTTTTCATCGAAAACCTGGTGCTCAAACCGGCGCAACCCTAAGCAGGGAAGACAAGGTTTTGTTTTATGAGATCACTGAAAGACAAATTGCCCAAGCCGGAATGGTTGAAGATCAAGCTCAACATGGGCGACGACTTTCTGGAGGTGCGGCGCATGATGAACGATCTGAGCCTGCACACGGTTTGCCAGGAAGCCCGCTGTCCGAACATTTATGAGTGCTGGTCGAATCGTACGGCGACTTTCATGATTGCGGGCGATGTCTGCACGCGCCGTTGCGGGTTTTGCGCCGTCAGCAAAGGCGCTCCCAAACCGCTGGATGTTGGCGAACCGATGCACGTGGCCGAAGCAGTCAAAAAACTGAATCTGCAACACGCGGTCATCACCGGCGTCAACCGCGACGACAAAAGCGATGGCGGGGCGCAACACTGGGCGGCGACGATTCGCGCCGTGCGGCAATTGAACCCTGACTGCAAGATCGAAGTCCTGATTCCGGATTTCGAAGGCAATGCGGCGGCGCTCGATCTGGTGCTCGACGCGCAACCGGATGTGCTCAATCACAACACCGAAACCGTGCCGCGTTTGTATTCACGCGTTCGTCCGCATGCCAAATATCAGGAATGGACGATGACGTTGCTCAAACGCGCCGCCGAACGCCGCGACCGTGAGCAACCACAGATGTTGACCAAGTCGGGCATTATGGTCGGTTTGGGTGAAACCACAGAAGAAGTCATCCAGACCATGCAGGATTTGCGCGCGGCAGAATGCGACATTTTGACGGTCGGCCAATACCTGCAACCTGCCGAACGCCGGTTGCCGGTCGAGCGCTATTACACGCCCGCCGAATTCGCCGAATTCAAGCGCTTGGGATTGGAGATGGGCTTCAAGTATGTCGAATCCGGTCCGCTGGTGCGCAGCAGTTATCACGCGCACGAACACAAACCGGAAAACGCGCACAAGCTGAGCGAGGCTTTGTTTGCTGAAACGTCAGCGGCTGAGCCAGACCGGCGCGAATTGCGTGTGCTTAACAATTTCAACGCGGCAGCCAACACCGCCGCGCAATGATTCATCCGGCAAGCGAAACCGGCCTTCAGTCAGTTTCGCTTGCCTTTTCCTTTTGCAGTATGCCAGACCCAAAGGCGCGGCAGCCCGAAAATCAGCCCGGACGTTATTACGTTGATACGCAGTGCATTGATTGCGACATCTGCCGCGAAACCGCCCGCCGCAACTTTACCCGCGAAACGCAAACAGGACATTCCTTCGTTTACAAACAACCCGTGAATGCACAAGAGGAACAGCTTTGTCAGGAAGCGATGAAGTCGTGTCCGGTGCAGGCCATCGGCGATGACGGAGAAGGGCAGCCCAACGTCAACGTTCGTCGCGCCGGACTGCCCTGAGCGTCATTTCTGCTTTCAATGCGTTTAAGCAATGAACGGAAAGGCTATTTCTTCACGCGGATTTTGTAGGTGCCAGTGCCTGATTTGCTGAAATGGCGAATCTGGACGAAGTATTGTCCCGGAATCAAATCGGCGATGATTTGCGCATTGGAACCGGAACCACTGTCATCATCTTCGGCAATCAGCGCCGTCTGACTGGTCGGCCCGAACAGTTTCATCACCACATCCGTGTTGCCGCTGGTGGCGATGGTGTGTTTGCCGCCGGTTTTGACCTGGAAGGTGTACAAATCTTCTTCGCCAGGTTTGCCGATACTGGCGGATGTGCCAGAAGAACTGTTCACCGTCAGTTTGACCGGTTCGATGGTGGTCGAGGTGTCTTTTCCAGGATAGGCGGCTTCGCTGGCGATAAATGAAATATCCGTCGCGGAAAGTTTGTGATTGGCTTTGGTGGCGACGCCGTTTTTCGTCCAGCTTGCGGGGAAGAAATACAGCATGATCGAGTCGGGATCGAACTTGGTGCCGCGAATCTGATCGGTGCTGTATTTTTCCAACACATTGAAGCGCGTTTGTTCGGGCGTCCAGAAATTGGGCGAACCCGCCAGATCGCGAATCACGACTTGTTCATTCCACTGAATGCCGCCATCCGGGTTTTGGTGTTCGTGGCCCAATCCGATGGCGTGGCCAAATTCATGCCCGGCAGTGCCGCCGTCTTCAAAGCCCAAATTCATGGTCGGTTGGTTTTGCGGAATGTTACGGCAATCGGTGCCGATGAATGACCACGCGCCGTCGTTCGCATCAAACGCGATGCGAATTTCGGCGTCCGGCGCGTTGTTGAAGTCGAACTTCAGATTGGCGTGTGCCGTCCACCAGGCGGCCTGGGTTTTGGCATTCTCTTGTTGTTTGGCTGTGCCACCCATAAAGCGCACGCGCAACGTCGAGCCATTGATCCACAGTTTGCGGAAAAAGATGACTGCACGAAACGCGCCCGGTCCTCGGCTGCGCATCACGGGCTGACGGCGAAACATATCTTGCGGAAGTATACGGTCGAAACAAACTTTGGGAGTTTTCGGCATGGTTTCTCCTATTTGGGAAAGACGATTCGTTGCTGGCCAGAGACGGGAACAGATACCTTAAGGGGCAGGTAACAAACTGTGCACCGGCGCGACTGCGCAGCAGATCAGCGAAACAGCTCGGTTGATTGTCTGAATTTTTCAGGCTTGCTTGTATCGGCTCGCCTGCTCGCTGCACCATCAAGGCCTCCGAACCGAGGTTTGGTTTTTTGCAAATGCTGAGCCCATTTGGCTGATTAACGCGGCGAAGTATAATGCCGACCCTCTTTGCGCCCAAGAAAATAATGCTGTGACGGCGCAGAAAAGCACGACCCATATCAGTTCCACAACATTCAGGAGGCCTGATGCCGACCCGCTACCTTGTGATCTTGACCTTGCTTGTTGCATTCGCTGCCAGCTCTTTGTTGACGCGCGCTGCTTCAGATCATCACTGGCCGCAATTTCGCGGCCCGCAATCGCTCGGCGTCGCCGAAGACCCGCAATTGCCTGACAAATGGAGTCAGACGGAAAACGTCGCCTGGAAAACAGACATTCCCGGTCTGGGGTGGTCTTCGCCGATTGTCTGGGGCGACAAGATTTTTCTGACGTCGGTGGTCAGTGCGGGAGCTATCGAACCGCCCAAAAAAGGATTGTATTTCGGCGGTGAACGCGGGGCGACGGCTGATGAACATCGCTGGATGGTTTACGCCGTAGACTGGAAAACCGGCAAAATCGCCTGGCAACAGGAAGTCTTTCGCGGCGTGCCCAAAATCACCCGACATCTGAAAAACAGCTTTGCTTCAGAAACGCCCGTCACCGACGGCGAACGCGTCTATGCCTATTTCGGCAATGTCGGACTGTTTTGTTTTGATCTGAAAGGCAAACTGCTCTGGAAAGAAATGTTTGCCGCGCACAAAACGCGCTTTGGCTGGGGAACGGCGGCATCGCCCGTGCTTTACAAAGACCGGCTGTATATCGTTGACGACAACGACGAGCAATCGGCATTGCTGGCCTATGACAAGAAAACCGGCAAGCTGGCCTGGAAAGTTAACCGCGAAGTCGGCACGAATTGGGCGACGCCTTACATCTGGGAAACCAAACAACGCGCAGAATTGATCGTTCCGGCGACCAAAGCGGTGCGCTCGTATGACCTGGATGGCAAGGTGTTGTGGGAATTCAAAGGCATGTCGTCCATTGCCATTCCGACACCGTTTTCGAAATTCGACTTGCTGTACATTGCGTCGGGGTATGTCGGCGACCAGCACCGCCCGGTGTATGCCGTGCGTCCTGGG
>JAEUQO010000297.1 GCA_016789605.1 Acidobacteriota bacterium
CGCAATTCGCTGTTGCAGGCGACGCCTCCGGCCAGCAGGATCGTGCGCGGCTGGTATTGTTCGGCGGCTTTGCGCAACGAACGCAGCAATGCGCGCACAACGGCATTCTGAAAGCTGGCGCACAGGTCGAGGATGTGTGCGCCGGGCTGTTCGATGTCGGTAACGGGTTCGATCAGGTTTTCGCGCACGTGGCGCAAGACGGCGGTTTTCAATCCGCTGAAGGAAAAATCCAGACTCAAACCGCTGCCGTCTTTGGCTTTGATTTCGGCCAGCGGAAAGATGATGGCGCGTTTGTTGCCGCGTGCGGCGAGGCGGTCAATCACCGGGCCGCCGGGATAGCCCAGCCCGATAAGCTTTGAAACCTTGTCAAACGCTTCGCCCGCGGCATCGTCGCGCGTGCGTCCGATGAGTTTGTATTTTTCCGGTTCGGGAATGAGAAAGAGGTTGGTGTGTCCGCCCGAAACGATCAGCGCCAGCGCGGGATATTCCGGCGGCGGAAATTCAAACGCGACGGAATAGACGTGGCCTTCGATGTGATTGACGCCGACGATGGGCTTTTGCGCGGCAAAGGCGATGGCTTTGGCAAAGTTGATGCCGACCAACAACGAACCGACCAGGCCCGGCCCCTGGGTCACGGCGATGCCATCGAGTTCGGCAAAACTGACACCGGCTTTTTGCATGGCTTCGGCGACGACGTCTTCGATCTTTTCCAGGTGTTCGCGCGAAGCCAGTTCCGGCACAACGCCGCCATATTTTTTGTGCGTGGCGATTTGTGAATAGATAACGTTGGAACGCACGCGCACGCCGTCTTCGAGCACGGCGGCGGCGGTTTCATCACACGAACTTTCGATGCCCAGCACAAGCATAAAAACCTTCTGCCCAATCCTTTGTGGCGCGGCGCGCGGACGAAACGTCTGCTAAACGATGGAGCGCGGACATCTCCTCCGCAGAGAAAGAATGCCGCGCAGCCTCCTTATTCGCAGCCCAAAAAGGAAGCTACGCGCCTCAACAGACAGCGGACGGGACGTCCGCGCTCCCATTAGCGCTGTCTTCAACGCACAAATGCCAACCAGCTTACGCTTTGCTTTCGGCAGCCGCAGCCGCCGCAGCCGGTTGACGGCGAATCACCACAACGGTGGCGTCGTCTTTGTTGGCGTCCAGGCCGGGTTGACCGCAATCAAAAATGCGATGGCAGAGCGTGGTGACTTCGCCGCCGCTGAACTGGCCAGCCATTTCTTCGATTTTGGCGACGCCTTGCGCGCGGTCGCTGCTCAATTTGGCAAACACGCCGTCGGTGTAAATCACCAGTTGATCACGCACCGGAAACGGCACGACTGATTCCGTAAACGTGGCGTTGGCTTGCAACCCAATGGCGTCACAGGTCACGGGCAGTTGTTTGTTGCCGGCGATTTGCGCGCCTTGCGGTTTGTTCAGGTGAAGCAACGGCAAATGGCCTGCGTTGACATAACGCAATTGCTCGCCTTCCCATTCGGCCAGCACACAGGTAAACGGACGGCGGCCCCGGAATTTTTCAAACACATAGGTGTTTAGTTCTGCGGCGATATTCGGCAAGCTGCTTTCGCGGCTGACAATTTTGGCCAGTTGCGCGTGCAATTGCGCCACATCGTTGACGGCGGCCAGGCCGCTGCCGCCCAAATCACCGACCACGATCAACGGTCCGCGCGCCGTATCAAACACCTGATAGTAATCGCCATTGGTTTCGGTGCCGACGCCGTGTTTGGAAGAACTCCAGAGCTGTGGCAATTCCACAATCGGCGGCGGCAGGAAAAGCTGATGCACTTGCGGCATCAATTCCTGCTCTTTCAGCCGCGACCCAAGTTCCTGGGCTTCGCGAGCGGCCTCTAGCGCAATGGTCACCATCAGGTCTTGGGGTTTGCGCGATCCTTGCACAAAGACATAGGCCACGCCCACCAGTATCGCCAGACGCAACCACGGCGGGCTGCCCGCCGCCAGCGAAATCGCCGTGTAACCGAGCGCGGCATAGGCGCTGGCAAGCAACACCAACGTGATGCGATAGCGATTGGCGGCGACGGCCAGAATCGGGAAATAGCACAGATAAATGCCTGCGCCGAGTCGGGGAAACAATCCTTGTTGCACAAACGCGATCAAGCCCAGATGCGCGATGGTAATGTCGGCCAGAGTCAGCGCCGTCACATTTGCGGCAGCCGCCTGTTTGGCTGTCAGGCTAAAAATGCCCAACAACGCCCACGCGCCCGCCAACGCCAGGTAAATAAATTTCGCGTCTGAAGGGTGATTCCAGACCCAGGCAGCGGCGGCGGCAAACACCAGCGCAAACAGCAAGCGCACTTTGCCCGCCCAGCCTTCGGCGGCCTGGACGTGCGCTTCCAACGAAGCCTCTACTTGTCTCGTAAGACGATCTTTCAGCAATGTCATGGCAACGGGGTTCCTTCTAAATTGTAATTTGAATTTGATGCCTGATACGTGTCGGCAGTGATTAAGCCATAAGATACAAGAGGTGAAATTCAAAAGGCAAAAGCCAATCCGCCCCCAGACTGCCCCCAGACGGTGAAGACCGAAAGCGGCAGAAGCAAAGCTTTTGACTTTTCATTTGCCGGTGCTACACTCGCGCCTCATTTCGTGGGACAGATCAACCGTAAGTAAGGAGAACCATCTGTTCTGATGCAAGCCTTGATTCTTGCCGGCGGCGAGGGAACTCGCCTGCGACCGCTGACGATTTACACCCCCAAACCTGTCGTCCCGATAGTCAATCGCCCCTTCCTGTTTTATCAGCTTGATTTGCTCAAGCATGCCCAAGTCCACGATGTCACCCTGGCGCTCTCGTACCAGCCCAACAAGATCGCTGACCTCCTGGGCAACGGACTGGAACAAGGCATGACCATCCGCTATGCTGTCGAAACCACGTCACTGGGGACGGCGGGCGCGTACAAAAATTCGCAAGAGCACCTGACCCAAACCACGGTCGTGTTCAATGGCGACATTTTCACCGACATCAATCTGGCTGACGTGATCGCGTTTCACCGCGAAAAACAGGCGGCGGCCACCATCGTATTGACCACCGTGGTACAGCCAGAAGCGTATGGCGTGGTCGAAAGCGACGAAACCGGGCGCGTCTTGCGCTTTCGCGAAAAACCCAGCCCCGACGAAATCACGACCAACACAATCAACGCGGGCATTTACGTCTTGGAACCGCATCTGCTTGACCGCATTCCGGCGGGCGAAAAGTTCACCTTTGAGTATCATCTTTTCCCGGCCCTGCTCGAAGCGAACGAGCCGTTTTACGCCTATGTCTGGCCGGGCTATTGGTCTGAAATCGGCACGCCGCAGCGATACCTGCAAGCCAATCTGGATGTGCTCAATGAACGCATCCAAACGCTAAAACCCGAACGCAAGCCGCTGAACCTGCCCACGGGCGAAAGCGAAAGCGTGCGCATAGATCAGCGGTCGGTCGTTGACCCGAGTTGCCTTATCAAACCGGGCGTGGAAATCATCAACTCCGTCGTCGGCCCCAACTGCGTGCTCGAAGAGCGGGCGCGCATCGAACATTCGGTTTTGCTCGCCAGTGCTCGCGTAGGCAAATCCGCCGAAATCACTGGTTCGGTCATCGGCAAAAGCGCCATCATCGGACGCAATGCCAAAGTGGCCGATGCCATCCTGGGTGACAAATCGTCCTTGACTGATTACACCATCACCTAATCGCTATGGCCTAACGCTATGGGATTGAGCCGCGCCTGACGCCCCGGCTGTGCGTTCAGTCCCCGGCACTTATCCCCTGAACAATTATGGCAATCATCAAATTTGGCACCGATGGCTGGCGCGCGCGCATTGCCGAAGATTTCACCTTTGCCAATGTCGAAGTCGTGACGCAAGCCTTGATCGAATATCTGAAAACACAAAACACCAGCGGCAAGCTGTCTGTGCTGGTGGGGTATGACCGGCGCTTTGCCTCGGATTTGTTTGCGCAACGCGCCGCCGAAGTTTTTGCGGGCAATGGCGTGGCCGTGGATTTGTTCGCGCACGACGTGCCGACGCCGCTGGTTTCGTTTGAAGTCAAACGACGCGGCCTGGACGGCGGCGTGATGATCACGGCGTCGCACAATCCGCCGGATTTCAATGGCTTCAAATTCAAAGCGCCGTTTGGCGGTTCGGCGACACCCGCCATCACCAACCAGATCGAAAAGCTGGTTGGCGCCACCGCTCCCAAACGCATTTCGCTGGACGAGGCCAAAGCCGCCGGTCTGGCGCGCGTCATCGAACCGCCGGACGATTATCGTCGTCACATCGAAAACTTCGTCGGCATCAATGAACTGAAAAAGGCTGACGCGCTGATCATCGCCGATCCGATGCACGGCACAGGCGGACGCTGGATCGAAACCTTGCTCGGCGGCGGCCAGCTGCGCGTTGAAACCATTCGCGCCGAACGCGATCCGATGTTTGGCGGCGTGTTACCTGAACCGATGCCGTGGAACCTGGAATTGACTTCGCGCACCGTGCGCGAACGCGGCGCGTTGATGGCGCTGGTCACAGACGGCGACGCCGACCGCGTCGGCGCACTGGACGAACGCGGCGAATACATCAACACGCATCAGATTTTGATGATGATCCTGTTGCACCTGGTGCGGCACAAAGGCTTGCAAGGTTCGGTCGTGCGTACGTTTTCGCAATCGGTGATCGTGCGACGGATCGCCGAAAGCTACGGCTTCCGGTTGTTTGAAGTCCCCATCGGGTTCAAACACGTGGGCGAGCTCATGCTCGATCCGGCCAACGACTTTTTGACCGGCGGCGAAGAATCCGGCGGCATCGGCGTGCGCGGGCACATCCCCGAACGCGACGGCGTTTTCAATTGTCTGTTGCTGCTTGAAGCCGTGCTGACGTTTGGCAAAAAGCCGTCGGAAATTGTGCGCGACATCTGGAACGAGTTCGGCGAATTCCATTTCGAGCGGCGCGATTTGCACGTGCCCATCGAAGCCGGGCAAAAACTGGTCACGCAAATGCGCGAACAAACGCCTGACACGTTTGCCGGATATAAAGTCACGGGCACTGCCACGCTGGATGGTTCCAAGCTGATCTTTGAAGACGAAAGCTGGATTCTTTTCCGCCAGTCAGGCACAGAGCCGGTGTTGCGCGTCTATTGCGAAGCCACCTCCGTCGAAAAAATGACGAAGATGATCGAAGAAGGCGTGCGTCTGGCCAAGGGCTAATTCAGTCGCGCGCGGCTGCTTCCCGCTAAACAAAATGGCTGGACCAATCTGATTGGCCCAGCCATTTTTGTGTTCTTGATTTGCCTGACGACTATTGAGCGTTGATCGTCAGCGGAATTTCGACCAGTTTCACGTCGGCGTTGTTCGTTTCAATGCGCAGTTTGCCAATGTGCGTCCCCTTGGAAGGTTTCTCGCCAAAGCCCACGCGGATCACGATCTGGCCGTCATTGACTGACTCGACTTTCGCTTTCATGAAAGGAAGGTCGGAAATCACCGATTTGATTTCCAGCCCCGTTCCGCGTCCCAAACGCACCCAGACAAATTTGCTGACAAAGGTCAGGTCCGCTTCTGGATCGGAAACGTTCACCTTGTCAAAATTCAAACTTGATGGGCTGATCGAAACGGCAGGAAACACGTTGACTTCAAGCGTGACGTCAACTTCAGGTTGTTCTTTGCTATCGGTCAGCAACTTGACCACCTGCTTGTGACTGCCTGCCGGAAGCGTTTCCTTGCTGGCAAAATTCAAGGCGTATTTGGCGCCTTCCTGCAAGGTGTCGAGCGATACGGTAAACGCCTGCCCATTTGGATTGACGCTGGTAATCCGAATGGGAGCGGCGGTGGTGTTGGTCACCGAAATGATGCCGTTGGCCGACAATCCACGCGGTGAGCGGCCTTGCCAATTATTGGTTGGGCCAATGACAAAAGAACCGACTGCGACACCTCTCGGCGCTTCTGTCCCCACAATGACCATGCTCAGAATCAGGGTAAATTGCGGCGCATCCGGGTCGTTGGTATAAACCTCAGCCGACTTGGAAACTGCTCCGTTATAACCGTCTGTATGCACTGAGAGTGTGATTTTCCCCTCCTGACCAGGAGGGACGACTTTCGTGAAGTCGGTTGCCGAGCACCCTCAGGTAGGCGCGACGTTCTTAATTTCCAGGTCCGCGCTGCCCTCGTTTTTAATGACGTAGGTATGCTGCGCGAGCTTTCCTTTTTGGATTTCGCCGACGTTGAAGGCTTTTTGTGCCACGACGGCTTTGGGCTGTTTCGCCGCACTCTGGGCCAAGCCCGTCACGGCCAAAAACAACGCCAACACAATCGAACATATTGGTTTGGAACTCATGAGTTCGCTCCTGCTAATCGAAGATCTGATGCCGGTCAGATGAGGTCGTTCAAGCGGGCGGCAGTGTAGCAGAGTGAGTACCGGGTGTCAGTAAGGTTTTTCCCTTTGCTTCTTGATGCCGGGCTAATAGCGGGAAATCTTGCGCACAGTGGAAACCGCAGGACACAATTCGCTGATCAGCAATTCCAACTGCAATCTGGGTGTTGCCAATGAAGATTTCAAGGCAATGTCAGTTTGCGCGATGCGTTCGATGCCTTTCAGCAATCGCTCGGCCTCGAATTTGCGCGCGCGTTCATTCAAAAACGTGACGGCATAGGGCGACATGCCGACGGCTTTGGCGACTTCAGAATTGGGCGCGTTCTGGCGCATCAACTCTTTGGCCAGCAACAGCCGCCGAAAGTTGCTGGCAATTGCGCCCAGGATAAACAGCGAAAGCGTTTGTGGCGGTTCGCCCGCCGTGGCAAAGATGCGTTCGAGTAAAATCAACGCGCGTTTGCGGTCGCCTTCCACAATGGCATCAGTCAAATCAAAGTTGGACAGTTCGCGCGCATAACGCACCAGCTGGTCAATCAACTCTTTGGTGATGGCGGGTTTGCCCGGTTCCCCGCTCAGATACGTCAGCAGCTTATCCAGTTCCGACGACAGCCGCCGCAAATCCACGCCAATCATTGCCACCAGATACGCCGCCGCAGCCGGTTCGATCAAGCCCCCCGAACGCGCGACATAATCGCTGACCCAACGCGGAGCGGCATCACGATCATCCAGCGGTGCAAAACTGACGACTTCGCAACCTTTGCGCAACATCGCGGCGATGTTACGGCGGTTATCCAGCCCGTCGCTGACAAACACCAACACCGTCGTGTCTATCGGTGCGCGCAGGTAATCTTTCAACAGCTCTAACTGCTTTTCGTCGTTGAGCGCTTCAAAGCCCGTGACCTCGACCATACGGCGCGGCGAAATCATCGGGAATTGACGCGCCAACGCCAGCGCTTCGTCCAGATCGCCTTGCGTTACGGAAAGCGCCGCATAGTTGAAATCACGCACCGCTGCATCCACCGCCGCTTCGCGCAGCGTTTTCAGCGCCTGATCGCGCAAATACCGTTCGGGTCCTTCGAGCAGATAGACGGGCGCAAACTGGTTTTGCCGCAACTTGCGGTAAAACTCGTTTTGCGATTTGAGCGGGTCGGTGGCGGCCTGTTTTTTCATGACGTCTTGCGGCTCAAAATCCTTCCAGAATCGTGGTCAACACAGAGCGCGCAAAATCACGCGCCAGACGGTCAACCGCCGGGCCTTCTTCAGAAAAGAACGATTGCGGGTCGCTGGCAATTTCGTATTCGCCGCGATAGGTAAAGCTGGGGTTATCAAACAAAATCTTGTTTTTGGTCTGGTCGCGCACGGTCAGGCCAACCACAATCGTGACTTCAAACAAACGGGCACGACCCAAATCGTCAATCAGTACGGGCCGCAAAAAGAAGTTTTTGACCGTGCCGATCATCACGGCGTCGGCGTCTTCGGCGGTGGCGACGACATTCAACGACCGGTTGCGGCGCAAAACTTCATCCACCATCGCGCCGGTAAAGCGTTGCTCGACCTTGAAACGCAAGGCCTGATTTTGAAACGCGGGAATCGCCAGCGTCTTGATATGTTTGGGCAAAAAATCGCCGCGCCCCACCGGTTTGTAGCATTCGGTGAACGCGCTGGTCGTCAGTACCAGTCCGACAAAAAACAGAAAGCGAAGCGGTTTGTTCATGCGTGGAATCCTCGCCCGAAACATCTACGATGCAGCGCCCGCTGTCAAGCGACGCGTTTTTCCTCTTGCCAGCGCCCACCGCCCGGAACTTTTTGCCGCGTGGCTCGTCAAATTTGCTGCAATGCCCAAACGCGGGCGCGTTCTGGTAACGCGCATTTCCGTCTGCCATAACACTCAACCCCAGGGAGGAAGTCAGCAAATGAAACAGCCACGTTGTTTTGTCAGCGCAATCATCCTGCTCGCCATCTTTTTGTTCGGCCCGTCGTCTCCAACCTATGCCTGCTCTTGCGTTCAGTGGACAGCCTGTGAAGCGTTTGGCCGTTCAGACGCGGTTTTCATCGCGCAGGTACTGGATGGTACAGAGCCGGTGAGAGATAACAGCGTCGCCGGAGAAGTGCGCCTGTTGGTGG
This sequence comes from Acidobacteriota bacterium, assembly GCA_016789605.1. GTDB lineage: Bacteria > Acidobacteriota > Blastocatellia > RBC074 > RBC074 > RBC074. Next base: position 8,485 of record JAEUQO010000297.1, read on the forward strand.
AAGAATCTTTCAAAGGCGTGAAAGGAACGGAGATCGCCATTCTTGTTCACAGCATGAAAAACACCAGTTGCGGAGCTTACGGACTGACGCGCAATGGTCGTTATTTGATTTACGCCTATGAACGAGACGGCCGGTTGCACGTCGGGCCTTGCAGCCCAACCCGCACGCTCGACAGCGCGGCTGAAGACCTGCGCTTTCTGCGCTCCCTGCCTGCCGTCGGAACCGGCGGCAGGGTCTACGGAACCGTGACAGTTTCGTATAGCCCACGAGACCATGCTGGATTGCCCAGCATCCCCATCAAGCTCAGCCGCGAAACCGGGGCCAAGTTTGAGACGACGACCAATCACGAAGGCGGTTTTGAATTCCTGAATCTGCCGCCGGGAAAATACTGGATCGAAGTTGTCTTGTCAGAACATTACGAAGTGTATTCCCCTAAACGAGAGATCGTGGTTGGGGATCGTGGCTGCGCTTCGACCCATTATGGCGCTAGCTTTAAAGGCACGATCACTGGCAAAGTTGTTGATGTTAACGACCGCCCCGCTCGGGTTTCGCTAAGTCTTTATTCCGTCAACGCCAAACGCGAAATGCCTGAAAACTACAGCAACAGGGACGAGGCAGGCAAATTCACCGTTGATAACGTCGCGCCAGGGTCATATCTGCTTGGGTTGGAACTGCCCCAACCTCGCAAAAAACCCGGCGGCAAAGCCGAGGACGAAACCGCCAAGCAGGAATTCTGGTTTTATCCGGGCGTAACCGACCGCGAAAAAGCCGCCGTCATCACCATTGGCCTGAGCCAAACCGTGCCAGAGATCAAATTCCAGTTGCCGCCGCAACACACAGTGCAAACCATTTCAGGCATTGTGGTCACGCCAGAGGGGCTTCCGGTTGACAAGATTGAAGTGTCGCTGGTCGCGGAACCAATTGAGAAACAGGACACCTTGCCGCTTGAGTCGTATCACCGGGAAACCACCACGACCGATGAAAACGGACACTTCACCCTGTCGGGTTTCAAAGGCATCAAATACCAGCTCACGGCACAAACGCGCGTCATTCCCGGTCAGGCCAACCGCACGGAAATGAAGCGGGCGGTTCCGCTGGCCATCAAACTCGAAGACGACATCACAGACCTGAAAATCGTGCTGGGTAAACCAACCGCTGACGGCGAAAAAGCTCCCGCCAAAGCAAAACCGCAATAACTTCTGCGGCTCAAATCGTTGCGGGCTTCTGCGCGGAAAAAGGCATGCGCGATTGACAACGAGCAAGGCTTGGCTGAAGGTTCGCCCTGCATTTGCAGTTCGAACGTCACCCAAGCTTTGCTCGTGTTTTTGTATCTGGCTTTGCGTATGGCGCGTTGTCAACGTTTCTGCCAACGCTTCAGGAGGATGCCCCATGTCTGAATTGCTCGAACCGTTGACGCGCACACAAGAAGCGCCCGTCAAAGTTTCCGCGCCCGAAATCGCCACTGAGGTTGTGGCCTCATCCGCGCCGAATGGGCTCAGCGGAAGGTTATTGTCGCTGGATGTCTTTCGCGGATTGACCATTGCCGCGATGGTGCTGGTCAACAACGCCGGCGACGGCCAACACGTTTATGGCCCGCTTAGACACGCGCCCTGGCACGGTTGGACGCCCACCGACCTGATCTTTCCCTTTTTTGTGTTTATCGTCGGTGTCGCCATTCCGTTGGCTTTTCAGCGCCGTCTGGAACAAGGCGGCAGCCAGCGCGATCTCTATCTGAAAATCCTGCGCCGCAGTTTGCTGATCTTTTTCATCAGCCTGATCGTGTTGCACGGCTTCCCTTACACGCTGGAAAAGTTTCAGCACATACGCATTCCCGGCGTGTTGCAACGCATCGCCGTCTGTTACTTGTTTGCGTCGCTCATCTTTTTGAAATTCCGCTGGCGCGCGCAAACCTTGCTCGCCGGAGCGCTGTTGGTCGGTTATTGGCTGGCGTTGAAACTGATTCCCGCGCCCGGTTTTGCGCCTGGCGATTTGACGATGGAAGGCAGTTTGACGTCCTGGGTTGATCGCACCTTGCTGCCCGGCCACATTTACCGCCCGCAATACGACCCCGAAGGCACATTGAGCACAATTCCCGCCATCGCCACCTGTTTGTCGGGCGTGCTCGCTGGCCAATGGTTGCAAACCAAACGCGAAGCGCTCGACAAAATTGCCGGGCTGTTTGGATTTGGCGCGCTGTGCGTTGTGGTCGGCTGGTGCTGGAATCTGGCGTTTCCCATCAACAAAGCGCTGTGGACGAGTTCGTATGTCATTTTTACCACGGGCCTGGCGTTGCAGTTGTTGGCGCTATGTATGTGGGCCATTGACCTGAAAGGGTACCAACGCTGGACCAAACCGTTTGTGATCTTCGGCGTCAACGCGCTGGCATTGTTTGTGTTTTCGGGCTTGCTGGCGCGCGCGTTCAGCGTCATTCCGACGACCAAACTGGACGGCACGCCGGGCGATCTGAAAACCTGGCTGTATGAACACTTGTTTGCCACCTGGTTGTCGCCGATCAATGCTTCGCTGGCCTATGCGTTGGCGTATGTGTTGTTGTGGCTGGGGCTGATGACGATCCTCTACCGGCGACGGATTTTCATCAAAGTGTAATCTGAGCAATGTTTAGCCGACCGTCGAGTCGGCGGAGGTTCGCAAAAGGTTAATCGCGCCAACCAGCGAGAAAAGCAAAAGGGGAGCAATTGCTCCCCTTTTGCTTTTGAAATTGGCCATCAGCCGCTTACGGCTTCAATTGCGAGCCCAACCATTCGGCGCGCAACTTTTTCATCTCTGCCGTCACTTCCTTGTTGAGCGACTCAAAGGAAACGACTTCGACCGCGGGGTCTTCGGTAAACGTCAGTTGAACGGTTTTCTTGACGCCGCGTTGCTCGGCTTCGATGGTGATCGTGTCGCCAGCTTTGTGCTTGTCCACGATGGCTTGAATGTCAGACGGCTTGCTGACGGCCTGTCCGTCAAACGTCAGAATCTTGTCGCCGCGATCCAGGCCCGCTTTGTAAAGCGGCCCCGTGCGCAACGTCGCGCCCGCGATGCTCACCGCCCCGCCTTGTTCGCGAAATTGCGCATCCAGCCACAATCTGCCGGGACGCGCCTTGCGATATTGAAATCCGGCTTTGGCCAGCAAGCTTTCGTAATCGGGCACCTCGTGACCTTCGACAATGCGCGCGAAAAAGTCATTGGCAAACGCCGCATCGCCCGTGTACTTGATCAGCGACGCTTTCAGGTCGCCAATCGTATACGGTTTGGCAGGCGCATAGTTTTTCTGATGCTTCCCATGATCCTGCCAGAGTTGGCGCATGTATCCATCCAGCGATTTGCCCGCGAATTTCGTGCGCAAACTCAAATCCAGCCCCAAGGCCACTGCGCTCCCATAGGTGTAATACGAAATGAAGTTGTTTTGCAGGTTGGTCGGATCAGACGCCGCCGCGCCGTCGGCATAAACGGCTTGCTGACTCATCTCGATTGGCCCGTGCAATACACGCCCCGGCGCGTTGACGACAGAGTTGACCGTAAAGCCCAGGCCGCGCGCAAAGCTGGCGTCGTCCCCCGCAAAGCCAGCGCGTTTCATCGCCAAACTGCCGTAATACTGCGTGAAGCCTTCGCCCACCCACAGCCCGTCAGAGACATTGGCATCTTCAAAGCTGAACGGTTCGAGCGTTTTCGGGCGCAGCCGTTCGACGTTCCAGGCATGAAAGTATTCGTGCGAGACCGTGCCCAGATTGCCGCGCGGTCCGCCTTTGATCGAACGCGAACTGGTCAAGCTGGTCGAATTGCGATGTTCCATGCCGTCGCCGCCGATTTGCGGCACATAGTTGGAAATAAACGTATAGGTGCCGAAATCGAAATCCGGCGCTTCGCCGAAAATGGCTTGTTGTTCGGCGACGATCTTTTTGCACATCTCGGCGAACTCATCCACTTCTTTGTCAGACGCCGCCGGGTCATTGATCGCCAGCCGAATGGTGTAGGTTTTGCCGTTTGACTGAATCGGCCATTCACGCAGCCGGAAGTTCGCCAGCATCGTCGGCGAATCCATGAAGTATTGCAGGTGCGGTGCGGTGAACACTTGCGGATCGGCGGTCGGCACCAGCTGCGTGGCGACTTTCCATTCGGGCAAGCCTTTGAAACGGATCGTGATCGGCGCATTTTCCATGCCGCGCGCCCACATAAACGTCGCCGGAATGCTCAGATGCGCCATCGAAGGGTCAATGCCTGTGAACGTCCCCGATCCCAAATCGCCAAACAAGGTGTAATTGATGCGAACTTTGCCTTTGTGCCCGGCGATGTTCCATTGCGTCGGATTGGGGCGCGTAAAACTGAGCGCCGCGCCGTTGCCGTCGGTCGCGCGCACGGTATAAACGTTCTTGGAAAATTCCTGCGCCGCATAGCGCCCCGGTGACGACCGGCTCATGCGCACTTCGAGCGGTTTGCCGACCGGAACGCCGCTGAAGGTGACAGTGATTTCCGCTTCGTGATGCGCGGCGTTGGGAAACGAAATTTCATACTCAACCTTGCCTTGTGCCTGAGCCAATGCAGGCAACGCCAGCAAACAAATCGCCAGCGACAGCAATTGCACGTATCGAAAACGCCTTTCGGTGAGGCAACGAAACATAAAACCGGCTCTCCTTGAAATGGGTGTTTACCAATGATTGAACTGCCAAAAACAACTTACCGCTGCGGCCAAAATCTCTGAAATTGCCAGCGCTGTCAAACGCGGACAACCACAAAATGCGCACAAGTGTTAATGCCCGGCGTGCAAGCACGTTCTGCAAACGGGAGGAAATCATGCCAAATATCGCGATCGAAACCCGTGGCCTGACGCGCCGCTTTGGGACACAGCTTGCCGTGAATGACGTCAACCTGTCCGTTCCCGCAGCGGGCGTATACGGCTTTTTAGGCCCGAATGGCGCGGGTAAAACCACCACCATCCGTATGCTGCTGGGTCTGATCCGTCCGAATGCTGGCGAAGTGCGCCTGTTCGACGAATCGCTGGCCAACAATCATCAGTCGCTGATGCGCCGCGTCGGCGCGTTGGTCGAAACACCATCGCTGTACCCGCATCTGACCGGGCGCGAAAACCTGGAAGTCACGCGCCGCTATCTAAACGCCAACCGCGATTTGATTGATCGTGCGCTGGGTATCGTCAAATTGACGGCAGACGCGCATCGTCGTGTGCGTGAATATTCGCTCGGCATGCGCCAACGGCTGGGACTGGCGCTGGCGCTGTTGAACAATCCGCAACTGCTGATCCTGGATGAACCCGCCAACGGCCTGGACCCGGCAGGCATTCACGAAATGCGCGATTTGATCCGCCGCTTGCCCGTCGAATTCGGCATCACGGTGTTTTTGTCCAGTCACCTGCTGAGCGAAGTCGAACAGGTCGCCAATTACATCGGCATCATTCATCAAGGCAAGTTGCTGTTTCAGGGAACGCTGGCCGATTTGCAGGCCGAACGCCGGGAACATTTGACCATCGGCGTCAAACAAACTGAGCAAGCGTTGCATTGCCTGACTGACGCTGGCTGGCAGACCCACAGCCGCGAAGACGGATTGCTGACCGTCGCAGTCGCAACCCCCGAAGCCGCCGCCCAGATCAACAGCTTGCTGGTCGGGCAAGGCTTGCAGGTCTTTCACATTGCGCTGACGCAAGCTTCGCTCGAAGACATTTTCTTATCATTGACCAACGGCAAAACCGCCGCGCAATTGCTGGAAAGGAAGGCTGCCTGATGTCGCTCATCCGCGCGTTGCACGCTGAATCGTTGAAACTGAAACGCACCTTGGCTGTGCGTATGGTGTTTGTCGCGCCGCTGTTTATCGCCGCGCTTAACTTTTTCGCCATGTACGAACGTCGCAATATCACTCCCGAGTTCGATATGTGGGACACCATTTCCAAGATTTCGTTGAGCGCCTGGGCGGTGTTTATGATGCCGCTACTGATCACGCTGGAAACGGCGTTGCTCAACGGCGTAGATCATGGCGAAAAGAATTGGAAACATATTTTCGCGCTGCCGATCCCACGCTCTTCGGTGTATGCCGCCAAACTGATCATGGCGCAATTGCTGATCGCCGCCAGCACCATCTTCCTGGTCCTGATCAATATTTTGGTCGGATTGGCGCTGATGCGGCTGCGCGCGGAGATGGCCAATGCAGGCGCGCCGCCGTATGGCTGGCTGTTCAAACATGCGGCGCTGGTATGGCTGGCCTCGTGGTTGATCATTGCCATACACACCTGGGTCAGCATTCGTTGGCCGGGTTTTGCCCTGGCTCTCGGCACCGGCGTTGGCGGCGTGTTCTTCGCCCTGTTCGCCACGAGCGCCAAAATCGGCAAATACTATCCCTGGCTATTGCCCATCAACGTGCTGTCCGCAGAACGCCTCAACATGGCATTGTGGCTGGGCATCGTCGGCGGCTTGGTCGCCTCGGTCATCGGCTGCCTGGAATTCATCCGGCGAGACGTGGCGTAATGTCTCCTCTCCTAACAGCGCGAAGCAGATGGGAGCTTCGCGCTGTTTTTTTCGCCAGCGCGAACAAACACAACCTGCTGCGCCCGCCCCCTCTCCTTTACCAGCCTCACTCGCAAACGTTGCTCAAACCAGATGTGCGCAGTAAAGTCTGCCGTGACTCAACATTGCCAATTGGGAGGCTCGTCATGCGTACCACCTTCGCCCTTCGTCTATTCGTCATTGTCGGGATCGTCGTGTTGTTTCTGGTCCCGCCTGTTGGTTCAACAGCACAAACTCAGCAACCGTTTACCGTCGCCGATGTTCTGGATGTCGCCACTGTCAGCATTGCCGATATCAGCGATGACGGACGTTTCGTCGCCCTCACAACCACGACCTTGCGCGATCGCATCGGCATTGATAACACACGCTTCGGCGATCCGACCTACATAGCGCCGTTCAACACAGACGTGCTGGTCGTGGATGCGCAAACGGGAAAATCGCAAAAGCTGTTCACCGAAAAACGCCAGGTGCGCCAGTTGAAATGGTCGCCCGACGGCAGCCGCTTGGCGCTGCTTGCCGTCAAAGGCGATGCATTTGAACCGCTGATCTGGGAACGTGCCAGCAATAAATTTCAGCCCATCACACTGCCGCCCGCCAAATCAGTCGCGGAAAATTCTGAATTGCACTGGACGCCGTCAGGCGACCAGCTCTTGCTCGCCGTACGCCCCAACGAATGGCGCACGCAAACGCATGACCGCTTTCTGGCCGAAACCAAAGCATCGGTGGTTGTTCATTCTTCCAAAGAACCGTTCCTCGCCTGGGAGGCATTGCGGCGCACGGCGGCAGAACGTTCGCTGGTGGCCTATGACCTGAAAACGCGCGAGACGCGCGAGCTGCTCCCGCAAGCCAAACTCAACAACTATGACCTCAGCGAAGACGGACAGCTATTGACCTATCAGGAAGACATCACCAAGAAAACCGATTACGACGTGATCTTTGGCAGCGAAAATCAGGTGCAGGCCAAACCTGTCAGCGGCGGCGAAGCCCGCACGCTACTCAAATCCACCAAAGGCATTTCGCTGATCTGGTCGCGCGACGGGCGGCATTATGCCTATGCCAAAGACGGCAATCTGTTCACGGCTTCGGTGGACGACAAGGAAGCTCGGCAAATTACGGGGAAGAAGGATGGAGAGACGGAGGGAAAGAAGGATGGAGAGAAGAAGAACGAGAAGGAGCGCTTCAGCGCCGTGCGCCTGAGCGCCAAAGGCGATTGGCTGATCGCATCAAACAAAGAAGGATTGTGGCTGGTGGATGCGGCTTCGGGCGCGAAAGAGAACTTCCTAAAAATGAACGAGGAAGACAAAGAAGCGCCGCGTTACCAGGTCATCGAATGGAACGGTGACGACATCTACCTGACCTACGCTTCGCGCACGAAATGGGAGCGCGGCCTGGTCAAATACAACCGCGCCAGCAAACAAATGACCGATCTGGTCAAAGACGCGCGCATCTATTCCAACTTCCGACTGTCGAAAGACGGCAAGACATTCGTCTTCAGCGCCGCCGAAAGCAATCGTCCCGCGGATGTGTTTGTTGCTGACTCCGCATTCAAAACCGTCCGCCGCTTGACCGACGCAAATCCCCAGCTCAAAGCCAAACGCCTGAGCAAAACCGAACTGATTTCCTATCTGGATATTGACGGCACGCGCAGCTACGGCGTGGTGTATTACCCGACAGATTACGAAGCGGGCAAAAAATATCCGACCGTCTTTAACATCTACGAACAGTTCTTCGACGACACGTTTCAGGGGACGATCAACGTGCTGACCAGCAACGGCTACGCAGTCGTGCAGCCTTCGGTCAATCTGGAACAGGGTTTCCCCGGCGAAGCCTGGGTCAAAGGCGTCACCGCCGCCGCCAACAAACTGATCGAAATGGGCGTCGCCGATCCCGAACGCCTGGGCGTGCAAGGGACCAGTTACGGCGGCTACGCGACGAACCTGCTCATTACGCAAACCAACCGCTTCAAAGCGGCGATCAACATTTCGGGCAAAGTAAACATGGTCAGCTTCTACACCGACAGCCCGCGCCTGGGCGTGCGCAACATCCACGCGCCCGAAAAGAGCCAGGACCGCATCGGCGCCACCCTGTGGCAGCAACCGCAAAAATACATCGCGCATTCCGCGATCATGTTCGCCGACCGCATTAAGACACCGCTGTTGCTGATGACCGGCGAACAGGATCACAACGTCCCCGCGCGCCAGGCGATGGAGATGTATTACGCGCTGCGCCGCCTCGGCAAAGAAGTCGCCTGGGTCAGCTATACCAACGGCGGCCACGGCATGCCGACTTCGACCATCGAAGAAGTAACGGACTACCACCAACGCATCCTCAATTGGTACAACGACCATCTGAAAGGCGATTTGAAGAAAAAGGCCGAAGAAGCGAAAGCGGAGGGTGGACAGAAGTAAACCTGTTAGCGCGATTAGGGATGCTGCCGTTTACTTGGCTTTATCGGTTTTTATCGAATAGAATAATTTAGGCTCTTTAGGAATTGCCGGAAGCGCCACAACATCTTGTGATCTCAAATCCCGAAGAGCTTGAAGCCGTCCAGATCAAGCCAGATGCGTTGAAACAGATGCGAAACGTTCGTTATCCCATAGCAGCGCCGTTTGAGGACT
>JAEUQO010000298.1 GCA_016789605.1 Acidobacteriota bacterium
AGTCCTCAAACGGCGCTGCTATGGGATAACGAACGTTTCGCATCTGTTTCAACGCATCTGGCTTGATCTGGACGGCTTCAAGCTCTTCGGGATTTGAGATCACAAGATGTTGTGGCGCTTCCGGCAATTCCTAAAGAGCCATAATTTTTGATGTCTCTTCCGCAAATTCTGAAATCCTTCAAGTGCTTAAACGCGATCCAGAACTTACGAGAAAATTGCCACCAAGAAAGTTTGAGGAAATTGTGGCAGAGATTCTTGACAAGCAAGGATATGAGGTTGAACTGACTCCAACAGTTGGAGACGGTGGTTTTGATATATACGCTGCCAAAAAAGAGGGAATCGGTAAGTTTTTGTATTTGGTTGAATGCAAGAGGTACGTTCCCCCAAATAAGGTCGGAGTTGAAATTGTTAGATCGCTTTACGGTGTTGTACAAACAAAAAAGGCAACGGCGGGTGCTATAGTCACCACATCATTTTTTACCTCTGGCGCAGAGGCGTTTCAGCGCGAATCACAATATCAGATGAGTCTTCATGATTACATAGCGCTTCAGAAATGGATCAATGATTTTCCGTTGCTTCACAACACTTCTGTGACCTAAGTAATTGAGAAAGCAATATGGTTTTGAAACGAGTATTTCTGTTTGCGTTGCTATGCCTTTCACTCGCGATGGGCGACAGCGTTCCATTCCGGTCTGCTTGTCCAAGGTCGTTCGCTACCGGGCAGCAGGGCGGTGGGTCCCCCTTCCAAAACGCAAAAGTCGGCGATGAGCGCGAAGTCAACGGCGTCAAACTTCGTTGGTGTCCGCCGGGGCGGTTTGTGATGGGCAGTCCTTCGAGTGAGCCGGAGCATCGCCCCGACGAAGCGCAGGTCGAAGTTCGCTTGACCAAAGGTTTCTGGTTGGGCAAGTACGAAGTGACGCAAGGGCAGTGGAAGCGCCTGGTTGGCGAATTTCCGCAGCCGCAGCCAGCGGGCGAAGGCGACGAATTTCCGGTCGTTTGGGTGAGTTACATTGAAGCCGAAGCGTTTTGCCAAAAGCTGACCGCGCTCGGTCACCAGTCTGGCGAATTGCCCAAAGATTGGGAGTTTCGGTTGCCGACCGAAGCGCAATGGGAATATGCCTGCCGCGCCGGAACGACGACCGCGACTTCGTTTGGCAATACGTTCACCAGCAAACAGGCGAACTTTCTGGGCAACAAACCCTACAGCGGTTCCGCAACCAGCCCGGCATTGAATCGCGCGACGCCGGTCGGCAAATATCCGGCAAATGCCTGGGGCTTGCACGATATGCACGGCAACGTCTTTGAATATTGTCGCGACTGGTATCACGTGCAATTGCCCGGCGGAGACGACCCCGACTTGTCCACGCGCAAAGGTGCGCCGAACCGCGACGGCTCGTTTTCTCGCGTTCGCCGGGGCGGAGCCTGGAACGATGACGGAAAGTATTTGCGCTCGGCGTTTCGCTTGCGCTACGAACCGGAACGACGCTCTGACCACATTGGTTTTCGCATCGTCGCCGTCCAACGATGAACTCTGAACTTTTTCAAGCTGAAGCTTGAATTCTGAACTCTTGATGGAGGAATTATGGCTGAACCAAAAACAAAGCAGACGACGGCTTCTGTGGAAGATTTCATCAACGCGGTCAAAGACGAAACCATGCGCGAAGATTGCTGGGCGGTGGTCAAACTGATGCAGGGCATCACCAAAGCCGAGCCGAAAATGTGGGGGCCGAGCATCGTCGGTTTTGGCTTGTATACCTACAAATATGCCAGCGGGAAAACGGGCGATTGGCCGTTGGTAGGGTTTTCTCCGCGCAAGCAAAACCTGACGCTGTATGTCATGGCGGGATTTGACGAATACGACGAATTGATGGACAAACTGGGCACGTTCACTTGCGGCAAATCCTGCATTTACGTCAAACGGCTTTCCGACCTGCACCAGCCGACCTTGAAAAAACTGATCACGGCGTCGGTCAAACATTTGCGCAAAACGCACCCGCTCGAAAAGAAATAGTCCGAGCCGATTTCCCCGGCTAACGCAGTATTCATTCTGGCGCACCAGCGAAAGCTCCTGGTACGTCCGCCGCAGCAGCGGCGGACGTCAACAACATCAATCCACCGGGCAGACTAACGCGTTATCTGTCGTTAACCGGTGACCCGCACTGCCGCTTCACTTACCATTAGACAGACGGCGCGACATCCTGAACGCAATCCCATGGACAACGACGCAATCCGGCAAGAATTTAGCGACGCGCTGCAAACGCTGATCGCGCAGATCAAAGAAGATCGTTCGATTCTGGCGGCGATCTTGTGCGGCAGTTTGTCTTACGATGCGGTGTGGGCGAAATCTGATATTGATCTGGCGCTGGTGACGATTGATGACAAGAACGCGGAAACGGGCGGCAGATCGTTATATGCCAATGGCGTCAATGTGCATGCTTTTCTGTTTTCGCGCGCCGAATTTCGCCAGACGGTGGAAGGCTCGCTGGGCAATTCGTTTATGCACTCGCTGCTGGCCAAGGGCAAATTGCTATACACGCACGATCAGACGATTGCGGATCTTTGCACGCGGCTGCAACGCATTGGCGAACGCGACATTCAGGTGCAATTGTTTCGCGCCGGGTGTGGGGCGTTGCCTGCCGTCTACAAGGCGCACAAGTTTTTCCTGACGCGCGGCGATCTGGATTACACTGCGTTGTGGCTTTTGTCAGCGGCGACTTCGCTGGCGCAGATTGAAGTCATCGGCGCGCATTTGCTGGCCGACCGCGAAGTGATCCTGCAAGCCTTGAAACTGAATCCCGCGTTTTTCAAAACGATTTACACCGATTTGCTCAACACCAAAAAGACGCGGAAAGGCGTACAGGCCGCGCTGAATGCCGTTGATACTTATCTTGCCGCACGCGCGACCCGGCTGTTTGCTCCGCTGCTTGAACATTTGCGCGAGGCAGGCGAAGTGCGTTCGTGTACCGAAATCGAAGATTACTGCAAACGGAATTTTGGTTTGCAAGGCGTCACTACCGCGTGTGAATACCTGGCGGATCAGGGGCTGATTCACAAAGCTTCGACGTCGGCTCGTCTGACCAAAAAGAGCAACGTCGCAGTGCAAGAACTCGCATTCTTTTACACTGAAGCATAACGACAACCTGTCTTGTGACTTTGAGCGCAGGCGCGCTGTTGCCGTGCGCTCCGCATCAACCATTTAGGCATTTAGATCAGATTTCATTTTGGCGTAAGGGTTTTGCCACAGAGGCACAGAGCCACAGAGGTTTCTAAGTATTTCTCTGAGCCTCCGTGGCTCTGTGGCCAATCCGTAAAGCGAATTGAAAAATGATCTAGGAGGAATCGAATTGATCGGCAAACTGTTGTCCCTGGCGCTGGCTGTCTTGCTGAGTGTGATCAGCTTGAGTGCTGTGCTGCGCGTTCATTCACAGCAAGCAGCGCCTTGCGACAAACCGCAAACGCTGGGGCGAACCGTCAAGCAAAAGCAGTTGGATGATTGCAGTTGCGAGCAAGCCACCGCACCGGACGCGCCGACTTATCGCGTTGGGACTGCGCCGTTTGGCCGGAAAATTGCGCTGCAAACGCGCAATGCGGCACGCGTCGGTGCGCGACGGGGTAAAACAAAATCCGAACCGGAAACGTTGTATAACGGGCTTGAGATTCCCAATCAGAAGGATTTGCGTTCGCCCGAAGTGGTCGGCTTGCGCGAGCGTGTGTTGCGAGCCAGGGCAAATGCGCGGCAGCTTGTGGATCGCATGGAAGAGCAACGTAAAACCCTGCTGCAAACGCGACCTGACAGCTTTATGGCGCACAAATTAAATTCGCCGCGGGCGCGTAAACGACACGAACAATTTCTGACGTTGCAAAATAGTGAGCCGTTGGGTGCACTCCCCAAGTTTGATTGGCGCGAACAAGGGCTGAATGTGGGGCCGGTGTTGCATCAAGGTGATTGTCAGAGCTGCTGGGCGTTTACCGCTGTGTCGGTGTATCAAAGCAGTTGGAACCTGGAACAGTTGCGGTTGGGCGTCGGTTTTTTTGAGGTCACCGTGCCTGAATACGGCTTTCACCAGCGCATCCCGTCGGTGCAGCAACTGCTCAATTGCATCGGCAAAGAGAAAGGCGATTGCGAAAGCGGCGGCTGGCACGGTTCGGCGTTCGCATTTATGGTGACTTCTCACGTGCCGCACATTCCCGACCAGCAGGTATGGAAGCGAGGCGATTTGGCCAGCATCGAGGAATATACAGGCCGCTTGACGCGTTGCACCGATCCTCTGCTTGCGCGTCGGGTAACGCGCGGCGGCAAAAGAGCCGTTCCCGGTGTTGGCGGAGACGGCGTGAACTTGCCTGCCAACAGCGATCAAATTCTGACGGCGTATGACCGCGCGCTGGCCTGGGGATACGTCAACGAAAAGAAACCCGACGAATTGCCGACCGTCGAACAATTGAAACAGGCACTGATCGAACACGGCCCGTTGGCCATGCCCATTCGCGGCGATGCGTGTTTTAGCGTTTATCAGGGTGGCGTTTTCAATGGCCGGAAAAGCGGCAATCCCAATCACGTGATGGTGTTGATCGGCTGGGACGACGAAAAGCAGGCCTGGCTGATCAAAAATTCCTGGGGCGAAGAATGGGGCGAAAAAGGATTCGGTTGGGTCGCTTACGGCAGCAATAGCATCGGACTGTATGCGGCCTGGATTCAACCCACGCCTGCCACGCAAGAGCAATAAATCTGGATGTCCGAAATCTCTACGTATGAATCAAACACAGGAGCAAGGAATGACAATTGGTAGTTTGGCATTGAAGTTCACTTTGTGGCGTCTGACCGGTCTGGTGTGCGCGCTGGTTTGGCTGACGCTCAGCGCGTCTGCGCAGGAATCCGCGTGGCCGCAATTTCGCGGGCCAAACGCAAACCCGGTGGCGGCGAATACGCGCTTGGCTGACCGCTGGTCAAAGACTGAAAACGTCGAATGGGCACAGGACATTCCCGGACGGGGTTGGTCTTCGCCGATTGTCACGGGCGGCAAAATCTTCCTGACGACGGTCACGACGGAAGGCAAATCCAAACCGCCGCAAACCGGCACGGAATACAGCAACGAATACGTCGCGGAACTGCAAAAGCAGGGGCTGCCGATGGAAAAGGTGATCGAAAAGGTCACCGAGCGCGACATCGAATTGCCCAACGAGGTGAAGCTGCATTACTTCCTCTATTGTTTGAATCTGAAAACGGGCAAAGTCGAATGGCAGCGCGAATTTTTTGCCGGGCATCCGCCGGGCGGACGGCATCGCAAAAACAGCTTCAGTTCTGAAAGCCCCGTGACTGATGGCAAGTTCGTCTATGCCTATGTGGCGAACCTGGGGCTGTGGGCGTTTGATCTGAAAGGCAAAGAAGTCTGGAAAACCTCACTCGAGGCCTATCCGGTTTATCTCGACTTTGGCACGGGCAGTTCGCCAGCCTTGGTGAACAACTTGCTGGTCATCGTGAATGACAACGAGAAACAGCAATTTATCGCCGCTTTTGACAAACAAACGGGCAAGGAAGTTTGGCGCACGAACCGGGAAATCGGCCCCCAAGGCAGACGGTCAGCCTGGGTCACTCCCTTCGTTTGGCAGCATGCGCTGCGCACGGAAATCGTGACGGTCGGCCCGGAATTTGCCGTGAGTTATGACCTCAACGGTAAAGAATTATGGCGGCTGTCTGGCATGTCGCCGGTGCCAATTCCCATGCCGTTTGTGTTTGATGGCTTGCTTTACCTCAACGGTGGACGCGGCGCGGCGTTGTTTGCCATTCGCCCGGGAGCCAAAGGCAACATCTCGCTGGAAAAAGGCCAAACTTCAAACGAATACGTTGCCTGGTCACAACCGCGCGCCGGAACCTACCTGCCGTCTTCGCTGGCCTATGAAGGTGGCATTTATGCTTTGACTGAAACCGGCATCCTGACCCGCTTTGACGCCAAGACGGGAAAACAAACTTACAAAACCCGCATTGACCCGACGGCGACGGCTTTTACGACATCGCCGTGGGCGTATAACGGCAAGCTGTTTTGTTTGAGCGAAGAAGGCCAAACCTTTGTCATTGCCGCAGGCGAAGAATTCAAAC
Organism: Acidobacteriota bacterium; assembly: GCA_016789605.1. Lineage (GTDB taxonomy): Bacteria > Acidobacteriota > Blastocatellia > RBC074 > RBC074 > RBC074. The sequence goes on from JAEUQO010000298.1 coordinate 6,095, forward strand.
TGCTGCACAAGAATGAGCTGGACGATTTCACGCAAGCTTCACCGGCGTTGGTCGGAGACCGGGTGTTGATCCGCACGGAGCATCGGCTGTATTCGATTCGGCGCAAAGGGTAAGTGTCGTGGCGGCAAAGGAATTGAAAAACAGCCGCCAGAAACGGTACCCTTTCGTGGGCAGAACCAACGTCCGCATTTCCCGAACATCCAATTCAATCAACGAAGGAGTGGCGTAATGTCAGATTCCCCGCAGAGGACGATCCTGTGTCTTTCCAGCTATGAGAAAGGACAAGAGTTTCTTCGCACCGCCAAGCGTCAAGGCTGGCGCGTGTTGTTGTTGACCGTGGAGAAACTGAAAGACGCTGACTGGCCGCGCGATCATATTGACGAAGTATATCTGATGTCTGATTTGACCAACCGCGAACACGTGTTTAATGCCGTCAGCTATCTGGCGCGCAGTGTGGACCTTCAGCGCATTGTGGCGCTGGATGAGTTTGACATCGAAATGGCGGCGAGTTTGCGCGAACATTTGCGTGTGCCGGGGATGGGCGAAACCACCAGCCGATATTTTCGCGACAAACTGGCGATGCGGTTGCGGGCAGCGGAAAAGGGCATCCGGGTGCCGGAATTCTGTCACGTCCTGAATTACAGCAAGCTGCAGGATTACATGACGCGCGTGCCCGGTCCCTGGGTACTCAAACCGCGTTCTTCGGCGTCGGCCATCGGCATCAGAAAGGTGCGCCAGGCTGAAGACCTGTGGCCAATTCTGAACGAACTGGGCGATCAACAATCGCATTACGTGCTCGAACGGTTTGTGCCGGGCGCGGTCTATCACGTGGATTCGATCATCTCGGAAAAAGAAGTGCTATTTGCCGCCGTCAATCAATATGGCGCTCCGCCGATGCAAACCGCGCACGATGGCGGCGTGTTCACCACGCGACTGGTGCCGCGCAAATCCAAAGACGAAAAGGCGCTGCAAAAACTGAACAAGGAATTGATCAAGGCTTTGGGGTTGGTGCGCGGCGTCACGCATGCGGAATTCATCAAGGCTGAAAGCGAAGACGGCAAAGGCAGTGAATTTTACTTTTTGGAGATTGCGGCCCGTGTCGGCGGCGCGAACATCGCCGAAACCGTCGAAGCGGCGACGGGGCTGAATTTGTGGGGCGAGTGGGCCAGGATTGAAACTGCGACCGAAGACGAACCCTATAAATTGCCCAAACCGAAAGACCTCTATTCCGGCATCATCGTGTCATTGGCCAAGCAGGAATGGCCCGATACTTCGGCGTATACCGAGCCAGAGATTGTCTGGCGCATGAACAAGCACTATCACGCGGGATTGATTGTGGCTGCGCCGAAACACGAACGCGTGGCAGAACTGCTGGATTCATATACCCAGCGGTTCCACGATGATTTTCACGCCGTCATGCCGTTGCCCGACAAACCGACGGCTTAGCGTGTCAGGGACGCTCAGGCAGCCCGCAACCAGACCGTAATGCTTTTGGCGGCAAGCGCCCCCTGCCCGACAGCGTTTGCCACACTCAAACAGACCGGACGGCAGACATCGCCCGCGCCATATACGCCCGCCAGCGATGTTTGTTGCCGGTCATTTGTTTTCAGGT
>JAEUQO010000306.1 GCA_016789605.1 Acidobacteriota bacterium
CGTTGGTTCAAATCCACTTCGGCCACAATAACGGTTCCCCACTTCTCTGCTTGCGTCAGCGGTTTGCCTTCGTGGTCATAGACGGCAGTGATCATCCAATTGCGCGAAACGTCTTCATAGGTGCTGCTGACCAGGTACACATGATTTTCACAGGCGCGGGCTTGCGCCAGTAACGGGTTGCAGCCCCACACCGGCCAGGCGATGACTTCTGCGCCGTTGTTGGTCAACTGGCGCGCGACTTCGGGGAAAAAGCCATCGTAACAGATCATCATCCCCAACTTGCCAAAGCGCGTCTCAAAGATCGGATAGTCTTTGCCGGGGGCAATGCCACCGGCGATTTCGCCGCGCGGCAAGCTCACCTTGCGGTATTTGCCTGCCAGACTGCCATTCGGAGCCAGTAACACAGCCGTGTTGTAAACCAGATGCCCATCGCGTTCGAGTAAGCCTGCCACAATGTACAGGTTGTGCTTTTTGGCCAACGCAGCAAAAAACTCTGTTGCCGGTCCGGGGATGGGGGCCGCCACTTCAGCGTAGCTTTTGCCTAATCCGTAATAATCCAGCGTCTCTGGCAAGACGACCAGATCGGCGCGTTTGTCGGCAGCTTCGCGAATGAGCGGTTCAAACAGACGCACATTGTCCATCGGCGTTTTGCCGCCGCGCGGCTGATAGTGCACCGCAGCCAGTCGCACGGTGCGGGCCGGAGGCGGTTGGATTTCGCCGAGTGAAACGTTGCTCCATTCCACCGTGCCGCGCGGAGCCCACTGCAAATGCAATTCGATGACGGCACGCGTCGCTTTCGAGGGCGCAAGATACACATCGGAAACTTCCGTCCAGCCCGCCGCATCGGTTGCTTTGTCCGTGGGATATTCCGGCTCGGCAACCGGCAATGCTCCTTTCAAATATCCGCTGACGACCGGCGCATCGCGCAGCACAGCCTTTCCGTTGTCGTCTTGCCACAGGATGCGCACCACCATGCTGCGGCGTGCGACGGCGACATTCTCTGCTTTGCGCAAAGCCAAAAAGCGATAGGTTTTGCCTCCGTTGATGGCAAAGGTCTTTGTCCAGTATCCATCCAGTCCTTCGCGGTCATCGGCGACAATCAGCAATCCGCCTTTTCCGTCTTTGCCGCCCTGCGGGTGGTAACGAAACTGCGGGCGAATCTCTTCACGCGGCGCGGCGGCACGCCAACCATCCGGCGTTACAGTTCGGTCGTCACGCCAGTCCGGCATTCCCAACAACACGAAAACAAACAACCACATGTGCATCGTCATTTTTGACCTCCTCAGTGCGGCGAAATTCGGCTTGTCATGAATGGAAAGCAAATGACCAGCCCGATTCGCTTCATTATGCCGTATCGCCTGCGATTCGTCTGCGCGTGAGCGCGCAACTTGAAACGGAGGTCTGAGGTCGTCACTGGCGGTTATTTCACGTTGATTCGCACCGTATTTGAAGGGCTGATGTCTGTGCCGGGAACAAAAACCGAAAGGTTTAGCTCGCCGCTTCCCATCAGTGTTCGCGGCAAACGCAGGTTGATTTGATCCAGGCCTTCCCAATCGCCTTGTGCGCCAGCGTAATCGGCGGCAATGGCCTGGTTGCCAATTTGCACTCTGAATTCCTGCGCCACGTTTCGATGACGGAATCCCGAACCAAACAACACCAACACCACGACATCGCCTGCGGGGCCGAGATCAATCGGTTCTGCCACAAAGCGATTCAGCGCGCTATCGAATCGCGCAACAGGTTCATAACGGCGCTCGCCATTTGCCTTGCTGCGCAAAACCACGGCGGAAGCCACGCCCTGCCCGTTGGCGTTTGCGGCAAATAACGCAGGCGCAACTCGTTCGTTGCGCACGGACGTCGTAAAAATTCGCCCGTCTGACGAAATAACGCGAACCGTGGCGGTTTGCGCCGCCAGCAATTCCGGCGCGTTGGGAAGCAGGAAATTGATTTGCGAAGGCGAAACAAAAAAGAGCGATGCGGCGTGTTCACGTTTGGCATCGTCCAAAACGACAACACGCGTGCCCGCTAACGTTGTCGGCAACGGCAACGAATTGGCCGACTCCGAAGCGGTCGCCAATCCTTCTCCGAAAACGGAGACAATCGAACCGGGCGCAATCTCTGTTCCCTGATAACTCGCAGCCGAAACGACCGTCGCAGGCAAGCTGTCATCCAAGGATGCGGCGAACACACCTGCGCCGCTGACGCCGGCAAAGACAGTGCTGTCAGTGGTCGCCAGCGAATAGATACGCGTGACACCCGGACCATTGTTGACCGGTTGCCAGCTTTCGCCCCGGTTGCTGGAATAAAACATGCCGTTAGAGATCGTTCCCGCAAACAGGTGCGGGCCGACGGCAGCGAGTGATTCGACCCAGGCCGAAACCGGAAGCGGCGACGGAATCCATTGCCCGCCTTGGTTCGCCGTGCGATAGATGCGACCGCCATTGGCAAGCACAAACACGTCAGAACCTGACACGATGGGTTTGCGCGTCGGTCCATCGGGCAATCCATTGCTGGCTTTGACCCAGGTGTCGCCACGATCCGTGGTCAGATAGACACCACCATCCGACGTGGCATAAAGCACGGCGCCATCCGCCAAAAAACCTTTGATCGAAAGCCCGGTGCCCTGCAACCCATTGTTGACGCGTTCCCAGTTTTCCCCGCGATCCGTTGAGCGCCAGACGCCGCTGAGCGTTCCGGCAAAGAGGGCGTTACCTTGCGCGCCAAGCGCATAAACCGCCAAACCAGAGAACGGAATTTTGTAAACCTGCGTCCAGTTTCGGCCTCGATCCGAAGTGCGATAAATCAGCCCGCTCTCGGTTCCGGCGAAAACATCCCGCCCCACAGCCGCCAGTGACCAAACAAACGTGTCGCGCATTCCTTTGGTCGCCGTTGTCCAGCCAGCGCCGCGATCAGAAGCGGTGTACACGCCTCCGGGCGAAGCGGCGAAAAGAGTTCCTTCGGTGATGAGCATCTCGCGCACCAAAGAACTGACGATTCCGCGATTGCAAGGCGTCCAGTCGTAAACGTTGCCCGTGGCGCGAAAGACGCCGCCTTGGGTGCCGGCCCAGATTGTGTTTTCGCCTGTGGCAAAAGAAAGCACCGCCAGCGAGGTCAATCCATTGTGCGCAGCGGTCCAGCTTCCGCCTTGATTGGTAGAGACAAAGAGGCCCCCGTCCGTTCCGACAAAGATGGTTCCGCCAACCACCGCAAGCGCATTGACATACAGGTTACTGATCCCGTTGTTGATGCGCTTCCAGCTTTGCCCCATATCGAAAGAGATCGAAACGCCGCCGCCCGGCGTGCCCGCCAGCAAGTTGTTGCCAAGCACGCCGACAGCCGTGATGTTCGCGCCGGGCCCGACCTCGTTCGTCTGCCGCCAGTTCTGGCCGCCATCCGTCGAAACGTAAATACCGTTCTGGTTGTAATATCCGGCAAGCAACAACGCGCCATTGGCGGCAAGCGAATTGGCAAAGGTATTTGAGCCAACCAGCGCGGCAGGCGTCCACGAACCGCCCAGGTTGCTCGACCGATATAAACCTGAGCTGGTTGCGGCATACAGATAGTTCCCGTTGACAAGCAGCTCACCCACGATCCTGCTGCCCATTCCGGTGTTAACCGCCGACCAAGTCAACCCATCATCGGCGGAGCGGTAAACGCCCACGCTCGTTCCGGCAAAAAGGAAGTTGCCCATCGTTGCCAGAGCGTCAACCGGATATTTGGGCAGCGTGTCGCTGAGCAACGTCCAACTTTGCCCTTGATCCTGTGAATGGAAGATTTTGCCGGTGTTATTCCCGGCGAGAAGTTGTGATCCCCGGTTGAGCAGCGCGTAAATCGGCCCGCCTTCCGGCCCGGCAGTGGGACGCCATTTGAGCGCTTCTGCCTGGGCGGCGGGCGCAGCCAGCGTCGTTGTGTTTAGCGTAAAAAGACTGAGAATGCTGATTATGAGCGCAACCAGGCAAACGCGAATCGGTGAGTTCATGGGGCCTCCTGAAAATCTATTCCTATGGTTGGGCGAAACGCACTGTTAGCGCTTTCCTTCCCTACCCAACTAAGCGCGAATTGCGCGGAGGCCGTATCAAAAATTCGCAAATAGATCGGGATTCACTTGGCTGTACGGATTGGCCACAGCATCACGGCGGTTCAGAGAAATGCCTTGAGGACTCTGTGTTTCAGTAAAACACCTGGCTTAGCGCAGCCAATCTGCGAGGTGTTCCGCGACAAAGGCGTCGTCCGTCAAATGCGGATAGGTGGTGCAGATGCGATCCAGTTCGGCCATTTGGCCGGGAGAGAGGTCTTCGTGCGGGTCTAAACACCAGCGACCGGCCAGCAATCCTTGCCGCCGCAAAATCTCGTGCAACCCTGCGATGCAGCCAGCGAAGTTGTTGGCAACGTCAAACAACGCGGCATTGGTGTCGGTGACTTCGGCGGCGCGCGCCAGCAACTCGGCTGCGCCCTGCCCTTCGGCGCGTTTGCACGCTTTGATGTCGTCTAGCAATTCCACCGCGCGGCGCGTCCAAACCGACCAGTGCCCTAGCAATCCGCCCGCAAAATGCAGCGACTTGCCTGCGACGCGAAATTCGGCCAGCAAATCAACGACGATGTTGTCATCGTTGCCAGTATAGAGCGCGACATCTTGCCGCCCGCTGTCAGCCAAGGCACGCACGACATCCAGCGTTTGGTAGCGATTGAACGGCGCAAGTTTGACAGCCGCGACGTTTTCGATCGCAAAAAAGCCACGCCAAAACTCATACGGCAACAAACGCCCGCCGACGGCGGGTTGCAGATAGAAACCGAACAACGGAATTTCCGTGGCCACCGTTTGGCAGTGTGCCAGCAATTCAGGCAACGTCGCCTCACGCAACGCAGCCAGGCTCAGCAATCCCAGGTCGTAACCTGATTCACGGGCAAAGACGGCTTCGCGCACAGCCTGTGCGGTCTTGCCGCAAACGCCCGCAACTTTGATCACTCGCTTTCCGTGGGCCGCTTCCCAGGCGCGCGCGGTTTCCAGCGCCAAGGTCAGCACCGGTTCAAACAAGCCGATCTGCGGCTCGCGAATGGCAAATTGCGTCGTGTGCACGCCCACGGCAATACCGCCCGCGCCTGCATCGCAGTAATAACGCGTCAGCGCGCGTTGCCGCCGTTCGTCCAGCTTCCGTTCGGCAGTCAACACCAGCGGATGCGCCGGAATGACCGCGCCGTTGTGCAAGGCAATGGCAATCTCACGATCCAACATCAGAACTTCCCATCCGTGACTTCAAACTTGGTCGGTTTATGCAAATCGCGTCCGCCGATGGCAACCCAGTGCGCGACCAATTCACGCAATTCGCTCAACCGCATTTCGGGTGCGTCTAACAGTTGAAAGCACAAGGCCGCGTTACTGAGCAACGCCGTCTCCGATTCTTCGCCGCGAAACGTCGCGGGACAGGCAAAACGCTCGGCAAAGAATTCCGCCGTTTCGCGCACTGACAAAATCTCCGGCCCGGTTACATTCAGAATGCGCGGCGGCGCATCGCACAAGGCAAGACTGCGCAACGCGTACGAATTGGCGTCTCCCTGCCAGATGGTGTTGAAGTGCGCGACGGTTAAATCCACCGGTTCGCGCTGATAGACTTTGCGTGCGATGTCCACGAGCACGCCATAGCGCAAATCCACCGCGTAATTCAGGCGAAAGAACAAACAGCGCGTACCATATTCGTGGGCAAAGAATTCAAACACGCGTTCGCGCCCCAAACACGATTGGGCGTATTCGCCGCGCGGAGCCACGGCGTCAGGTTCGCGCGCGCCGCCCGATGCCGCAGTGACAAACGGATACACATTGCCGGTCGAAAACACGACGATGCGCGAATGGCGATACTGCTCAGCGACATTGGCCGGGACAATAGTATTCATCGCCCAGGTCAAATCCACGCGCTCCGTCGAACCAAATTTGCGCCCTGCCAAAAACAACACGTTTTCGCATTCGGGTAATTTGGCCAAGGCGACGCGATCCAGCAAATCACAGGCAATGGTGTCAACGCCCGTGGCTTGCAATGCCTCGCGCTCCGCGGCAGAAGAAAAGCGCGAAACCGCGATCACACGACAGGTCGTGCCTGCAATTTCTGCCGCTCGTTTGACGCGCCGCGCAAGCGACGGCCCCATCTTTCCGCCTGCGCCCAGAATCAGCACGTCGCCAGCGAGCTGACGCATAAATGCAACGTCGTGTTCATTGGGCGTTGCCAGTTTTTCTTCCAGTTGTACTTCTGTTTCGATCATGTTCATCCCGATCAGCCAGAAATCCCGGCCAGCAAAGCAGCGCGGCCAACGTCAGGCGCGTTGTTCTGGCGGGCGGCGCGGCAACAACGCAATCGCGGCTGCGCCCAGCAAAGCCAGCGTGATCATCAGCAAAAAGCCTTTGGTGTAATTGATGTTTTGATCGCGTAACCGCCCGACCAGTTTCGGCACCCAGGCTTCCGCCAATCCATCCACGATAATGATCAATCCCATGACGCGCCCCATCACACGCACGCCGAAAAGCTCTGCCGCCATCAACGGAATGATCATGTAATCGCCGCCCATGCCAATGCCGAACACAATGGCGAACAGATAAATCATTCCCGGTTCGTTGATCATAAACAACAACGGGATGCCGCTGGCGACCAACAGGTAGATCAAAATCATCACGTACTTTTTGGGGAATTTATCGGCCAGCCATCCCATCAACAACCTACCCAGATTGCTGGTAAACAACACCAAGGCGATCACGTTTGCGGCATCGCCTTGCGAAAATCCGCTGTCGCGCGTCAGGTAAAGTTTCAGATGCTGGTTGGTTGCGCCGACTGCCCCGATGGAACACAGACTGCCAATCGCCAGCAAGTAGAACGATGGGCTGCGTAGAATTTCGCGCAATGGCACCGCGGGCGTGGCGCTTTGCGCCTGATACTCTTCAGAGCGATCTTTCACCAGCCACGTCAGCGGCAACGCCACGATCAACATCAACACACCCAGCCACAACAACGCCGTTTGCCAACCGAACTTGCCCGTCAACCAGGCAGCCATTTTCACGGTGATCGCGCCGCCCAGACCGATGCCCAGATAGGCAAAGCCCATGGCCTTGCCGCGCGATTCTTTGAACCAACGCGAGAGCAACACCTGATTGGGCAACGGACCGGCGCAGACATAGCCCAAGGCGTTGAAAATGAAACAGGTGTAAAAGAGCGGCAAACTCTCAACGTGCCCCAGGCCAATGATCGAAAGCGCACCAAACAAAATACCGATCACCATCAACCGACGCAGCCCAAACCGGTCAATGATCCAGCCAGCGGCAAATCCAAATAGCGGCAGCACGAGCGTTTTGCCGTAGGTATTGCCCGACGTCACTTGTTCGCGCGACCAGCCAAACTCTTTGACCATGAAGTCGTAAAAATACGGCGGGCCATAAAACGCAATGCCAACCAGCGCGTACAGGTTGAGAAACGAGGTCAGCGCGACCAGGCGCTGTTTGCTCCGCGTCAATTCGCTCATTGAGGTGATTGCTCCTGGAAGTTGAGGATCAGTCGTGATTGTGCGTTGTCAGCGTGATTCTTTTTCGGCACGGACGCCGAAATACGGATAGCGATCCCAACGGTCGTCATCGGTTGTCGCGCGCGGATCGCCCGTTTCGCGCATCCATTTGTCCAGCGTGGCGCGCAGCTGTTTTTTCACGCTGGCGTAAGTGGCCTTGTCTGCCACGTTGTGAAGTTCGCCAGGATCGCGGCGCAGGTCATACAACTCTTCCGCCGGACGTTTGGCGGTTGCCAGCGCAAAGAACTTGCCGATCACGGCATCGTCACGTCGCGCCAACAAGAGCTGTTTCGTCGGCCCGTCATCAATGTCACCAAACGGCCCGACAGCGAAATAGAGCTCAGGGTCGCCTGCGGGCCAACGATCTGGCCGCAAGTTACGCAAGTAAAGAAAGTCTTTGGTACGAACGGCGCGCACGGGATAGCTCAAATCTCCGCGCCGTACGTTGGCGTGGCGTTCGCGTTCGAGAAAGACTTGCGCACGTCCGGCCTGCTGTTTCCCTGCCAGCAAAGGCATCAAGCTACGTCCGGTTAGCTCTGCTGGAATTTGTTGGCCCGTCGCGTCTAAAAACGTCGGCGCTAAATCCGTCAACACGACAAAGTCATTGCGGATTTGTCCGGCTTTGACTTTGGCTGGCCAACGCGCCGCCAAAGGCACACGCGTGCCAAAACCGTAAAGATTTGCTTTGGCGCGCGGGAACGGCATGCCGTTGTCTGCCGTGACAACAATCAGCGTGTTGTCCAGTTGCTCAGCGGCTTCCAGGGTTTTGATCACATCGCCCAGATCGCGATCCAGCCGTTCGACTTCGTAGTAATAATCCAGAATGTCGCGCCGGACTTCGGGTGTGTCAGGCAAATGCGGCGGCACAACGACGTGTTCCGGTTTCAACCCCGCTTTCAGCCCGGCGTCTTTTTCGTAAGGCCGGTGTGGGTCTTGTGTGCCAAACCAAAAACAGAACGGTTTGTCTTTGGGGGCCTGGCGGAAAAACTCCGTGAAGTCTTTGAACTGCGGCCCTGCCGGATTGCGCGTGCGCCCACCGGCTTTGAAATCGCCCGGCCCCCAGCCTTTGCGCGTGTGACCAACGAAATAGCCAGACGCTTCGAGCAGGTCAGGATAGGCGGCAAATTTACTTGGCAAGAAGCTCCACAAATTGCCGCCTTCGGCCAGTTGATGCACCGCGCGTCCCGTCAACAAACTGGCGCGCGACGGCGTACAGGAAGGCGATGCGCAATAGGCGTTGGTGAACAGGGTTCCCTCGCGCGCAATGCGGTCAAAATTCGGCGTCTTGACCACTTTGTCGCCATACGCGCCAGCGTGCGGATACGACCAGTCATCCGCGATAAAAAGCAGGATGTTCGGACGCGTAGAGGCTTGCGCGCGCGCATCAACCGGCGTGACGGCCAGACGGCCAAGCAGCACGCCCGCAACGGCGCAGCCAGCCAACCACAATATGATCAAGCCTGAACGAATGGCGAGTTTTGCTTGCGGCATAATAATCTTCCGTGTCTTTGGTAAACGTGAACAGGATCAACGAATCGGAAACGGTTCCATCAACTCGGCGCGGCTGCCGTCGGCATCAAACAGATTCAACTGCCAACGGCGATTGCGTCCCACCTGTGGCGACCGAATCAACGTGGGATCACCGACACGTTCGCGCAACGCATCGAGCGCTTTTTGCATGTCGGGGACCAGTAACGCCACGTGATGCAATGAGCCAAGCTGTTGCCGCGTCGGATTTTCAGTCACCAGCATGTATTCCAGATAATCCGTTCCGTCAGGCACGCGCATGTTGATCCAGTTGATGGTTTGCTCATCACGTCCGCCGCGCCAGATTTCTGAAAATCCCAGAATGTCTTTGTAAAACTTGTCTGCGGCGGCGGCATCTTTCACTGTCAGCCCTGCGTGCAAAATACGGTCTGAGATACGGCGCGAGGTGGCGAATCTGCCTTTGGCGCGCGTATGCAATGAGCCGGGGCGATATTGCACAAACTCTATGCGATGGTTGTCGGGGTCTGTAACAGTGAAATTCAGATTGCCGTCGCGGCCCTGATTGACCTTGTCCGGCGCTTTGACGCCCTTGGCCAGCAGGTATTGGCGCAATCCCTCAAGGTCGTTTGTCTCGAACGCCAGATGCAACAACCGGTCGTCTTTGTCAGGCGGCAAGCCGGGAAAGATTTCCAGGTATTGCCGCTCGTTGACTTTGAAATACGTGAGCGCCAGCGAATTGTCCTGATTGCGAATCTGAAACGCTTCGTCATAGCCAAGCAATTCGCCGTAATGTTCGCGCGCTTTGGACAGGTCACTGACCTGAAAGGCGATGTGCGCAATGCCCAGAATCAGCGGACGTTTTGGTTCCTGCCGTGCTGAAACCGTCAATCCACTGCACAGCGCCAAGGCCAACAGCAATTGCACCATTTTGCGTTTCATATCGAATTCTCCCGGCGCCTGGCTGTTACACAGGCTCTTTTAGCAACGCCAGCGAATGTTGTTCGTCCTGCTGCAAACGCAACAACACATCCGCCATCGTCGTTGGCGATAACCATTCCGATTCTTGCAATTGCGCCATCTCTGCCAGCGTGAACCAGCGCACAGTCAGAATGTCGTCGCCGGGTTGCGCCTCGCCGCCGGCAAATGGCGCGGCAAAGACAAACCGCACGGCTTGCCAGGCGATGCCCGCAGACTCGCGGCGAATCAACGTGTATGTGCCGAGCAGTCCCGACAATTCAACATCGAGCAACGTTTCCTCGCGGACTTCGCGCAACGCGCCTTGTTGCAAGGTCTCGCCCAGTTCCAGATGGCCGCCGGGCAAATTCCATTTGCCGTAATTGCCGGGCTTTCCTTCTTGCACCAGCAACACACGGTCGCCGTCCCGGATCGCCACGCTGACGAAAATCTTCATCATCTGCGGCACGCCTTTCCGAGTTACTTCAATTCCTGAATGCGAATGTTGCGAAAGCGCGCGCGACTGTTTTCGCCCCAAGCGCCTTCGCCTCCATGCACCTGCAAACCGATGTATCCTTCGCGCGGATAGCGGTCGCGGTTGTCTTGAAAATCCGTCATCTTGACGCCATTCAACCAGGCGGTGACGTGCGCCGGTTGTCCCTGAATGCGCGCGCGCAACTTGTTCCAATCGTTCTTTTTGAAATACTTGGTCCAGTCCCGGTTCGTTTGGATAAAGCCACCTTCGGCGGGGGCGTACAAACTGCCGATAAAGCCGTCTTTGCGATAATCAATCGTGATCTGATACCCCATGCCGTCTTCGCGCACGCGCAAAAACAGGCCCGTATCCACCGGCTCGTCGGCTTTGAATTCCAACTCGATTTCGTAATCGCTGAATTTCGCTTCGGTACCGATCAAACCGCCCTTGTGGTCTTTTTCCTGATTCGCCACCAACGCGCCGTTTTCGACCGCCCAGACGCCGCCGTTGCCGCCGTGCACAGCCATCAAGCGCCAACCATTGGTGGTCTTGCCGTCAAAAATGGACCGCCAGTTTTGTGCCGCCCCCACCGAAACCACCCACAATGCGCACATTGCCGTGAGGACGACCCAACCTGTTCGTTTTGACATAACTCCTCCTTCGCAGTTTTGCGCCGCCACAAGCTGCGAGCGAAACGTTCAGCCGCAAACCGGTGCGCAATCCTCGATTGTTTGTGAAGAAAAGTCCGGGCCGCGCCCGTTCTGACCCGTTCTGTATTGAGTGAATGAAGACTACTCTGCAAAAGCCCGGCGATTATGCACCGTCACCGGAAAAGCGTCCATAGCTGGGCAAGGCAAATCGCTGCACATCGCGGCATTGCGTGTTACACTGCGCCCGCTTTCCCGCAACGCGTTCAACGTTCAGAAGTAACCCTACAAACCCAAGGATTCGCAACGGCATGAAAACCATTCGCAGCATCGTGTTGCTTGTGTTGGCCACAGCAAGCTTGTCTTTCTTGGACCGCGCATTGGCACAAACGCCGTCAGCCAACGCCGGAAAATCCTGGCTGAATTCCAAACTGGCGGTGCAGCTTTGGAGCTTTCGCGATGATTTGGGCAAAGACGTTCCCGGCACGCTCAAACGTGTGCGCGCGCTCGGGTTCACACGCGTTGAACTGGCGGGCTATTACGGACTGACGGCGCAGCAATTTCGCGCTGAACTGGCCAAGGCCGACTTGCAGGCAGTCGCCATGCATATCGAATACGAAACGGCGCGTGACCGCATTGACGAAGTCATCCGTGAAGCCAAGCTGTTCGGCGTGCGCGATGTTGGCGTGCCGTGGATCAAATCCCCATTTACCAGAGACGATTGTCTGGCCGCCAGCGAAGTTTTTAACCGCGCAGGCAAGCGACTCGCTGCCAGTGGAATTCGTTTCTTTTATCACTTGCACGGGTATGAGTTTGTGGCTGATTCAACAGGCAAAGGCACGTTGCTGGATTTGCTGCTTGCCCAAACCGATCCGCGCTATGTCAGCTTGCAACTCGATACCTATCACGTCGCCTTTCCCGGACAAGACCCCATAGCGTTGTTGCGCAAATATCGCGGGCGCTTCAGTTCCCTGCACCTGAAAGACATCCGCAAAGAAGTCGTGGGCGATCAGTCCGGCGATTATCGCGAAGCCGATGCCGTCCCTATGGGACAAGGCAAAGTTGATTGGCCCGCATTGCTCAAGGTGGCGCGCCAGCAAGGCTTGCGTTGGTACATCATCGAAGACGAAACCACCGCCGTTTGGCCTGCGATCACCGCCAGCCTGAACTATCTCGAAACTCTCAAGTTCTGATCGTCAAAGGAATCGTTGTCATGCATAACGGTCTGTCTATTCACAGAAAAAGCGCTTGCCTGACGTTCGCGCTGGCGCTCAGCCTGAGCTGGTGCTATCGCGGAACGCTGCTCGCGCACACACAACAAACACCGGCCAAGAAACTGACCGCCGGGCGCAAATACACCACGCTGGAACGTCTGAAACCGGAACGGCTGCGCGCTGTCAAAGAAGACCGCTTGCGCTGGCAAAGCAAACGCCAGCCGGTCGCGCTGGCAACGGGATTACAAGACGTCAAAGCCATCTTGCACGCGCACGCGGAAGATTCCGCTCACACCGGCGGCACGCGGCCAGAATTGCTGGCCGCCGCCAAACGCACCGGCGTGCAAATCATCCTGCTGACGGATCACGTGCGTCCGCCAAAGGATTTCATCAATGACAGTTGGCGCGGTATGCGCGACGGCGTGCTTTTTATCCCCGGCGCGGAAAGCGAAGGCTTTCTGGCGTATCCGCAACAATCCATCATTCAGGCGCACATCAGCAAAAGCTTCAAAACGCGTGACGATTACATCGGCCTGGTCAAAACCGGCGGTGGCAACCTCTTTCTCTCTCACGTCGAAGAAAAAGACGATTGGCCGACCGACAAACTGGATGGGCTGGAGATTTACAACCACCACACGGATTTCATGGACGAAAACGAATTCCTGTTCTTTCTGCGTGGTGCGCTGACCAATCCGGAACGGCTGAAACAACTGGAACAGTTGATCGCAGAATTTCCGCAAGAAGTGTTTGGCGTGTCGCAGGATTATCTGGCCCAGATCATCGCCAAATGGGATCGTGACTTGCTGACGCATCGGCTGACCGGCGTTTCGGCCAACGATTGTCATCACAATCAGGTTTTCACCGTCAAAGTCGTCAGTTCGCACGCCATCGAAATCAACGTCATCGGCGATCCACCACGTCAAATCACCACCGAACAACAACCGCGCCTGGCCGAAATCCTCAAGGGCCGCCAGCCCGGCGACCTGCTCGGGAAACTGGATTTTGACCCGTATGACAACAGCTTGCGCTATGTCACCACCCACTTGTTGCTGCGCACAATAGATGAACCTGCCGTGCGTCAGGCGCTGCAACAAAGTCACGCCTATGTCGCGCACGATTGGCTGTGTGATCCTACGGGATTCGCCTTTGTGGCTGAACGCAAAGGCAAACGCGTCGCGGTTCTGGGTGACGAACTGGCCTGGCAAAAGGACTTGCAATTGCGCCTGGCAACCCCCGTCGCAGGAACCATCAAGCTCTATCGCAACGGCAAGCTGCTGCAAGAAGCCTTGGCGGACAAACTGACTGTTCCCGTGGCTGAACCCGGCGTATACCGCGCCGAAGTCTGGCTGGAAATTGACGGCGAACAACGCCCATGGATTTACGCTAATCCTATAAGAGTCTTATAAGTTCCCGCATATTGAGAAAAAAAATGTACTTCAGGTGCTACCACCCTTCTAATTTTCCCGCTTCTATAAGTGAGGGCAGTCAAACAACCTGTGTTGGTAGACACAGAAAAAGCTCGGCCTAGTCAGTCGCCTTCACCTGAATGGATTCAACAGCCGGATTCATTCTTTTTCCCGCACCAAACCGGATGGCTTGCTTCGGGAAAGCTATATCTGTTTGACGTAATGACTCAGCCAAAACAAAAGGGGGACAATCATGTCAAAAATTAATTACAACATCAGCAACTGGGGAACGGTAATGGGGGCTTCGGTTGGGCTAGCCTCAGTCGAATGCGAGGGAACCTATGAGCATCTGGCGATCGGCTCCCCTCAAGAAGGGTATACGCTGGTTTACAAAGACCCATCCGGCAACGAACACGTAAGTTACGACGTGGACAATGACGTGAGCGGGATCATCCGAGGAAGTAACCAAGTATTTCCGTCGTCCGATGCTTTCGTCAAAGTCACAGAAAGCCAAACCAATCCGAACCAACTAAGTGTCCGGCAGACCTTCATCGTCCCTCATAACAGTACGCGGATCGTCATCCGTATGGAGGTCACAAACAACGGCGGCGCGAATGGCCACGATGTCAGCGACCTGTTGATCAAACGGTATGCAGACATTGACGTGGATACTGGCGGCACGCTTGGCTGGGCAGGGTTTCTGGGACGGTGGGAAAAGACCCGTTATTCGGTCTTTACTTATAACCTGGATAGCGACATACCGCTTTCCGCTACTCCTCGTCGGCACAACCATGTTGTGAATATGGTGGCGATGCCCAGCGACCTGCCACTCGACGACGCATTCGTCGGCAAGTTTGGGGCCTGGCAGTATAAGCAACGGGCAAACAATAGCCCGGTTGTAGCTGATGGGAATGCGCGCATTGACGCCATCGGTGTTTTGCAATGGCACGCAACCAAACTGCGTGTCGGCGAAACGGTGAGGCTCAATCTGTACTACGACGCTTTTCGAGGCTTCTGCAGAAGAGGCAACGGCCCCGTCGTCGGTACCACCGACCCCATCCTGGTAACAGACGAGCCGCCAATTGGGTAGTTCCAAAAACGAAACCGGACAGTTTGCGTGTCTTTCTCACAGCAAACTGTCCGGCCTTCGCGCATCGCTTTTGAGGATTTACCTGTCGCCCAATCGTGGTTGAATCGCGACCGCTTTTTGCCCCTGCCCCAGCGCATTCATGAGGCGGTTTGGCAAGAGTCCAAGGTAGAATGTGCCAACCAGGGTCAGAATCAACGCCACAGTCGTCATTGTCGCAATGCGCGGTTTGATGAATCCCGGCGCGAGCGGACGGAAGAACATCACAACAATCGGATACAAATAATAGTAGATCGAGATGATGCTGTTCACGACCGCCGCGATGACCAGCCAGCGATAGTGCGG
This sequence comes from Acidobacteriota bacterium, assembly GCA_016789605.1. Classification (GTDB taxonomy): domain Bacteria; phylum Acidobacteriota; class Blastocatellia; order RBC074; family RBC074; genus RBC074. The sequence goes on from JAEUQO010000306.1 coordinate 15,156, forward strand.
CGCGGCGTCCCAGGTCGTTTTGAAGACGAAAAACTTGCTCATGAAGCCCGCCGTCGGCGGAATGCCGCCCAGGCTGAGCAGGAAGATCGCCAGCGAGAAGCTCAAGGCCGGTGTTTCAAATCCGATGCCTGCGTAATCGGCAATTTCCGTCTTCTGATCGCCCGCGCGCGCCAGCAATTGAATCACGGCAAACGCGCCCAGGCTCATGATCGAGTAAGCCAGCATATAGAACGCCACGGGCGCAAAATCTCCGGTGACGAAACCAACCAGCGCGTATCCGGCGTGCGCAATGGACGAATACGCCAGCATACGTTTGATGTTCTTTTGCGAGATGGCGATCACGTTGCCAATGGTCATCGTCAAAACGGCGATCACGGCGACGGCGCTAATCCAGGTGCTCTGCAATTGCGCGCCAATCGGGCTGGCCGTCACGTTGAAGCCATCCGCAAACACACGCAAAAACGCAGCAAACACGGCAGCTTTCGGTCCCGTGCCCATAAAGCCCGTGACGATGGTCGGCGCGCCTTCGTATACGTCGGGCGTCCACAAATGGAACGGAGCGCTGGCGATTTTGAATCCGAACCCGACCAGCATCATTGCCGCACCGATCAACAACAACGCCGGATGTTCGACGCGCCCTTCGCCAATGATCGCGCGAATCGCCGCGATGTTGGTGTTGCCCGTCGCGCCATATGTCAAGGCCATGCCATAGAGCATGAAAGCCGTCGAAAACGAACCGAGCAAAAAGTATTTCAGCGACGATTCGTTGGCGCGCACGTCATAGCGGCGATAACCAGCCATCACATACGTCGTGATCGAAGCGATTTCCAGGCCCAGGAAGACCGTGACCAAATCGCCTGCCGAGGCCAGCAAAAGCATACCGGTCGTGGCAAACATGATCAGCGTAAAGAATTCGCCGGGCGGCAAACCTTCGTCACGCAAGAACTGTCCTGCCAGCAAAACCGCGATGATGGCGACCAGCAGAATGATGACCGAGAAAAACACGCGCACGGGATCGGTCGTCACCATACCGCCGAAATAGCTGCCTGACGGTTCCAGCCGCACGACGGCCAGCAACGCCAGCACCAAACCGACAAGCGAAATCACGGCGTTGGTTTTGCGCGCGCCTTTGGGCGACAGCGCATCCACCAGCATCGAAATCACGCCGGTCACGGCGGCGATAATCTCAGGAGCGACGGCTCCGTAATTGAGGTTGAGGTTTTCGATTTGCATTGTCTTTGAAAAACTAACCTATGGGCAAAACTGAACGTTGGGCAAACACCAGACGGTTGCTCTCAGCAAACAGCCTAGCGATGTTCCGCCACTTTGGGCGCGTTGATTTGCACCGCTTCTTTGACTTTGTTGACGGCCTTTTCACTGCCGCGCAGAAACAGCATCGGTGCGATGCCCATCACCAACGCCATCGCCACCAGCGGAATCAACGCGACTTTCTCGCGCCATTCCATATCTTCAAGCTCGGCGTTTTCGCGCTTGGTGACGTCGCCAAACAACACACGCTGCAACATCCACAGCAAGTACACAGCTGACAAAATCACGCCCAGCCCGCCAAACACGGCAAAGGCTTTGGCATAGGGCACATCGGATGAAAATGTGCCGATCAAAATCAGAAACTCACCGATGAAGCCATTCAGCAGCGGCAAGCCCAAACTGGAAAGCGAAACGATCAGGAACATCGTCGAAAACTGCGGCATCGGTGTCGCCACGCCGCCGAATTCGTCAATCATACGTGTGTGGCGGCGGTCATAAATCATACCGACGCACATAAACAGCGCGCCCGTTGAAATGCCGTGGGCCAACATTTGATAAAGCGCACCTTGCAGCGCCTGTTCAGTAAAGGCAAAGATGCCCAAGACGACAAAGCCCAAGTGGCTGACGGATGAATAAGCCACGAGCTTTTTCATATCCGGCTGCACCATTGCCACCAACGCGCCATAAACGATACCGATCACCGCCAGTGTCATGACAAAGGGCGCGGCTTCGCGGGAAACTTCGGGGAAGAGCGGCAAATTGAAGCGCATCAAACCGTAAGTCCCCATCTTGAGCAGCACGCCTGCCAGGATGATCGAACCGGCGGTAGGCGCTTCGACGTGCGCATCGGGCAACCAGGTGTGCAACGGCCAGAGCGGCACTTTGATGAAAAATGCCAGCGCAAAGGCAAACCACAACATACGCTGCACCGGGAACGGGATCGCCGTTCGCTTCGTGGCGAAGTTTTGCGTGATTTCGACAATGTCGAAGGTCGTGCCGCCGTTGTAGTAATAGATGGCGATGATCGCAGCTAACATCAGCAAGCTGCCCACCACCGTGTAGATGAAAAACTTGATCGCCGCGTAAATGCGCCGTTCACCGCCCCAAACGCCGATCAGGAAGTACATCGGGATCAGCGTGATCTCAAAGAAGAGATAGAACAGGAACATATCCAGCGAAACGAACACACCCAACATGCCTGTTTCGAGCACCAGCATAAAGAGCATGTATTCGCGCACACGCTTTTCGACGTGCCAACTGGCCAACACCGACAACGGCATCAAAAAGGTGGTCAGCAGCACCAACCAGACGCTCAGGCCATCTATGCCGACGTGATAACTGGTCCCCAAGGAAGTAATCCAGGGCGCTTTTACCACCATCTGCGCGGCGACCTGATTGCGGTCAAAGCCGGTCAGAATGCCGAGCGAAACCAGAAAGGTGGCCGTCGTAATCAACAGCGTCAGATAGCGATATTGATTATTCAGCTTATTCGGCTCGCCCTCGCGCCCGGCAACCACGCTGTACAACACCAGCACCAGCGCGCCGATCAGCGGCAGAAACGTTGTCAGAGTAATGATGTTCATATCCCAATCTGAATTCCGAAGATCTTCACGACGAAATAGCCAATCACAGCGATGGCTCCCAACAGGATCACCGCCGCATAACTACGCGCCAGTCCGGTTTGCGAGTAGCGCAAGAGGTTGGCCAATTCGCTCACCCCGCGCGCGACGCCGTTGACGAAACCGTCAATCACCTTCACATCCACAAACTTCCACAAAACGTGGCGTGAGGTTTCTTCGAGCGGATTGATGATCGTCGTTTCGTAAAGCTCGTCCACATAGTATTTGTTTTCGAGCACGGACGGCATATGGCGGATCGGCTTCTTGCTATAGATCAACACGCCCAGCCCAATGCCAACCAAACCGATCAGCACGGACAGTCCCGTCAAAGCCAATTCGGTGCTGGCATCGCCATGCGCTTCGGCAGGAGCCGCCGCAGGTTTGGCAGCGCCTTCAGCTGCAACCGCAGGTGCGCCGTGCGATTCTGCTGCTGCACCGTGAGCCGCCGCTGCACCGTGTTCACCCGCGTGAAATTCGGCAATCGAAGGTTGCAGGAAGTGTTCGATCTTGTTTTCGTGAATGCCGATGATGTTGCCCAACGCGTGCGGTACGCCGACAAACCCGCCGAAGATGGAAAGCACAGCCAGCAAAATCAGCGGCAGGGTCATCACCAACGGAGATTCGTGCGGAGTCCCGTGGCCGTGCCCCTTATCACCGTGATGATCACCGTGATGATCATCGTGGCCGTGTCCGCCGTGACCGTGATGGGCATCGTGGCCTTTGCCAAAGCGTTCTTCGCCAAAGAAGGTCAGCCACATCATCCGCGTCATATAAAATGCCGTGAGGCCAGCGGTCAGGAAAGCAACCGCCCATAACGCTTTGCCCCAACCGTGCGGCAAGGCTTCGGCAGTGAAGGTCTTCCAGAGAATTTCGTCCTTGCTGAAAAAGCCTGACAGCAAGGGGAATCCGGCAATGGCAAACCACCCGATGGACATCGTCACAAAGGTGATTTTCATGTATTTGCGCAGGCCGCCCATTTTGCGGATGTCCTGCTCTTCGTGCATGCCGTGGATGACCGAACCGGAACCGAGGAAGAGTAGCGCTTTGAAAAACGCGTGCGTCATCACGTGGAAGATGCCTGCAATGAACGCGCCCACACCGCAAGCCAGGAACATATAGCCGAGCTGCGAAACGGTGGAATACGCCAGCACCTTCTTAATGTCGTTTTGCGCCAAGCCAATGGTTGCGGCAAAGATCGCGGTGGCCGCGCCGATCACGGCAATCACCGTCATCGCGGTCGGTGATTTGACCACGATGGCGCTGCAACGCGCAGTCAGATATACGCCTGCCGTGACCATCGTCGCGGCGTGGATCAGCGCCGAAACCGGCGTAGGACCGGCCATTGCATCCGGCAACCAAACAAACAACGGAATCTGCGCCGACTTGCCGGTCGCACCGCCAAAGAGCAACAACGCGATGCCGCCCATCAACCCCAGCGACCAGAGCGCTTCGACCGGACGGCTGGCGGCCTGGGTCAAAAAGCTGGGCACGCCGTCTTTCGCCACAAAGCTGATCGAACCAAAGGCGGTGAAGATCAAAAACATCCCGATCGAATACGAGAAGTCGCCCACGCGGTTGGTGACAAAAGCTTTTTTCGCTGCGTCGCCTGCTTCCTTGCGTTTGATGTAATAGCCAATCAGCAAGTAGGAGCAAAGCCCCACACCTTCCCAGCCGACAAACAGCAGCAACAGGTTATCGGCCAGCACCAGCGTCAACATCATGAACATAAACAGGTTCAGATACGTGAAGAACCTGTAGTAGCCCGGATCGCCGTGCATGTAGCCCGTGGCGTAAATGTGAATCAGCAACCCGACGCCGGTGATGAACAGGATGTAAAGGCCGGAAAGCGGATCGAGCAGATAAGCAAAATCCGCGCGGAAGGCGCCCACCTGAATCCAGGTGAAGAAGTGTTCGGTGATAACGCGCTGGTCTGCTGGCAAGCTGAGCAACTTGCCAAATTGCATAAACGAAAGCGCCGCTGAGACGCCCACTGACAAACAGGCGATCAAACCGACGACTTTTTCGTTGAGGCGTTTGCCGAAAAGTCCGTTGATGAGCGCGCCGATCAGCGGCGCGAGGGTGATCCATTTAAGCATAATTGCCTTAGAGTTTGAGCAGGTCTGCTTCGTCCACGTTGAGCGTTTCGCGGTTACGGAAGAGAGAGATGATGATCGCCAGACCGACGGCCGCTTCTGCCGCCGCCACAGTCATCACCATAAAGACGAACAACTGTCCGGTGACATCGCCCAGAAAGCGCGAGAACGCCACCAGCGTCAGGTTGACGGCGTTGAGCATCAGCTCAATGCACATAAACAACACGATGGCATTTCGTTGAATCAAAACGCCCACCACTCCGATGGTGAACAACACGGCGCTCAACGCCAGATACCAAGACAAAGGAACCATATCGTTTCTCCCCGCGCTTAGGCGGCGACCTCCTCTTTTTCGGTTGCCTCCGCGCCCTCTTGCGAAGCCGCCAGCGCCTGTTCGATGCGTTCCACGTCTTCGGCTTTTTCGCGGCGAGCCAGCAGCATCGAGCCGACAATCGCCATCAGAATCAAGACCGACGTGGCTTCAAACGGCAACACATATTTGGTGAACATCCCTTCGGCCAACGTTTGCACGCTGCCAAGTTGATCCGTACCGCGTGGCGCAGGATTGCCAACCGTCTTGACCACGGCGGCAATCATGCCCAACAACGCCAGAAACAAGGGCGCAGCCAGGAATTTCAGGTATTTCTGCCGGTCGGTTTTGGATTCTTCTTCGCGAATGTTGAGCAACATAATCACGAAGACGAAAAGCACCATGATCGCGCCGGCATAAACAATCACCTGCATCGCGGCGATGAAAGGCGCATACAACGTCAGAAACAGCACCGCCAGCGAACACAGCACGACGATCAAACCAATCGCGCTGTAAATCGGATTGCGCTGCAAAATGACATTGAAGGCCGCCACGACCGCAAGCGCGGCAAAGGCCAAAAAGAGAATGTGAACGATCTCCATATGAGTATCCAATTACAGGAACAACACGCCCAGGACGGACGCCAACACGATGTTGAACAAGGCCACCGGCAACAGAATCTTCCAACCGAAGTTCATCAACTGGTCATAGCGGAATCGTGGCAAGGTGCCGCGCAACCAGATGTAGAGGAACAGGAAGAAAAAGACCTTGGCGAGGAAATACACGATGCCCAACCAGGGGAATTGCTCGACAAACGGTCCTTGCCAGCCGCCCAGAAACAGCGTGGTGGCCAGCACCGACACCGTCGTCATATTGACGTATTCCGCCATGAAGAAGAGCGCGAATTTCAGCGAGCTGTATTCGGTGTGAAATCCAGCGACCAATTCGGTTTCAGCTTCGGGCAAGTCAAAGGGAACGCGGTTGGTTTCGGCAATGGCGCTGATCAAATAGATCACAAACGCAATCAAGGCCGAAGGCAACATCGCCAGCGTCGGCCCGCCAAAGATGTTCCAGCGCAGTCCAAACCAGTCGCCCTGCCCTCTGGCGATTTCGTTCAAATCCAGCGTGCCGATTTGAATCAGCACCGCCACGACCGACAATGACATCGCCAATTCGTAACTGATCATCTGCGCCGACGAACGCAACCCGCCCAGCAAACTGTATTTCGAATTTGACGCCCAACCGCCGATCACGATGCCATACACGCCCAGGCTGGTCATCGCGAAGACGTAGAGCAAGCCAACGTTGAAATTCGTGATGTAGAGGTTGATCGTCCGTAGATCAACATTCCAATTCAGACCGACGCGGGCCGTGAGGTCGTTGATCAGCTGGCTGAGCACGCCGCCAAACGGCAGCGGCACTTCAGGGCCAAACGGATAGACGATCAGCACCATCATCGCCGGTACCAGCACGATTACCGGCGCCATCATATAAAGCGCCTTGTTGACGGCCAGCGGTACCAGGTCTTCTTTGAAAATGAATTTGATCAGATCGGCGAACGGCTGTAACAAGCCTTGCCAACCGACGCGGTTCGGTCCCAGGCGGTTCTGGATGACGGCCAGCACGCGGCGTTCGGCATACACCATATACGCCACCACCAGCATGATGAAGATCCAGAAAATCGCGATCTTGATCAGCGAACCGAGAACGAATTGCAGGTCAAGCGAGTTGAAGAGTGATTGCATAAACTTGAAACGACTTGGGGGCGCCTAGCAGAAGCTTGCGCCCCCAAGAAAATCACGCTGGGAAAACGAGCGGCGCGGGCGCCGCAGCTTCCACACCTTGTGGCAATTCAGGCGTCAGCATTTCCGAATGCTGAGTAATTTGCGGATACCGCTGTTTCAGGCGCGTACCGGCTTTGGCGGTGAGCGCCGCCGCATCCACCGCAACATTGCGATTGATCTTGGCGACTTGTCCGGCCAACCGCTCCAACACGTCTGCACGATTGATCTTGCTTTGCTCCGGTTGCGGTAAGCTGATCTGCGTCGCGCCTTCATTCACCAGCAGGTTGTGCGACAACCCGGCACATCCCGGCACGGCGTCGGCAATTTGTTTGAAGATCGTTTTGAGCTGGCCCTGATAGCCGAAATCAACGCCCATCAATTTGGCGAGCTGATTGACCACCATCCAGTCAGGGCGCGCCTGACCGACGGGCGGAATCGCACGGCGCACAAACTGAATTTGCATCCCGTTGTTGACTTGCGTGCCCTGCGCTTCGGCGTAGCTCGTGACCGGGAAAACCACATCCGCCAGCTTGGCGGTTTCGGTCAGGAACATGTCTTGCACAACCAGGAAATCCAGTTTGGCCAGTTGTGTGCTCACCCGCGAAGCTTCGCCGTTGGCTTTGCTGACGACGTCTTCGCCCGCGATAAACAGCGCCTTGATGCCGCCACCAGCCGCATTGATCATTGCGTGAGCCGACATCCCGCCTTTATCGTCACTGTGCATGCCAACTAAGCCCGCGCCCATCGTATTTGAGTAACGCACCAGCGGCAGGAAGGAGAACTTCGTTTCCGTGCGCACGGGTTCGGCACCGACTTCGAGCGTCGGATGTTCAACGATGTAGGTGTAAGGATTTTCGTTGATGGACGGCTTTTGCGTGGAGTTGGACGATTTGACTTGCCGTTGCAGCGCGTCAATGTAGGCCTTCTTGGCGGCGTCAGCCGCTTCGGCACTCGGCGCAGCCAACGCGGATTCGAGCAAGGCCAGTGCTTCGACCGCCGCACCGCGCAGTTCGTCGCCAAACACAACCACGACACGACCGCTTTCGGCGACAGCCTTACGCACGGCTTGTAAGTCTTCAGCCTTGACGCCCAACGCCGCAGCCGCGTCATTGAGTTTGGCGTCATCCAGCAACGCCTGAACGAAAGCGCCTTCGCTGCCTTCGCGCACGCGGAGCGAGATATTGGCTTGCCGTTCCAGGCGAGACGGCATCGCATTGACCGTGATCAAACGCGCAGCTTTTTGGCGCACTGCCCAGCGAATCGAAAACGCCGTCAGCGGATTCTCTTCGTTCGGGTCAGAGCCAATCAGCAAAATCGTATCGGCGTTTTGCAAATGCGCTTGCGTGGCGATGGTCGGCGCGCCGTAACGGAAAAATGACGCCAAATCAATTTCGTCGTCATCGTGGTAATACTCGGCGTGCTTCGTTTGCAGAACGTCATCGGCAAACTTGCGCAAGGTGAACTGGTCTTCGTTGAGCAACCGGGCGGCGCTGATGACGCCGACCGAATCGCCGCCGTGTTGCGCTTTGAGTTCGCCCAGGCGTTGCGCCACATGCTGCAAGGCATCGTCCCAGGTCGTCGGAATCAGATGTTCGCCACGACGAATCATCGGACGATCCAGGCGATCTTTGCTGTGCACGAAATCCACCGTGTAACGCCCCAGCGAACACAGGAAGTCGTGATTGATGCCACCCGCAGTGCGTCCGCGTCCGTCACGCGCCACGTTGCGAATCAAGTTCTCGCCGCGCGTGCCGGCCAAAACCGAACAACCATCCGAACAGAAGTTGCAAACGGTCGGCGTTTGTTTCAAATCCCAGGGACGCGCGACGTATTTGTAAGGCACGTGCAGCAAAGTTCCCGTCGGACAAACATCCACACAGTTGCCGCAATCAGAACACTCGACCCAGCCGCTGAAAGCGCTGATGACCGTCGAAGCGCCGCGATTCAAAACCGTGATCGCGTTTTCATCCATCCACTCTTCGCACACGCGCGTGCACCGTTTGCACGTCACGCAACGTTGCGGGTCGTTGTAAATGAACGGCGAAATCTGGCGTTCGAGATAATTGTCTTTGTCATCGTACTGCGAGCGGGTGCGGTCTTCGCCGAAGCCATACGTCTGATCTTGCAGCTCGCATTCGCCTGCGCGGTCGCACACAGGACAATCCACCGGGTGATTCGACAACAGGAATTCGATCATTGCGGCGCGCACGTCTTCGATTTCCTGCGAATCAGTGGTGACCGCCATCCCATCCGTCACCGGCATCGTGCACGCGGTTTGCAACTTGGGAATCTTCGGATTATCCACGCGCACCACGCACATGCGGCACGAAGCCTGCGGCGTCAATCCGCGATAATGACAGAAGCGCGGCAGATAAACGCCGTTCATCTCGCACGCTTCGATCAAGAGTTCGCCTTTCGGCGCGGTCACTTCTTGTCCGTTGATTGTTAGCTTAACTGTTTCCATAAAATCTGTTTTTCGCTGACACACGCCAAAGCGGCAACCGGCGTTGTTACTGCGCAACCAAGCTCACACAAGATTGATAAAACCACCAAATCAGAAAAAGCAGGAATCCCAACGTCAAAATGCTGATCACTCGATCTTCGAGCTTGTTGGGGTTCTTCTTGCTCGCTCGCTTGGGATGATTTTCCATCCGCACTTCCCACACTTTGGTACCCGTTACCAGGCGTTCGTAAGAAACGTGAACAAGCGTGGTGCACTTGCTGCAATAAGCGAGCTGCTGTCCCCCGGTTTCAACCTGGGGCAAAGAAAGCTTCTCTTTACAAATTGGGCAGAGAATTTCCATCGTTGGCTGTTGGCTGTTAATTGTGCAAAATTTAATGGCCCTGCAACTTTAGCACGGGCTTGCACAAAAGGTTAAGCCGCCAGCGTTATTCGATGAATTGTTATCCTCTACTTGCTCAGGAATCGCGCACGAAGTGGCGCGTTACGCTATTTGACCACTGAAAACTCGATCCGGCGATTTTTGAACCGGCCTTCTTCAGTATCGTTGGTGGCGACAGGTTTAACGTCGCCGTAGCCTTTGGCTACCAAGCTTTCGGGTTTGACGCCTTGTTTCAGCAGGAATTGCCGTACGGCGTCCGCACGTGCTTGCGACAGTTTCTGGTTGCCCGCCGCATTACCGCGATTGTCTGTATGCCCGCCAACTTCAAGCTTGATGCCTGCCGGAGCAGCACTGATTGCTGTGGCAGACTTTTTCAACAGTGCCTGGTTATCAGCCGGAATGTCGGCTTTGCCCGAAGCAAAGTTGATCACGGAAAGGTTCAGCGCATTGACCAGCGCTTCGGCGTCCGCATTCGGCTGCAAAGCCTCAATCGCCGCTTGCGCTTTCTCGTTGGCGGCTTTCACCGCAGCGTCAATATCGAGGAAGTTCGTCGAAATGTTGAAGCCGCCAAAGAGCGCTTTCAATTTATCCAGCAAGCTGCCCGCCGCCGCCGCGCCACCCAATTTGATCGCATCGCCGTCAAAGAATAATTCTGCGCCGGGAATCTTGAATTCTTTCAACAGTTCAGCCAGCTTTTCCAGCCAACTGGCGGCTTTCGCGTTCGGATCAATTTTCAGATCCGCGGCGAAGTTCCCCTCGCCAAAAGCAGCCGTCAGCCGTTCGATGATTTCCAGCCGCGTGCGCTCATCGGGCACAACGCCTGTGGCTTTGACTTTTCCGTCTACATTGATCAGCGAAAGCGTTGCATTGATCTTGGCTGCGGGCGCTGCCGGAGCCGTCTGCGTCACTGCCGGTTGTGCGGCGCGATAGCAATAGCGATAGCCCAAGGCAACCAGCAGAAGCAAAATCACCAACGGCAACAAACGTTCTGCTGACAGCCCGATGGAGCCACGCGGTTGCGACGCCGATGCGGGAAAGCTCACCACCGAAGCCAGCGTGTCTCCCAATCCGTGCACCAACGAACTCAGGCTTGGCACGGTGTCCGGCACAGTGCCATTTGGCGTCAGCTTATCCACCACTGAGGGAATCAAGGCAGCCAGTGCCGCACTCACAGTGCTGGCAGACAACCCAAGCTTCGCCGCCCAATTGTTCAGCAGATTGCTGCCCAAAGCTTGCGAAACCTGGCCGCTGCTGAGCGCCGCGTTTGATCCGCTGCTCACCCAGGAAGAAACCAAGCCACTCAGGCCAGCCTGTTCAAACTTGGCCAGAAAACCTTTCAATCCCCCACTCTGTTGGCTGGAAATCAGGGTTAGTAATTCGCCAATAAGCACATCGGCTTTGTCACCTAAACCCAAAGTTTGTGCGACGTCTTTGACGATAGAATCCAACAGGGCCATTTCTTTTCCTTGAAGTGTGGGGAAAGCGGGTTAACCTTAATCAGCGGCTTTTTGAATCTGTACGATGTTGTGTTTAATACGCCGCTCGAAATCTTCACGAAACTTCTTGATCGCAGATTGCACGGGCATTGCTGCCGCGTCGCCCAGCGCACAGAAGCTCTTGCCCAGAATCTTGTCCGCCAGGTCGTACAACAGCTCCACGTCACCCGGACGACCTTCATACCGGTGCATGCGCTCAAACACCTTATAGAGCCAGCGCGTACCTTCGCGGCAAGGCGTACACCAACCGCACGATTCGTGCTTGTAAAAGTGCGTCACGTTGCGCGTGGTTTCAAAGATATCCGTGGTTTCATCCATCACGATCACGCCGCCGGAACCAAGCATCGTTCCCACTGAGGCAGCCGATTCGTAATCCAGGGTCATCTTTTCGCAATCTTCGGCGTTCAGAATCGGCACCGAAGAACCGCCTGGAATGCAGGCTTTCAGCTTACGCCCACCTAACATGCCGCCGCATTCGTTGTTGATCAGCGACATCAGCGGATAGCCCATCGGCACTTCATAGTTGCCAGGCCGATTGACGTGGCCGCTGACGGTGAAAAGCTTCGTGCCGCCGCTCTTTTCAGTACCGAGCGCCTTGTACCATTCGCCGCCATTCAGAATGATGTGCGGCACGACTGCCAGTGTTTCAACGTTGTTGACAACCGTCGGCCCGCCATACAACCCAACGACCGCCGGAAAGGGCGGTTTCAAACGCGGGTGTCCGCGCTTCCCTTCCAACGATTCGAGCAGCGCAGTTTCTTCACCACAGATGTAAGCGCCCGCACCGGGATGCACATAAAGATCGTGATCGAAACCGGAACCAAGAATATTTTTCCCCAGATAGCCTTTGGCATAAGCCTGCGCCACGGCTTTTTCCAGAATTTCCTTGATGTACCAGTATTCGCCGCGAATGTAGATGTAAGAGGTGTTGGAACTCAGCGCGTAACCGGCAATGATCATGCCTTCGATCAATTGATGCGGATCAAAGCGCATCAGATCACGGTCTTTCCCCGTGCCCGGTTCTGATTCGTCAGCGTTGCACACCAGATACTTCGGGCGCTTGGATTCTTTCGGCACAAAGCTCCACTTCATGCCGGTCGGAAAACCTGCGCCGCCACGGCCACGCAACACCGACTTTTTGACCTCTTCGGTGATCTGTTCCGGTTTGAACTCTTTGAGGGCTTTCGGCAGAGCTTTGTATCCGCCGTGTTGCTCATAGACCTGAATGTCACAGGCCGCGCCCTTCAAGTGAAATCTATTGGTCAGAACGTTGGTCATAGTTCACATCGCTGTGGCGGACCAAATCGGCCCGCAGTTCCCGCTATTTCAGACTTTCGATCAGCTTGTCCACGCTCTCGGTGGTCACTTTTTCGTGGTAATCGAAATTGACCTGCAGACACGGCGCGAGATCGCAATAGCCTAAACACTCGACTTCCATCAGCGTAAATTTGCCGTCGGGTGTCGTCTCATTCATCCCGCATTTCAGTTTGTGTTCCAGATGTTCGGCAATCTGCTCCGCGCCCATCAACATGCACGACAACGTACGGCACACCTGTAATTTGTATTTGCCCACAGGTTTGCGCGAATACATCGTGTAGAAGGTCACGACCTCTTCTACTTCGTTGACGCGCATATCCAGGCGTTGCGCCAGATACTTCACGTCTTCATCCGTGACGTAACCGTGCTCTTCCTGCGCCAGATACAGCGCAGGCAAGATCGCTGACCGTTTGACGGGATAATGCGAGATGATCTCGTCGAGCTTCTTTTCGTTCGCTTGGCTTAACATAGTTCTCAGTGGTCGTAGCGCGAGAGCCGCACGCGGCCCTCGCTTATCTGTCTACGTCTCCCAACACAATATCAATGCTGCCGATGACCGCCACGACGTCGGCGATCAAGGAACCTTCGACCATTTCGGGCAGCGCCGACAGGTTCACGTAAGATGGAGCGCGCACACGCACACGCCAGGGCCGTTCCGCACCGTTGCTCACAACGTAATAGCCGAGCTCGCCGCGCGCTGATTCGATGGATTGGTAGACCTCGCCAACCGGCACAGTGAATCCTTCTGACGCCAACAGGAAGTGATGAATCATCACATCAATGTGCTTTTTCATCAGGTCACGTTCCGGCAATTTGAGCTTGGGATGGTTGGCCATGTGCTCGCCGGGCGATTTCAACCGTTCAAGCGCTTGGCAGCAAATGCTCCAGCTTTCCTGCATCTCATCCATGCGCACCAGATAGCGCGACCAGACGTCGCAACCGTCATACACCGGAACCTTAAAATCATAGGTGTCATAACCGGTGTAAGGCTCTGATTTCCGAATGTCCCAATTAACGCCGCTGCCACGAATGGTGGGCCCGGACAGGCCCCAGTTGATGGCGGATTCTTTTTTGATCACGCCCACGCCTTGCGTACGGCGCTGGAAGATTTTGTTGCCCGTGACCAGGCGTTTGCATTCATCCAGAAACTGCGGGAATCCGTCCAGGAACTCCTGACACAAACTGATGAAATTCGCCGGTAAATCCCACCGCGTACCGCCAATCACAAAATAGCTTTGGTGCAGCCGCGCGCCAGTTGCGCATTCATACAAGTCCAGAATTTTTTCGCGGTGAATAAAGGCATAGAAAAACGCCGTCATCGCGCCGATGTCCATGGCGTGCGTACCAAACCAAACCAAATGCGAGGACAGGCGGTTGAGTTCGGTAAAGAGCACACGCAAATCCTGCGCGCGTTTCGGGACTTCGACGCCCATCAGCTTTTCGACTCCCAGGCAGTAGCCGAGGTCGTTGCCCATCGAGTTGAGATAGTCCATACGGCAGGTCACGGTAACGACCTGCTGCCACTTCTCTTTCTCCATGGTTTTCTCGATGCCGGTATGCAGATAACCGATGTCGGGCGTGGCTTTGACGACGGTTTCGCCATCAAGCACCAGCTCCAGACGCAACACACCGTGCGTCGAAGGATGCTGCGGCCCCATCGAAACTGTCATTTGCGTATCGGCAAGCGGGTCGGGCTTGCGTAACATCGAGATCGTGGAAGTCGGAACGACGATTTCTTTGGCTTGCATATTCTTTGGTGCAGTGTGTTGGGCATTGGTGCCGTAGACGGTTCGCTAAGCACAAGCAGCCGCAACACAAATCAGGTCTTAGTAACCCTTGAGCGGAAAATCTTTGCGCAACGGATAACCTTCGTAATCAGCAGGCATCAATATGCGGCGCAAATCGGGATGCCCTTCGAAGTGAATGCCGAACATGTCGTAGATTTCGCGTTCGAGCCAGTTTGCAGTTTTCCAAACGTGCCACATGGTAGGAAGCGTGGCATCGTCTTCCGCCAGGAAAACCTTTACGCGCAACCGGTGATTATGCGGGATGGAATATAACTGATACGCCACCGCAAACCGCGGTTCCGCGAATTCTCCCAAATCCAGGCCGCCAATATCGCTCAGGTAATTGAAGCGCAAACTGGGCTCATCACGAAGCCAGGTCAGAAACTCCACCAAGCCTTCACGCTTGGCGATGACCGTAACTTCTCCGATCGCCTCGATGACTTCTTCGACCGTGTTTGCGAACTGGGCGCGGATCAGATCGGTATCCGCATATCGCGGGACGTGTTTGACGCTTTGCGTCTGTTCTATGGATTCAGCCATGGTCGTGAGATCTCAGCAGCCTGCGTCTGACAAGGACGGGCAAGTGTGAACTGCCCACAACCTGTCAGCCACACACGGCCTGATTTATGCAACTTTCTCTTGCTCTTCCTTAAAGACCTTGTCGCGTTCGATCTTCTCTTGCAGCTTCATAATCGCCCAGATCAAACCTTCCGGGCGTGGAGGACAGCCAGGGACAAAAATGTCTACTGGTACGACTTTATCCACCCCTTGCACAATGGCGTAGTTGTTGAACACGCCCCCCGCCGACGCGCAAACGCCCATCGAAATAACCCATTTCGGTTCCGGCATTTGGTCGTAAATGCGGCGCAACACAGGAGCCATTTTGATGGAAACACGTCCGGCAACAATCATCACGTCAGCCTGGCGAGGACTTGCGCGGAACACCTCCGCACCAAAGCGCGCGACGTCATTGCGCGCATCGGTCATCGCCATCATTTCGATAGCGCAACAAGCCAGACCGAAAGTTGCCGGCCAAATCGAAGATTTGCGGCCCCAATTCACCAACGCATCAAGCCGCGTCGTAATTACTTCCGGTAACACATCACCAAGTTTGGTTTCCAGACCCATAAAATCCTCAAAGCGAACTGTTTGTTTGCGTTATTGCGAAACCTCGGGCGGTCGTTAGCTACGATTCCACTCGAACAAACCTTTTTTCCAAACGTAAATGTAGCCAACCAGCAAGACCGCGACGAAAACCATCATCTCCAAAAAGACGAAGGGGCGAGATAGTTTCTGAATGAGATCGCGGAAAACAACGGCCCAAGGAAGCAAAAAGACCGCTTCGATATCGAAGAGAATGAAGAGCATCGCCACCAGGTAAAATTTCACCGAAAAGCGCTGGTGTGCTGACCCTACCGGGTCCATTCCACATTCATAGGGAATGAGCTTGGCGCGAGTGTTTTTGCGTTTTCCAACCAAGTGCGAAAGCACAATATTGGTCACAGCAAAACCCAATACGAAGATAAAGACGATCAGAATCGGCACATACGCTTTCATCTGTATTCTTTCCTTTTCCCAGTGGTCTACTAATAACTAAAGTACGACTTGACGCTTCGCCTGGCCGTTGCGACTTGGTTGATTAACCGCGCGTGGCCTTCGGCACTCAAATCTCTGATCAAGTTGTTGGGATACCTAAGAGGAAGCTTGTTTCAAGGTTGAGAATCTTAGTACAATCTCCCCAGCCTTGCAAGAAGCCCTAGTTGCCAAAGACAAATAAAACCTGAAATTTAGACCTGCGCAGCGCGTTCCGTCGCGATCCAGCAGCTCTCTGGTGCCGAACAATAATTCTCATGAGCGAACAATCATTGCCCGCACGCAACACATTGGCTTTACTGGACAATCTCTTTTTCAGTGCCAAAATCAACGCCGCTGCTGCTCCTGCGGGTTATCACGTGGCCTATGCCAAAACTGCCGAGCAGGCACTCTCATTGGCGAGGAGTCTTTCCCCTGCCCTGATTCTCCTTGATTTGGACGCTAACGCCTGCGGCCCCTTCGCCTTTCTAGCTGAACTCAAAGCAGACCCACACTTGCAAACCGTTCCAACAGTGGGCTTTGTGTCTCATGTAAACCTTGCCACACAGGAACGTGCACGGGCAATGGGTTGTGATCGCATCATGGCCCGTTCCGCGTTTGACCGAAACCTGCCGACGCTTTTCAGCGAACTTTCTTGAGTCACCTTGACGCAATGTTATTGATCATCACAGCAGAAACAGCAGGCCGCTTGACAGTCTTTCCGGCACGATGCTACTTTCGCCCCGCAATCAACACTGGTGTCCTGTAACGCATTTTTCCTGTTTTGTGCAGATGCAACCATTCGCGAATGACGCTCATTTGCACTTTGAAATGCCCGAATCCTGTAAAGAAACAGACACAAAGAATGATCAGAAGCGGTTCGGAGATATTGGATGAGCGCAGCCGGGAAATGCTCGCGCTCTTAATCAAGACTCACATTTCAACGGGTGAGCCAGTCGGTTCGCGCACAATCTCCAGGCTGACAAGTGAAAGCCTCTCTGCCGCAACCGTGCGCAATGTCATTTCCGACCTGGAAACAGCCGGTTATCTTGAGCAACCGCATACCTCTGCAGGACGCGTTCCCAGCGACAAAGGCTATCGTTTTTATGTAGATCACATTCTGGAGGCCGCCAAATTATCCGACGCGGAAAAGGCGGCGCTTGAACGTGGTTTGCGCGGTGATGCGCCAGATCAGGAATGGCCCAGCATTGAACGCCTGATGGCGCGTGCCTCGCAGCTTCTCTCGCGGTTTTCTGAAAGCGTAGGCATTGTCGTCTCTCCCAGCATCGTACAAGACATCATTAAACATATAGATTTCGTCCGGCTGAGTGACGGGCGAATTTTGGTGATCACGGTTTCACGCACCGGCTTGGTGCAAGATCGGCTGGTGAGGATTGACGAAGACCTGACGCAAGACGAGTTGAATCGCACAGCCAACTACGTCAATGCGCATTTCTCTGGCCTGAGCTTACAGACCATGCGGCTTGAGTTGCTCAAAAGACTATCGGAGGAAAAAGTCCTTTACGATCGTTTATTGCAAAACGCCATTATGCTTTGCGAACCTAGCTGGAGCGAACCTAGCCAGGAATCGCCTGAAGTTTTTGTCGAAGGAGCATCGAATATCGTTTCCAAGCCTGATTTTGCCGACCTGGAACGGATTCGCGAGTTGTTGCGTTTCTTTGAAGAAAAGGGCCGTCTGGTCAAAATTCTGAGCAGTTGTATAAATGCTGCATTTCAGCAACCGATCGGCATCCGTATCGGAGCTGAAAACAACCTCCCCAGCCTGCGGGGGTGTACAGTCATTACTTCGTACTATGGATACGGAGATCAAATCGTCGGGAGCCTGGGTGTGGTTGGCCCGGTGCGTATGGAATATGCCCGCACAATTGGTATCGTCAATCATATGGCACGTTTGCTGGAACAAGCGTTGGCCAGTGATTCCGATAAGGTGGCGACCGAATAAGCTTGCAACCGCAAAACTCAACAGCCGTCAGGACTCACACTCCTCGTTTCCCTATTCCAATGTGAGCCTCGTCTTGTGACAAGCCTTGGGGCTTTTTATAATTTCGCGCGTTTTGCGTGTGGGTGACCCAATGTCTCCACAAACATTACAACAAGTGCTAGCAGGGTTTAGAGGTAACCAAAATTGAGCAAACGAGATTATTACGAAATCCTGGGTGTCAATCGCAATGCGACAGAGCAAGAGCTGAAAAGCTCTTATCGCAAGCTCGCCATGCAATACCACCCAGATCGGAATCCAGGAAACGAAGAGGCCGAAGAGAAGTTTAAAGAACTCAATGAAGCCTACGGTGTGCTTTCTTCCGCCGAAAGCCGCTCCCGTTATGACCGTTATGGTCACGCTGGCGTTGGTACGTCAGCGGCGTCCGAAAACTGGGCCAATCCTGGCTTTAGCGGATTCGAAGACATCCTGGGCGATTTATTCAGCGAAGTTTTCGGTGGCAATCGAAATTCACGCCGTAATGGCGCGCAACGCGGTTCCGATCTGCGTTACGACCTGGAAATTTCTCTCGAACAAGCTGCTGCGGGTTACAAGACCAAAATCAGCATTCCTCGCCTGGATAAATGCGAAACCTGCCAAGGCTCTGGCGCAGCGCCCGGCACGTCTCCCGTCACTTGTACGAGCTGCAATGGCGCAGGCTCTGTACGCTTCCAGCAAGGATTCTTTTCCGTTAGCCGCACTTGCAGCCAATGCCGTGGCACCGGTCGAATGATTGCCAGTCCTTGTAAAACCTGTTTCGGTCAAGGGCGTGTGGAAGAACAACAGGATTTGGAAATCAAGATTCCAGCAGGTGTGGACACGGGTGCTCGCTTACGTCTTGCCGGTGAAGGCGAATCGGGTGCCAATGGCGGCTCGCCGGGTGATTTGTACGTGGTAATTCACGTCAAAGAACACGAGCTTTTTGAGCGACAAGGCAACAACCTGTACGTGAATGTGCAAATCACTTTTTCTCAGGCGGCTCTTGGAGCTGAAATCAAAGTCCCGACGCTGGATGGCGAAGACTCTTTGACCATCCCCGAAGGAACTCAAACGGGTTCTATCTTCCGGCTTAAGGGCAAAGGCATTGTTTCGCTGCAAGGCCATGGCCGAGGAGACTTGTTCGTGGTAACCACTATCGTGACCCCCTCGCGGCTCACACGTGAGCAGAAACGCTTGCTGGAACAGTTCGCCGCAATCGAAGAAAAACAAAGTGGTAACGCGGCACGCCGCTTCGGCAGTAAAGTCAAAGACATCTTCAGTTAGCTTGCGATCTTCGTCGGTGGCTTGCTGTTCTGGCGGCAGCCACCGACAGCCTCTTTTCCCCGCCAAACTCCGCTCGACACACCTCTTTATTACTCTTGCCTAAGCTGCGCAGTTTGTTGTAGTGTTTACGATCTCTACAATATATTGTGGTGGGATAGTTCAGTGTCACAGAAATTCAAGTCGTTTTTGGTTTTAGCAGTTGGTTTGGGATTGGCGTATTGGTTCGTACAGCGCCTGGATTGGCACGTCGTGGGTTCTTACCTGCGCCAAGCACGAATTTGGCCATTAGTTCTGGCAGCGATCTTGATCAATTTGACTATGGTGGCGCGTAGCTTGCGCTGGCAGGCGTTCCTAGCGCCGATTGCGCCTGTACGTTTTAATAACCTCTTTGTTGCTACGGCAATCGGTTTCGGAAGTTTGTTCGTCATCGGCCGTGCCGGAGAAATCATCCGGCCAACGATTCTGAGTTTGCGCGAGCGCCTGCGTCCAAGCGCGACCTTGGCAACAATCCTGATTGAACGTATTTACGACACAACAACGGTCGTAACCCTGTTTGCGGTCAATCTTTTGTTCTTTGAATTGCCTTCGCAAAGCACGCAAAATCAGCAGATACTGACGTCTATTCGTTCAATAGGCTTCATGTTGCTGTTGGGTATCGTCGTCGGAATTGGATTGCTCATTCTGCTACGCCTAAAGGCGCACGTGCTGTTGAACTGGTTGGAACGGAAAGCGCACGCTCTACCAACCAAACTAGTTCGCCCCCTACTAAACTTTATACATCACTTAACTGATGGCTTGTCGGTGCTACTCAATTTACGCGAATTGGCCATTACCATCGGCTATACGATCTGTGTCTGGGGACTGATCTTCACAGCTACGTGGCTGACAATGTATGCCTTCGGACTAGATGTTACCGCGTCCCACGTCATATTCATCCTTGGGTTTGGACTTGTCGGTTCAGTAGTTCCAACGCCAGGAGGTTCGGCAGGCGCATTTCACGCAGCAGCAGCTAAAGGGCTGGAGTTTTTAGGACTTGAATCCAACATGGCGGCAAGTGTTGCAATCGTTTATCACTTGATCGCATTTGGCCCGCCCTTTCTAATGGGACTCTACTTCTTGCTACGGCACGATATTAGTGTGCAACAGATTCGCGAGATGATCGCCAGCGAAGGTAATTCTGCTACGACACAACAGCAGGCAAACGTTTCGCGTTAAGCAGCAGAAAAGTATTCGCGATTCGCCGATCCGAAAAAGGATAAAACGATTATGAAGTGCCCATTTTGTGGTCACATGGAAGACAAAGTTGTTGATTCGCGTGAATCCCGCGAAGGCGACGTCATTCGCCGTCGCCGCGAATGTCTTAAATGTGAACGCCGTTTTACCAGCTATGAGCGAATTGACGAGATACCATACATGGTGATCAAGAAAGATGGGCGGCGCGAACCATTTAATCGTGATAAAGTGATGGCTGGCTTGTTACGTGCGTGCGAAAAACGCCCAGTGTCAACGGCAAAACTGGAAGCAATTGTCAACGCAGTTGAAGCATATGTACAAACATCTCCCGAACGAGAACGTCCGACATCCAAGATTGGGGAGATGATCATGCGGCGCCTGAAAGAGCTTGATAAGGTTGCCTACGTGCGCTTTGCGTCAGTGTACTTAGAGTTTCAAGACGTCTCCGAGTTCATGGATGAACTCAAAGGCCTAATTCGCTCGCGCAGATAGGTTCAGGAAGAAAGAAATTCTTCTTTTCTAAGGGTTATGATCTGTTCGTCACTTGCAAAAAGCAAAGCTCATTGCTAGTATGCACGTTTTGACGGCATAGCTATTTTCAGCACGCGATGAATTCCAGCCGGTGTAGCTCAGTTGGTAGAGCATCTGATTTGTAATCAGAGGGTCGGGGGTTCGAGTCCCTTCACCGGCTCTGGCTTTCGAGCAAACGGTTTTTGTGCAGGGGTGGTCGAGTGGTTAATGGCACCGGGCTGTAAACCCGGCGGGCTAACGCCCTACGTAGGTTCGAATCCTACCCCCTGCACCATTTCATTTTTGGATTAGCAAATCGGGATTGAGCGGGCGTAGCGCAATGGTAGCGCACTAGCCTTCCAAGCTAGGTGTTGCGGGTTCGAGTCCCGTCGCCCGCTCCATTGGATTGTTGGCCGTCTGGTTTCATCGCAAGTTCAATCACGAAATTTTTCGTATTTATTAAGCCCACATAGCTCAGTAGGTAGAGCGCGTCCTTGGTAAGGACGAGGTCACCGGTTCAAGTCCGGTTGTGGGCTTCAGTTTTCTGTGAAGACATACAACCGAGATACACATCTGTCTTTTTGAGGTTTTTGTATGGCAAAAGAGAAATTTGATCGTAGTAAACCGCACGTGAACGTGGGTACGATCGGCCACGTGGATCACGGCAAAACGACGCTGACCGCTGCGATTACGCGGGTGCTGGCGAAGCACAATCCGAAGATTACGTTCCGCAG
>JAEUQO010000376.1 GCA_016789605.1 Acidobacteriota bacterium
GGGGGCATCGGCAAAACGGCGCTGCTCACCCACGCCATCAATCGTTTGCGCCCGCGCTTCAAAGACGTGATGAGTTTTGATTGCCGCCGCGCCGCGCTCGCGCCGGAAACGATTCTGCTGGAACTGCATCGTTACTTTGCGGCGCAGGGAAAGCCGCAACTGCAATCCTTGATCGGGCAGAACGTGCCACCAGAAACGTTGGCGGATGAAATAGCGAAGCTGTTGACCGAGTGGCCGCTGTTGGTCGTCTTCGATAATTTTGAATCGCAGCTTGATGAGCGGCGCGCTTTTCTCAATGAAGATTTGCGCATCTTCCTAGCAAAACTACTGCGGGTGACAGCGACGGGCAGCCGGTTTCTGTTCACGACAAGGGTTCTGTTCGATCTCGACTGCGAACGGCTAGGCAATGTGCAGGAACTCCCGCTTGGCGATCTCAGCCGCGCCGAAGCGCTGATGCTGATGCAAAAGCTGCCGAATCTGGCGCAGGCTACGCATCGTCACAAACTGGCTGTGCTGGAAAAATTCGGCGGTCATCCTTACGCGTTAGTTATGCTGGATCGGTATTGCAGCCATCAGCCGCTTGACCAAGCCTTGCAGGATGCAAGCTCGCTCGAATCGGAACTGCGCGAACATCTGGCGATTGAACTTAACTACCGACGATTGCCTGAACAGGCGCGTGAACTGCTCAACCGGCTTGCCGCATTCCGCACGCAAGTTCCCGAGGCTGCTGTGGAGTGGGTGTTGGGCCAGCCGTTGGTGCTTGAAAAAATCATTCGCAAGCATTGGGACAAGTTCTCACCAGAAATACAGGCATTGGGGGCAGCTAAAGTTCAGGAAGCAATGGCAGAGGTGGAAGTGCGACGGACGAAAACTACTGAGCGGGAAAGACAGGTGCTGCTGCGCGAATTGGTGAGCTTGGGTTTCGTTTTTTTTAATTTGGGAAGCGCGCGAATCAAATCTCTTTCTCTTCACTGCCTAGTGCGCGAATTCTGTCAGACACAGCTAGCGTGCGAAGAATGGCGGCAGCATCTTAGTAGCGCGGCGAAATACTATGCCAATCAAGCCCGCCTCATTGATGGCTCTGAGAAATCCGAAGCGCTGGTTTGGGAGGAACTCAAGGCGGTTGATTTGTGGATGGAGGCGGAAGCATATGGAGAGGCGGCCTGGCTTCTGGCGGACGCTCATCCGTTGCTGGAACGCTGGGGCTTCGCTGGCTATGTCGAAGGACAATACTTGCGTCTGACTAAGCATTTGCAAGGACGGGAACTCGCGGCGGTCCTGCATAATCGCGCCGCTATCAGACAGGAGCAGGGCGATTACGATCAGGCGCTCTCACTTTACCAACACGCGCAACGCATTTCGGAGCAATTGGGTGATGCGTCTGATCTTGCTAAAGTTCAGCATCAAATCGCTGTAATTCACCAGTACCGCAGAGAATACGACGAGGCACTGCGAGAATATGAAGCGTCGCTGGCGTACAAAAGGCAGCAGCACGACCGAACGGGAATGGCCATCACTCTGTATCAGCTAGGCACCATTCATCACGAAAAAGGTCGCTATGATAAGGCACTGGCGCAATTTCGTGAATCGCTGACTTTGTTTGAGCAGTTGGCGCAGTCACAGAAAAAAGCTGCTGTCATTCATCAGATTGGCATGGTTTACCACGAACGCGGCGAAGAGGAAGAGGCTCTCGCCTATTACCAGCGTGCGATGGTGATCCGCGAAGAACTCTGCGACCTTTCGGGGCAAGCACATTCACTGCATAACCTGGGAGCGCTGCACTATCAGCGCAAAGAATACGAGGCGGCCCTGGACTGTTACCAGCGTTCCCTCAGTTTGCGGGAAAAGTTGGGAGAGCGCCCGGGCGTGGCCGCTCTCTTCCATCAAATTGGCATGGTTCATCAGGCGTTGGGGCAACATCAGGAAGCGTGGAGACTTTATGGCCAAGCGCTTTCCCTTAAGTTGAAAATCGGCGATCCGGCGGAGATTGCTCTCACGCGTGGGCAGGTAGGGGAGTTCTTGACCGAATGCGGGCAGTACGACAAGGCTTTCCAATATTTACTGAAAGCGCTGCTCACGTATGTGGAATTGCAATCTCCAAAGGCCAGCATTGTGGGAAATATGCTTCGGCATCTGCGCGAGCAATGGGGTGCGGCGAATTTCGATACCACTTGGCAAAATCGGACTGGGCAAGTGCCGCCTCATTGGCTACAAACAAGAAAAACACAGGAAACATTGAGATAGAACATAATGGCCCGAATCTTAAAAGTTCAATGCAACGGCGCAGGGCAACACGTTAACGACGTGGATTTAGACCGTGCGCTGGAAGAATCCGTCGTGTACCGTGGCGCAGAGTCACGGCTGCATAATTTGCCGGAGCGCGGCGTGACGTTGAAGTGTCAAATGAGCGGCTGCACAGGTCGCATCGTCATCACGCGCCTGATGCTCGAAGAGATGCTGGGAGCAGACCATGTCTGACATCCAAACTAACCGGGCCAACCCATCCAAGCAGGCTGAGATCGTTTACCAGAGCGCACCGTCCGAGCCGGATGATGATTTCTGGCTGGAGCAGGCGAACAAGCTGATCGTCGAATCGTTGCCGGTGGTCAGAGAAGCAGCAAAGTCGCTGATGACCGGGCTGGGGGCGTTGCAGGGCATTTATCTGGGCATGCTCGGCTTTGCCAAATTCATTCCCGAATCGGCGCAGTGGTGGGAAAAAGCGATGTTCTTTCCGCCGCTGTTGTGCTGGATGATGGGGCTGTACCAATGCCTGAAGGTGGCGAAGACCGAAGAACTGCGGCTTTATCGCAACGCGCCCGCCGACATTCGTCAAAAGCTGGGCGACCTGGCCAAAGAGAAACAGCGCGAACTCGATCTGGCGTTTTACTGGATGCTGGGCGGGCTGGCGGCGGCGTTCCTGCTGGTGGCATTGCGGATGAAGATGACTGGTTAGAGTTCATTCCCCGTTCAGAATTCACGCTGCAGTGTGTCTGAAGGGTAAACACCGTTCAGAGTTCACGCTTTAGCGTGTCTGAGTATTAAACACGCTAAAGCGTGAACTCTGAACTAAAGTGCGAGTTCTAAACCTCGCAGGTGTTCCAGCCGGTTTTGCGCCTTCTTGATTTGGCGGTCTACTTGCGAGACCAGATCAGCCAGCAAATCTATGCCGAGGCTTTCGGCGTTTTCGACGCGCAGTTTCAGTTTGTAAATTTCTGATGCCGTGATTTCGTCGGCGTCTGCGGCCAGGCCCGCCAGTTTTTGTTTGGCTTCGGCGATTTGCCGCACCAGCAAAATCATTTCGGCGGAAAGCGCGCCGTCGGTTTCGACACTTTCCAGTCCCTGCCCGGCTTCCAGCAATTCCTGCAAACGATCTTCGGCGCCCGCTTCATAGGCGCGATTGACTTCAACCATCAACTGGTGACGGTGCATGCGTTCTTGCGCGCATTGCGCCAGGTCGGGATGGAATTTACGCGCGACTTCGCGGTAGAGCTTTTTGAGTTTGTCGGCGTGAAAGCGATTCTGCCCACAGCCGACTTCGTCTTCGGCCAGCGAAGTCGTTTCGGCATCATCGTCAAAATCCAGCCCTTGCAGTTTGGCAATCTCGCGTTCGATTTCGGCCAGTTCGTTGTAACGGCCTCCGACGATGCTCAAGTAACGACTTTCGAATGTGCGCAGATCGGTTTGCAACGTGGCCAGAGAGGTTTCGCGAGCGATGACTTCGGCTTCGAGCGCAGCCAATTCCGCTCGTCGTTCCGCCAGCGCACGCGCTTCGCTTTCGCGGCTCAAAATCAATTCTGCTGAACTCATATCTCTTTCTGAAAACGCTCCTGCAGTTGCGTCAAGACTTCGTCAAAACGTTGAAACTCACGGTGCCGAATGCCTTGTGCGCGGCAATATTCAGCCAGACTGTGTTTGGCAAACACTTCGTCGGCGACTTCTGCCGCTGCGCGATCGGACAATCCGTCGCCGATAAAAATTGTGTATTCGCCGCGTTTGCGCGCCGCGCGCAAGGGAACCGTTTTGTCGTGTCCCCAATCGGTGCGGTCGCGAAAGCTGCATTGCCAGCCCGTTTCTTCGTTCGGCTTCAATTCGTTGGCCAGAATTTGCAAGTGCGGAAATTCCGCACGCGGCAAAAACAGATCAATCAATTGATGAAAGCCTGCGCTCAAAACCGTCAGCGGGATGGCTTGCGTCTGACACCAGCGCGCCAGCGGCGCAAATCCCGGATCGAGGCGGACTTCGGCACGTAACAAACTGACGGCGTCGGCAAACGGATGGCGAATGCTGCGCATTTCGGCGGCGATGGCATCGCGCAAATTCAAATTGCCTTCGCGAATCAACCGGCCAATGGCTGCGACCATTTGCGGGCCGCCGCCCAAACGCGTCGCCAAAAAAACCAGCGTATCTGTTTCCGTAATCGTCCCGTCGAAGTCAGAAAAAACGTGTGGATTGGTCATGCTTTAGTTGTTCCGCACCTCGACGCCAACGGGCGCTTTGAAACTGAATTGCGCGTCGCTGGTGGCAACATTTTCGCGCAGATTGGCAAAAAGAAAATCCGAACGACCGCCGCTGGATTCCAACAAGGTCAGCCGCGCAAGCTGCAAGCTGCCCGGTTCGATTTCAAGCAGCAACTCTTTGAAGTCTGCGGCGCGTTTAGGAATCAGGCGCAACACTTTGTTGCCCGCTTTGGCCGGAGCTTCCTGGGAAAATTCGATGCGTTTGAAATCGCGCCGCAAATTGCCCCGGCCCAGCAAAAACGCAAACGGCGCGCGCAAATCGTCGGCGTCCTTGATCGAAGACCGCGTGGCGTAACGTTCAGCCGGAACGTATTCGAGCAACGATTTGCCGTCCGACAAAAACAACTTGGCTTCGGGCGAAGTGTAATCCCAACGCATCTTGCCCGGCTTTTTCAGCAGCAACTGCCCGCTTTCGCGACGCATTTTTTCGCCGGGCGCGTGGTAAATCTGGGTGAAATCCGCCGCCAATGAGGTCAGTTTGTTGTATTTGTTCTGTAAGGCTGTGACCAACTGGTCAAGCTCTGTGGTTTGCCCAAACGCCGCTTGCGGAAGCAAACCGCGCCAGACAAAAGCCAGAAAAACGACGAGTGCCAACTTCTTTATCATGCTTGATGTATGCCTATGTATCCTTTGTATCTTTCTGTATCCTTCGTGAAAAAATGAGGCGAGATTATACGTCCGCCGAAAGGGGATGGAAAAGCGGCGCGACCTGCCGCACGCCAAAGCTTCGCCGATGATCGGGCTCTCGTCTTGCTTTCAACCGCTTTCAACGAGAATCACGGATCGTTTACCTGGCCGGTGATTTCGCGCACGAACAAATCTTCCAGTGATTCGCGCACAGGATTGAGCGAGACAACGCGCCCGGCGGCTTGCTGTGTGATGTCAACCAGCCGCGCCAGGTCGCGATCGCTGCGCAATCGTACGCGCGCGCCTTGGGGCGTCGGTTGCAACTCCAACGCGAAACCGCGCAACGCGGCGAGCGCGGTTTCGTTCACGCCGCTGATGACGGCTTCCAGTTCGTTGCTGCGGGCTTTCAGAATGTCTGAGAGTTTGCCCGATTCGACCAAGCGCCCGCGATGCAAAATGGCGACGCGGTCGCACATGGCTTCGACGTCGGTCAGAATGTGCGACGAAAAGAAAATCGTTTTGCCCTGTTGTCGCAACCGCGCAATCAAATCGCGCACTTCGCGTCGCCCCAGCGGATCAAGCCCCGACATTGGTTCGTCCAGAAACAGCATTTCGGGATCGTTGATCAACGCCTGCGCCAACCCGACACGTTGCAACATCCCTTTGGAAAATTTGCGCAACGGTTGCGCGGCGGCCTCGGTCAAACCGACTTGCGCCAACAAAGTTTCAGTGCGCGCAGCGGCGGCCTGTTTGGGCAAATCACATAACACGCCGCAATACAGCAAAAATTCGCGCGCCGTCAGATAGTCGTAAAAGTACGGTTGTTCGGGCAAATATCCAATGCGCGCGCGCATCGCCAGATCATCCAGCGCACAACCCAGAATCCGCGCCGTGCCCGCCGTCGGACGTTGCATGCGCATCAGAATTTTGAAGGTCGTGGTCTTCCCTGCTCCGTTCGGCCCCAAAAAGCCAAACACTTCGCCCGCTTCGACGCGCAAACTCAGACCGTCCAGCGCGCGCAACGACCGTTTGCGCCAGAAACCGGTGGTGTAATCCTGTGTCAGATTTTCGATTGCGAGCGCGGGTATCATGGTGAACGTTCTGCGGCGGGCGGTGCGCCCAAAAGTTGCAACTGTTCGGCGCAAAGCTGACGAATGAATTCGTCTTCGCTGGTGGCGAGCAATTGGGTGAATAGTGCGCGTGCGGTTTCGCGGTCACCGCCTTTGGCCAGGATCGTCGCCGCCATCGGTTGCATCCACGCGGGCGCACCGGTGATTTGACTGCCGCGCTGATACCAATCAGCCGCTCGGCGAAAATCGCCTTGCCGCCAAGACAAAAAGCCCAGGTCTTGATACAGCCGCCATTCGTGCGGATTGCTGCGCAGCCCGCGTTCGAGCAATTGCGCGCCGCTTTGCGCATCACGCAATGACAAGAGGTATCCGCCCAGGCGATACGCTGCGATGTGTTGCGGATCGAGTTCGGTCACGACGTTTAGCAGCGGTTCCAGCAAAGGCATCTGGTTGATATCGAATGGTTGCTGGCTGGCGCGTTGGCGTTCAAAATTCTCGCCGAAATACAGCACGGTGCGCATCCAGTACACATCGGCCAACAATCCATCAAACCCGATGCTGGCGCGTTTGAGCATTTCGCCAGAACTCAGATACAAACTGTCGGGCGCATCAGGCACAACGACGCGCTGGGCGTTCAGCCAGTGTTGCGCCGCCACGCTCAGCGACCAACAAACGACCAGCGCAATTGCCCAACGCCAAGCTTTCATTTGAAATCCCGCCGCTCAAAAATCAACACGGCAGCGGCAAGCACCGCAGCGATATAGCAAACCGCGTAAGCCGTATTGCCAACCAGCAGTTGCCACGGCACAACCTGTCCATACGCGGTTTGATTGATGAAATTGAAATTGGCCAGATTGGGCAACAGATGATATAGCGCACGGCTGAGCCAACGTGTCGCAGGCGAACTGGCGGTTTCGGCAAACAATTTTAGATCGAGGCTCCAGCGCCCGATCAAAAACACCAACAGCGTGAACAATGCCGAAAGCGCAGGCGAAGAAAAACAGGAAAACAACAGCGCCACTGCCGTGACAATCAGCAACTCCAGCCAGAGCAAAAATGCCGTCGGCCACAAGCGCCATTGCAACGAATCTGCGCCGCCCTGGGCATAAAGCAACGCCAACGTAATCGCCACCGCCATCACCACCGCGTTGACCAACAACGTCAGGCTCAAGCCCAGATATTTGCCCAGGATAAATTCTGCGCGCCGAACGGGTTTGGACAGAATGTTGGCCAGGGTGCGTTTCTCAATTTCTTTTGTGACCAATCCCAGGCCGAGAAAAATGGCGATCAGCAAGCCAAACACCGTCATTGCCGACAATCCGGCATCCACGATGATTTTGGCCTCCTGGCCGACAGCGATCCGTCCGATGACGACTGCCGCCACGACCAGCAACAACACAAACACCACCAGGTTATACAAAACCCGGTCGCGTACTGATTCGCGAAAAGTGTTGCGGGCGATGTGAACGAACTTCACGGTGGCGCTTACCTGATGGCTCGAAGATAAAACAAATAGTCGGTGGCAGGCGGCACAATGCCCAATTGGCGAATCATCCCGACGACCTGGCCGCGATGCAACGTCGAGTGGTTCACGACATGTTGCATTTGTGCGCCGAGCGGCAACGCATCCGCCTGACCGCTGAGCAAACGAAACTCCAACAAACGCTCGAGGTCGGCGTCAGTCAAACTGGCGAGGTATGTCTGACGGTTGGCTTCGATCTGTTGCCAGCGGGCGCGCAAATGCGCCAAATCATCATATTCTTCGACGCGCCAGAGCGCGGTCGGCGACACACCTTGCCAACGCTCTAACCAGATCCATTCCGCCGCCGCCGTATGCACCAGCGTGCCGAAAATCGAACCGTGGCTGATGTTGAAATTCTGCCGCTGTTGTTCAACTGTCAGCTTTTCTACGGCATCCAGCGTCAAATGATTGGCCCATTCGGTATAGGCAAAGAGTTTTTGTATGTCTACGAGGTTCATTGTCTTTACTCCTGGTGATGGCTCCCTGTGATGGCTTCTGATGATAGCGACGTACAGACAGCTACAGATGCGCTGAAGCCGTTTTCAACTTATGCAGCCAGCGCGCAAGCGATTTCGCCGGCCAGTCGCGCATTGTTGCGCAGCAAGGAAATATTGGCGCGCAGCGCCCGGCCTTCGGTGCGCGCGGCGATGCGCGCCAACAAAAACGGCGTGACGGCTTTGCCGCTGACGCCTTGTGCAGCGGCGGTCAACAACGCTTCTTCGATGGCGTCTTTGATTTCAGCGGCGGGGACTTCATCAGCCTGAGGCACGGGATTGACGACCAGCACACCGGTTGTAAATCCTAACTGCCAATGCGTCGCCGCCAGCCGCGCAATCTCTGCCGCGGAATCTGCGCGCAAATCCAGCGGCAATCCGCTCGTACGCGAATAGAACGCGGGCAATTCGCTGGTTTGGTACCCAACCACGGGCACGCCCAGCGTTTCCAGCACTTCCAGCGTTTTGGGCAAATCGAGAATGGCTTTGGCTCCGGCGCAAACCGTGACGACGGGATAACGCGCCAGCGCCTGCAAATCCGCTGAGATGTCAAAACTGTCGCCTGCGCCGCGATGCACGCCGCCGATGCCACCTGTGGCAAATACCCTGATGCCTGCTGCTTGCGCCAGATGCAACGTGCCCGCGACTGTTGTCGCGCCCCATTTTTCGGCGGCAATCACGTGCGCCAGATTCGCCAGATTGACCTTGGCGACGTCCTGGCGCGAAGCCAGTTCCGCCACTTCAGCCTCGCTCAAACCGATGACCGGCCGCCCGGCCAAAATGCCGATCGTGGCAGGAAGCGCGCCAGCGGCACGCACTTCTGTTTCGCACGCGCGGGCCGTTTCCAAATTGTGCGGCGCGGGCAATCCGTGGGCGATGACGGTGGATTCCAATGCGACGCGGGGGCCGTTCATAGATGACGAATGTGTAAGTGATTGATGATCAGTCACAAAGTCTCGCTTGAAAAAGGGATATTGCTCTCTTATGCTCTGCCGCACCAAAGCTTAGCTTAGTCCGTCTGATGAGCCAAGCAGGGTTATCCCTGACCGCAAAGACAATCGCACGTACAACATCAAACTTTGAGGAGTCCGTATGAGCAGACAGGTCTTAGGCTTGATTCTCGGCGGTGGCGCGGGGTCGCGCCTCTTCCCACTCACGCAACAACGCTCCAAACCAGCCGTGCCGCTCGGCGGAAAATACCGGTTGATTGATATCACCGTCTCCAATTGCATCAATTCCGGCATTCATTACATTTACGTGTTGACGCAATTCAACTCTGCCTCCCTCAATCGTCACATTGCGCGCACCTATCGCTTCAGCCGCTTTTCTGATGGGTTTGTCGAAATTCTGGCCGCCGAACAAACGCTGGAAAACAAAAACTGGTTTCAGGGTACAGCCGACGCCGTGCGTCAGGTGATGGTTCACATAGACGATTTCAACCCCTCACACGTGCTGATTCTGTCAGGCGACCATCTGTACCAGATGGATTACCGCAAGTTCCTGAACCGACACGTCGAAACAGATGCCGACGTCAGCGTGTCGGTCATCCCGACGGACGAATCGCGCGCATCGAGTTTTGGTTTGCTCAAAACCAACGACGAAGGCCGCATTGTTGAATTCCGCGAAAAACCGCCTAAAGACCAGCTCGACGGCATGCGCGTGGATACGACCAAACTCGGTCTTAGTCCGGAAGAAGCCGAGTTGCGTCCGTTCATCGCTTCGATGGGCGTCTATTTGTTCAAATACGAAGTCTTGCGCGCGATGCTGCATGACACGAATTTCACCGATTTTGGCGGCGAAGTGATTCCTGCCGCCATCGGCAATCACAAAGTGCAGGGGTATTTGTTCAGCGATTACTGGGAAGACATCGGAACCATCAGTTCGTTCTATCAAGCCAATCTGGACATGGCCTCGGTGGTGCCGAAATTCAACCTTTTCGATGCGGATGCCCCCATTTTTACGCGCCCGCGTTTTTTGCCCAGCTCAAAGCTGATTGATTGCGAAATCCACGACTCGTTGATTTCCGACGGCTGCATCCTGAATCGCTCTGTTCTCAATCACTGTGTCATTGGCATCCGTTCCCGTATCGAAAACGGCACGCGGCTGGAACACACTTTGATGATGGGTGCGGACTATTACCAAACCATCCAGGAACTTTCGGATGACCGCAAATCCGGTCTGCCCTGGATCGGCATTGGTGAAAACACCACCGTACGCAAAGCCATCATTGATAAAAACGTGCGCATCGGATCAAACGTCAAAATTTTGAATGAGGCCGGCCTGGACCATTACGATGGCGGTAACTACTACATCCGCGAAGGCATCGTCATCGTCCCCAAAGGGGCCACGATCACCGACGGAACGATCATCTGACAGATGTATTCATCACGGATAACTGAAAAGGCAAAAGGTCAAAAGCCCGCGTCGCACAACTCTGCTTTTGCCTTTTGCCTTTAATTTTCGTTTGCCATGCTTCGTTACTATTGGACCTTTTTCGTCGCCGGAATGTTGCTGTTGTTTATCGCCCTGCCGGTGGTTCTCATCGGCCATATCCTGCGCAAACTATTCGGCATCGAAGATTTCATCGCGCCGTATGTGAAATTCGGTTGCGGCGTATACGTACGCAGCACCGGCGCGCGCGTTCACATATCCGGTTATGAACACCTCAATCCGCGCCAAGCCTACGTCTTCATCAGCAATCACCAGAGCGCTCTCGACCCGCCGCTGCTGATCATCGCGCCGATCTGCCATATCACGGGCGCAATCGCCAAAAAAGAACTGGAACGCGTCCCCGTTTTCAAACAAGGATTCCCGTTGGCGCACGTTGTGCCGATTGACCGGAAAAACCGGCAAAATGCCATTGCCAGCACCAAACGAGGCGCGGCGGAACTGGCCCGTGGATACAGTTTGATGGCGTTTCCCGAAGGCACACGCTCTGCCGACGGACAGGTGCTGCCGTTCAAAAAAGGCGTGTTCTTTATGGCGCTCGAAGCAGGCGTGCCGATTGCGCCGGTCGTCATAAATGACACGGCGCTGGTGATGCCC
>JAEUQO010000379.1 GCA_016789605.1 Acidobacteriota bacterium
CAGTGCATTGCCCCATTGCAAGAAGTTGACAGTTTCCCAGGCCAACACCGCTGCCAAAGCCAGCAATCCGCCGCCTGCCGCCAGCCACAGCTCTCCTCGCAGCGCTTGCCGCCAAAGGCTCTCTGCCTTCAGCCAACGACAAACCCCGAAGCGGTACGCCAGAATCACGCCCGCCGAGACAATCATTGCCACCACCAGCCGCGCGCTGACCGGCGCGCCAACAACAAGAGAATCGCCGGGGCTGCACCACGCCCAACTCCAACACAGCAAACTCAACAGCCCCAAACGAATGCTGCGCGTCAGCATCTGCGGCAGAGGTGGCTGACCAGCCAGCAACGCCAACCCAACCGGTAACGCCAAGGCCGCAGTCGTCACAGTCAGTCGCTGCGCCAATGACGGCACGCTGAACACTAACATCAAGTTGACCAACGTAATGAGTTGCCCAAGTCCCAAACTGGTCAGCGAAAGCCAGGTTGGCAACGCTGCCGACGCGCTTTGCTGCGGCAAGATGCCTGTCTGAGCCAGCCAACGCTGCACCGTCTGGCGAAAACGCCAGGCGAATCCCGTCAGCAAAACAAAAACCGACAAGACAGTGCTGGTATAGAGTAAGAACGCCCGCCCACTCAGCGGCAGGTAGGTCAGTGATTGCAAACAAGCAAACAATCCCGTCAGATACAGTTGCGGCCAGATTGCCTTGGCCTGTTCATCACGCAAACAGGCGACCAACAGCGCTGCCACTGAAAACAGCGCCAGCCAGCCAAGCACGCCCGCCAGATTCAAATGATTTCCACCAATGCTGCGCGCCAACCACTGTCCCCCGGCAAACATTCCCAACATCGTCACTGCCACGCCAGCAGCAAACTGATGAAACGGCAGCCAGAGTTGTTTTTGCAGTTTGCCGCGCATGCGCAAATCCAGCGGCAACCACACCAGCGCAGGCAATGCCAAGGCGATGATGTTGAGTTTCCACAGCTCGTTCAGATCAGCCGCGCCCGTCCACCAAACAAACACCCGACTGACCAACAAATTGCCCAGCGCTCCGGCAGCATAGAGGTAACCGCGCTGTCCGGCTTCCCAAGCCAGCCGCCCAAACAACACAACTAGCACCAACAAACTGGCGCACGTCCACCACACGTCGTTCGGAGCGGCCATTCCGCGCAAAACCAGCAATGTCGCGCCACCACAGAGCAACCCCGCCCAGTGTAAAAGTTCGGGTCCGGCAAAGCGCGCACTATAAACAACGCGCAAACCGTAGTGCCGGATTGCCAGCAAAAGAGCCGGGATCACTGTCCATCCGATCAGTAATCCGTGATATGCCGCCCAACCTGGAACGATGCGTGCCACGCTGCACGCCAGCAAGGAAACCAGGAGCAGCAATCCGCCAACCAGGCGCTCTGCGCGAAACTGATTCCACAGCCAACCGCGCGACCAGGCCATCGTCAGGAACGGCAACGCCACCGAAGCCCAACCAAGCAATCCACCCCAACCATTGACCATGTTGCTCGGCTGATCCGGAGCCAGCACCAAACGCACTTGTGCCCACCCCAACAGCAAAGCGCTGATAACCGCTATGGCGTTGATTTGTTTTCGCAACAAGGAAGTTGCAGCCAGCGTGACCGGTAAAGTCCCTGCGCGCTGTGCCTGAAGCCAGAGCAACGCAAACCACACCAACGCAAACCCAGCACTGATCAACAGATTCCATTGCGCCAGCCGAAGTAACCTGGGATTCGGCGTCAGAGTAAGGCCGAGCGTCACCAACCAATTGAGCAACAAACTGGCAGCCACGGCGTAGGCTGCGACTTTTTCGCGCACGGCATACCCAATCAACGTCAGGCTGAGAATGGCGAGCGGTGACAACAGCTGCACGTGTCCGGTAAAAACCGCGCCTTGCGATTCAGCAATCAGCCATTTCAGCCACGTCATCACCACGGCGGGCACAGCAAACAGAATGACAACCGTGGTGCGTGCCAGCGCGGGCAAGCCTTTTGCACGCGCTTCCATTTCTGGCCAAGCCAGTCTGGCCGCGAGTAAAGTCACTTGCGCGCGAAACAGAATCGGCAACGACAACAGCAAAAAGCCCAGCGCCGCCAACCACTGATACGCGGTGATAGATTGGCCAGCCGGTTGCCAGATAGATTCGCCAACGGCTTGCCAGCGCGCCGCCAGTAACAACGACGCACACGCCGCAGCTCCCAACAAAGCCAGTACCGTGCGTTTGCGAAAGCGCTCCCACAAACTAACGGTCAAAGCCAGACTCACGGCTGCGGCCACAAACCAACTTCCGGTGCTTGCGGCTTGAGCGGCGAAGTTGCGAACTTCGGGCTGGATCGTCATTCCCGGTTTTGTTTCGTCAGCAAACCCGACCAACGCCGCAGAAACGCTCAGCAGCGCCAGCACACCCAGCACCACCGCCAACATCAATTGATCAACCGTCGGCCAATCGGGAGACAACAAGCGTGCGGCAAGCGGCGGGACAATTTGTTTGGATTGGTCATTTTGCGCTTCGCCGACAGGCGCGTTTGTACTGAACCATCCCAACTTTCGCGCGCTAATGCGCAGCAAAACCCAACCCAAACTCAACAAAGCCAGGGCGGCTCCTTCGGCTTGCAAACTCAAGGGCGTGCGCAAATCCTCCCACGAAGGCAGCCCTTCACCCGTAAGCCATCCTGCGACGCCACACACGACACTGGCCGTCAACACTGCCTGAAAGGCGGTGAACAACTTCGGCCAGCCGTTTTGCCACGACAGCGCCAGCCAAATCGCGGCCAGCCACAACAACCGTCCGGCCATTTGCTCCCACTGCATCCAGCCGCCGAACAAAATGAACGGCAACGCACAAAACGAACTGACCAAGGCGGCATATGTCAGGGGCGCGACAAAAAGCGACTGCGCGCGCGCACTTGCCCGGCGCAAGAGAACCGCCGCCGCTGCTGCCAGCGTGGCATACACCAACAAAGACAGACGCATCGGATGATAGGCCGCCAACATGTCACCGAACTTGAAAACCAGGCCTTGCACGATGGCCAGCAAACTCAGCGCTGCGCCAACCCAACTGGCCAACTGTTGGTTTCGTCGCCAGGCAAGCCTGAATGTCAGCACGGCATATGCCGCATACAACCAGGTCACGTGTTGCGGATCGCCCGAACGCGCAAATCCCTGACTGGTCACCAACACAAAACTGATCGCGCCTGCCACCAGCGCGCCGATGCCATACATCCAGGCTTCAAAGGTTTGCTCTTTTCGTTGCCAGAATTCCGCGCCCAGTTCCAACAACGCGAACAACGAGAGCAGCGCAATACCGGTCGTCAGTGAAACGAAACTTGTGCCGAAAGGCGCGCTGTCTTCGTTCCAAAGACTGAGGTTCCCCGTCAGCACATTGCAGATCACCAAATAAGCCAGCACCAAATGCGCCAGGCCAATGCCGTGTGCAGGCCTTAGCGAAAACCGCCACGCCAACACCGCGCAAGTCACCGCGTTCAGCAACAAAACCACCAGCAACGTCAGCGCCGCAGGCCAGGCAAACAGCAAACTCGCCAGTGCCAACATTCCGCCGCCGATGCCGATGCTGGTGGCGATCGTTTGCACCTTGCCCTGCGTTGCGCCCGACAACCGCCGCCACAGCACCAAACCAACCGCCAGGGCGGGCATCCCCAACAAATTCATAAACACAGCCGAACGGCGAAACGCCAACCACAAAGCGCCGGTTTTGATCAGCATCAGGCTCAAGGGCAAGAGCACTGTAAAGGACGCAATCCCGAACAACACAAACAACTGATGGCTGTCACGTTCGTCGTTTTCTTTTTCATTCTCCTCAGCCTCTGCCCGCAACAACGCTGCTGTGCTCGCCCAATAACACGCCAGCGGCGCGACGCCCAGCAACAGCTTGTAAGCCAGTCCGCCCGCCGTGTGACGCGCCAACAACATCGCCAGCGACGGCCCCAAGGTTGCGCCGACCAACATCCAGGTTTTGTGCGGCGCGATGACTTTGCCCGCCTGAAACACGAGCGCAGTAAACAGCGCCAACGAAAGCAATTCGCCGCCAATGACCAACACAGACGCAGGCGCGTCCAAATGCGAAAACGCCGTCATCGCCAGAAAATTCAACGGCACCAACAAGGTCGAAATCACCAGCACGGCACGGCTGCTGGTCGGCAACTTCCAGCGGTGCGCGCTATAAAATCCCAAGCCAAACAACCCCGCCGTCATTCCCACAAAGACAGAAAACTTCAGCGCACCGGTAATTTGCGACCACAAACTGATCACCAACGCCAACGAACAGCCGATGATCAACAATCCGCCGATCAGTTCCCCCCATCGAATGCTGCTTTCTTCCATAAACGTCGCCAGGATTTCCGCCAATGAGCGGCGCGGTTCTGTCGGCGCGACGATTGGCTCTTCGCGTTTTTGGCGAAAGGCAGGTTCGGCAACCGGCGTCGAGACAGCGGTAACCGCTGGCTGGCTGGCGCGCCTGGCTTCTGCCAAAGCGGCGGGCAATTCAGACATCGGCGGCTGTGGCGCGGCAGCAATTGGCGCGGGCAAGCTTTCACGCAAAGGTTCGGCTGAAATCGCTGGCTGTGAAACTGGCTCGCTTAGAGGCGGCGTGACGGGCATCTGCGGCTTTGTCAGGCGTTCGCGCTCGCCTTCGATCAACTGGCTGAGTCGCTCGTGCGTCGCCTTGTCCAGTTTGCCCTCTGCCAGAAAGCGCTCCAACTGGCGTGCGGTCATCGCCAAATCGGCCAATGGCGAAGCATCCGCCGCCGAACTTTGCCAACGACCACACACGTGGCAAAACTCGTCCGAAGCGCGTAAACCCGCCTGGCATTCGAAGCAACGTTTGTGTAAAGAGAGCGGGCGGTCTGCCACAGATGTTGTGGGGAAAATGAAGCGAAAAACCGCGCGCATAAGTACCCAGAGACCGTGCCCAAGCAAAGCGATCATTCCAAGCACAATGAGCAAGGCGAAGAGGTAAGGCAATAAATCCATAAAGGGGAGTGCTCCTATGTTGCGCTGTCAGCCAAAGCCTTCAGGTGTCAGGCAAAACAACGTTGTTTTACCCATCCAGGCCGTTCAACTCATCATTTGGCAAACAGAGCAAACCTCAAGCCAACCGTTCACCAACCTGACCCAGGTAAAATACCTGCGATCCTCGGTTGCTATTCTGATTGGTATGACACTTCTTGTGCTGTCACAGCAAACGCAAGGCGGGGCGATTAACGAGTCAAAAACTTTTCGACGTAGGCACGCAATTCGGTCAAAGAAGAATCCGCAATGATGTTGAAGATGCGCGGACGAACGCTCGCAGGCATTTGTTCTGCGGTGGCAGCGTCAGCAATCACAATGGAGTGCGCGCGCAAACCTTTTTGCCAACCGGGTTCGGTTGTTGCCCGCAAACTGAGCGTGTCGGGGTCTACGCCGACGGCGCTGAGCACGGAATGCGCGTACTGCAAAAACATCGGCCAACGCGAAACCACTGCCAGCAGCTCTTCCTTGGCTGGGCGTTTCTCTCCCTTCAACGCTTCGGGCACTGAACGCGTGCGAATCAACAAGCACGCCATTTTGGGCGGCAATGCCGCCTGTACGGCTTCGGCCTGTCCGTACAAGGCAACCGGAATTGCGCCCACCAGCAAACTGCGATTGGCGCAGTCCGCCAAACTCGCGCCTTGTACGCGAAATCCGGTGGCCTGCTTGATTTCGGCCATCAGGATGGCGCGAAAATCCGGATCGGGATCAAGCACCAAAAAATGATCCGGCGGTTGCAACCGCAACCAGTGTTTAATGCGCTCTTGCACCTCAGCCAGCGAAAAGCCTTTGCGCCGCGCCATCTGCAAAAACTCCACGATCAAATTATCCAGATCGAGTTGCGCTTCCAATTCGACATCGGGTTTGAACTTGCGCACATAAATGCCGCTACCGGCGCGCAAATCCACCCAGCCTTGTTCCGAAAGTTCGCGGTAAGCTGCGCTGACGGTGTTGGAATGGATTTTGAAACGACGTGCCAGTTCGCGCGTGCTGGGCAACCGTTGCCCCGGTTTCAGGTCCTGACTGAGGATGGCCAGTTTGATTTGCGCAGTCAGTTGATCGCGTATGGGGACGTCACTGTGGCGCGAAAGCCAAAGTTGCATGAGTGAAGGGCTCCTGAGACGGAAGTGTCTGCAACAACTTGGTGCTTGGTGATAAAACGCGGAAATTATGCCCGGACTCAGATTAAGCGGCAAACCAAAAGCGGCCTTTGCGCCTGCTACATCGCAGGGGGTTGGCGCAAAGACCGCTTCAATTCAGGAGGAGACTCATCACGCAGGAAACCTGCTTTTGTAATACCCGACAAGGCCGATTTGCACTCGGAACACATAAAGTGCTCGCTGCTCCGGAATGCGAGAGCAAACCGGCGCTTGCTGGCCGAAGACCACTGGCTGAGGTCCCTAAATGCCCTTTCACAGCTTAGATGTAAAAAGCAAAACGGCCGAGACGCATCACAAAATCATACACAACGAAAAATTCACCTCTAAAGCCTTACCTATTCGTACTTGGCTCAGGTAGAGTGCTTGTTTTAGAATCCCCGACACCGTGTGCTGAGTATGCTTACAAATCAGGCAAATGTCCTAAAAGCCGACCTTAAATTTTCCAATATTTTCCAAAAGAGGTATTGGTTTGCAGTGTGCTCTAGGTGGCAAAGACGAAACCATGCGTTATTCATTTGGTCCGTTTCAGTTTGACCCCGTCAGACGCCAGCTATGGCGTAATGGCGCGCTTGTTGTAACCACTCCCAAGGCGCTTGAGCTCTTACAGGTTTTACTAGAGCAACCAGGGCAAGTCGTGGAAAAAGACGCGATTCTGAGTCGGCTGTGGCCAGCGATCTATGCCGAAGACAGTCTGCTGAGCGTCAACATGTCTACGCTGCGCAAAGCGCTGGGCGATACAGCCCAAGAGCACACCTACATCCTGACGTTTCCCGGGCGCGGGTATAAATTCATCTCACAGGTCTATGTCGTATCTGCCGACCCACCGGCCAATGATACGTTTCCTCTTCCCAAGGAAAGCAGCACAAACAGTGCGACATTGCCGCCAGCCAATGGTGCGCTAAGACCGGATTCCAGGTTTTACGTCGAGCGCCCGACCGATCGCGACCTGCTGTCGGCGCTCGAACGACGCGACAGCATCATTCTCATCAAAGGCACTCGTCAGGCAGGCAAAACGTCGCTACTTGCACGCGGCTTGCAGCATGCTCGCACCCAGGGAGCACAAGTCATTCTGACGGATTTGCAGATGCTCAGTGCGTCATATTTTGAATCCGTCGAAAACTTCTTTCAGATGTTGGCTGAACTGATCGCAGTAGAGCTGGAGCTGGATGCCCATCCCAGCCAAACCTGGAACCCGCTCATTGGCCCCAGCAGCAATTTCGAACGGTTCTGGCGACGAGAAATTTTGGCCAAAACGGCTGAACCAGTGGTTTGGGGGCTGGATGAAGTTGACCGGCTGTTTACCTGCTCGTTTGGCAATGAAGTGTTTGGCCTGTTCCGTTCCTGGCATAACAAACGCGCCCTCGAACCAACCAGCCCCTGGCAACGGCTGACGTTAACCATGGCCTATGCCACCGAAGCGCATTTGTTCATCACCGACCTCAACCAATCGCCCTTCAACGTGGGAACACGGCTGCAACTCGAAGACTTCAATCAGGCACAGATTCGCGACCTGAACCAGCATTACGGCAATCCGCTCAAAACCGAAGAGGAGCTTGAGCAGTTTCGCCAACTGCTCAACGGTCATCCTTATTTGTCCAATGTCGGATTGTGGGAAATCAGCACGCACGGACTGACCCTGGGGGATTTGCAAGCACAAGCGAATCAAGAAGACGGCGTTTTTGGCGAGCACTTGCGCCGCTTGCTGTTCGTGTTGCGCAAAGACACGCAAATGACTGATGCCGTGCGCGGGTTGTTACAAGGACATCCTTGTCAGGACGCTGAGATGTTTTATCGGTTACGTACCGCTGGCGTCATTAGCGGGCACAGCGCGCGCGAGGCCGCCATTCGTTGCCAGCTTTATCAGATATACATGCGTGACCACTTATAACCCCTTTGCCACGCCTCTCTCTGAGTTCATATGAGCCTTCTGGAGACCATCTCTGATGCCAGTTTTTATGTGGTTGGCGGAACCTTACAGCGCGACGCCTTGTGCTATGTCGTGCGCCGCGCCGACCACGAACTGTATGAGAATCTGGTCCAGGGGAATTTCTGTTACGTCCTGACGCCCAGACAGATGGGCAAATCCAGCCTGATGATTCGCACGTCCGCCAAGTTGCGCACGCCGGGCGCAGGCGTCGTCATCCTCGATTTGACCGCAGCCGGGCAAAATCTTTCCGTTGAACAATGGTACGGCGGCTTGCTGATGCAAATGGGCGAGCAGCTTGATCTGGAGGATGAACTGCTGGAGTTTTGGGGATCGCGTACCTTGCTCAGCCCGCTGCAACGCTGGCTGACGGCTGTCTGCGAAATCGCCTTACCACACTATCCCCAACGGCTGACAATTTTTGTAGACGAAATAGACGCCGTCCGCAGTTTGCCATTTTCGACCAACGAATTTTTTGCAGGCATTCGCGAACTCTACAACCGCCGCACCCTGACAGAAGAGTTGCATCGCCTGACGTTCTGCTTGCTGGGCGTGGCCACGCCGTCAGACCTGATCAGCGATACGCGCACGACGCCATTCAACATCGGGCGGCGCATTGAATTGCTCGATTTCACCGAACACGAAGCCGCACCGCTGGCGCAAGGCTTGCTGCGCGATCCCTTGCTCAATGCCCGACTGCTCAAACGAATTCTGCACTGGACCAATGGGCACCCCTATCTGACGCAACGACTGTGTCAGGCGGTTGCGGATGACGAATCGGTACAGCACGAAACCGCTGTTGACCACTTGTGCGAAGAATTGTTCCTTTCTGCGCGCGCGCGCGAACGCGATGACAATCTGATTTTTGTGCGCGAACGGCTGTTGCGCGGCCACAGCGACCTGGCGGCAGTGCTGGAATTGTATACCCGTGTGCGCCAGGGCAAACCGGTTCACGATGACGACACCAATCCCCTGTTCAGTCTGTTACAACTGTCTGGCGTCACGCGTGTTGACCACGGACGCTTGGTCGTGCGCAATCGCATTTACGC
Organism: Acidobacteriota bacterium; assembly: GCA_016789605.1. GTDB lineage: Bacteria > Acidobacteriota > Blastocatellia > RBC074 > RBC074 > RBC074. The sequence goes on from JAEUQO010000379.1 coordinate 9,153, forward strand.
GCACGCGTTTGACCTCAACTGGGTCAAAACCAACATGCCCGATGCAGAAGTCCGCCGTCAGCGCGCTGCGTACCGGCGCGGCATGCTGCGCGCCACCGCCGTCATCGGAGCCATCCTCCTGGCGTTTCTGATTCCCACGCACTTTGCGTTTCGCCAGCAGCAACAGGCGACGCGACAAGAAGCATCCCGCCGCGAACTACGCTATGCGGCGGATATGTATATCGCCACACACGACTGGGAGCAGGCAAACATCACGCGCTTGCGCGAAACGCTCGAGTTTCATCAACCGGTTCCAGGTCGCAGGGACCTGCGCGGATTCGAGTGGTTTTATTTCTGGCGCTTGTTGCACCAGGAACGCGCGACGTTCAAGCACCAGGATTTCGCGCTGGCGGTGGCGCTTTCGCCGGACGGCAAAACACTCGCCAGCGCAGGCCGGGACAATCAGGTTTACCTTTGGGATCGCACAACCGGGCAAAAGCTGGCCCTGCTCGCCGGCCACGAAGGGCAAATTTGGGCGCTGGCGTTCTCGCCGGATGGGCAACAACTGGCGTCGGCTAGTTGGGACAAAACCGTCAAAATCTGGAATGTGGCCGCTCGCCGCATTCAATCCACGCTGATCGGCCATCGCGACAAAGTCTGTGGGCTGGCCTTTTCGCCTGACGGAAAGATGATTGCGACCGGCAGTTGGGATAAGGAAATCAGAATGTGGGACGCCACCACTGGCACGCTCTTGCACGTCATCTCAGCGCATTCAAATTGGGTCTGGGCGGTGGCATTCTCACACGACGGTAAAGAGCTGGCGTCGGCGAGCGAAGACAAAACCATAAAACTGTGGAACAGCAAGACTGGCGCACCGCTGCGAACCCTGGCAGGCCACGAAGCCAGCGTGTATGCCGTCACATTTTCGCCCGATGATCGTTGGCTGGGATCAGGCGGCAACGACGGGGCCGTCATCCTCTGGGAAAAAAACAGCGGCAAGCTGGCACACAAATTTAGCGAACACACGTCCAGCGTTAATGACGTGCGGTTCTCACCAAATGGTCTGTCGCTGGCCAGCGCTGGCGTTGACCGCGTGGTACGTATTTGGGACCTGACCACACGAAAAAAACGCGCGGAGTTCAAAGGCCACGCCGACGAAATTCGCGCGCTCGCGTTTTCACCTGACGGTCTGACGCTCGCAACCGCCAGCGAAGACAACACCGTCAAGCTCTGGCAAGCGCCCGCAGAACAATCGCCAGACGTTTTGTCACACGACACAACGACAACC
>JAEUQO010000389.1 GCA_016789605.1 Acidobacteriota bacterium
CAACCGGTACAGTTATGTTATGGGAGACCCCGTAAATTATCTGGATACTGCCGGAACGGACATTCAGTGCTGGGGAAGCTTCTTGATTGAAGACGGAATTATTACCGCTTTTTTTGGGATCAGTTTCTGTATAGCTGAGCCTGAGTTAGATAGCGTGCCATCTCCTGTTATCGTTAATGGAGGTAGTGGGCAAGCCAACCCACAATCCGCCCTAGCAAATTTTTGGCAAGTTAGACCGGGATGTTTTGAATACCTCAACCATATTGCCCTGGTAAATGGGAGGCAGGTTACTGATAGAGAAGGCTCTATTGCAAACTTCATACTGGTTGACTCAAATAGACCCGAATGGACACAGAGGCTCGTTGATCTAGGTTACCCAGCAAACTGGTTGTCAGAGGAGGGATACAACCCAAACATGACGCTAGGAGAGTACCTTTCGCAGCCTAATAGGGTGTTACTAGCCGTCGCTATACCAGATAGGGGAAATGTTTATCTGGGCCCCAATTACAATAACAATCTGGACGTCAAGAATCTATTTGGAACGCCAGTCCATGAATTGCTTCACATAATGTTCGGTTCTCATTACAGCATAGCCACAATGCTTGGAGTGGCTACGCCGAGCGAGATTGACCAGGCAAAGCTAAGCGAAAAAGACCTCTCTGATAATATTGATGAATGGCTTTTTGACCAATGTGGAGAAGGTGCATTTCAAGCGCCTAACTAATAGAAAATGGCGAGGTTATCATGACTTTTAAGTGTATTCTACTGCTGACATTACTAATTACCTCATCTAGCCTTTTCGCCCCGCGTAGTTTTGGTAAGTCAAAAGCGCTCTCGATGAGCTGGCTTACTGAGCAGAACCAGCAATCTGAAAACGTGATATCTGGCTTTGTAAAGGCAATACGTAATGGGGATTTCGAGTATATACGTGAGGGATTGGAAAGCGGGATATCTCCTAATCTAACAAATAAACATCGTTGGTCGCTATTACATTTTGCTTCCAGATATGGGAAGGCTGAGATTGTAAAACTGTTAATAGATTACGGCGCTGATGTTAACGCCCAATCTGAGACAGGAGTCTCTTCATTGATGCTTGCTGCGCTGCTTCGTCACGAGGAAGTGGTAACACTTCTATTGGACAAAAATGCCAATACAGATGCGAAGGACGATCTTGGGGAAACGCCATTGATGAAAGCAGCAATTTCTGGCAATCAGGTTATCTTAAAGGCGATTCTTGATAAAGGAGGCGCAGTAAATCAGGTGTCTTTAAAAGGGCATACTGCGTTAATGCTCGCACCGCCTAAGATAACAGCATTTCTGCTTGATGCTGGGGCCAAAGTGGATGCAGTGGACCAAAGAGGGTATACGGCTTTGATGTTTGCCGTTAATTATCGGCAGGGGGAAAAGGTCCGTCTTTTGCTGAAAGCGAATGCCCATTTAAATGTTAGAGCCAAAGATAACGCTACCGCACTAAGTATCGCGACTAAAACGAATTTCTTAGAAGCGATTAGCCTGCTGAAACAATATGGGGCTGTCGAATAATACGGTACTCCGCAATTGATTTTTGACGCCATTGAAAACAGAGGACTGATGATCTTTGCTTTCCGTTGACCGATTCGGTTGTAAACGCTTATCCACAGAGGGTCGTCCTGTGGTCACGCCCCTCCAACCGAGCCTTTGATCACACAACATTTCAAAAAAGCTGTGGGGACTTCCCTCTCTGAAGGCAGCGGCGCGCTCAAGAGCCTGAATTATGGCAACGGGCGGCGATTGACGATGGGGTACAACGCCAACCGCAACCAGCCCATTTCGATGAAGGTGGATCGCGTAAGCAATGCCAGCGACAAAGTGATTGCAAGCGTCGTCTCACACTAAAAGAAGAGGCGGACGCCGATCGCGGGTCCGCCTCTTGAAAATCACAAATTGTCCTGCGGGTTTAGTTGCCTTTGGCAGGTTTGCCCGCGGCTTTGCTGCCAGCTTCAGACCCCGCCACCGGCCCATTGCCGTTGTTGTAATTCGGATACGGCGGCTTCTTATATTTCGGCAGCGGTTTGGCCTTCAGTTCAGCCAGTGCGACTTCGACAGCTTTTTCCAACTGCGGGTCGCGACCTTTGCGCCACAATGCCGGATCCAAATCCACTTCGATGTCGGCAGGCGTGCCGTAATTTTCGACGTCCCACTCACCTTGCAGATTGTAAAACGCCACGCGCGGCGCGCTGATGTATCCGCCATCCATCAACAACGGATAGTCATAAACACCGACCAAACCGCCCCACGTGCGTTTGCCGACCAATTTGCCGATGCCTGCCTTGCGGAACAGCCAGGGCATCATGTCGCCCCCCGAACCGGCATATTCGTTGATGATCATGACTTTCGGGCCAACGAGCGCGCCGACCGGCGTATTGAAATCTTCGCCTTCGCGCGTCGTGAATTTGTTGTGCACCTGGCGACGCATCGCTTCGACGATGTAATCAGCCGCCGAACCACCGCCGTTGAAGCGTTCATCGAGCACTGCGCCTTCCTTTTCAATCTGCGAAAAGTAATAGCGGTTGAAATTGGTGTAGCCGCCGCCAGCCGTATCCGGCAAATACACATAGGCCAACTTGCCGCCGCTCAGCTCATCCACTTTGCGGCGATTGCCTTCGATCCAATCCAGATTGCGCAACCCGCCTTCGTTGGCGACGGGCACCACCGTGTATTCGCGCGCGTTGGACCCATCCGCATTGGCTGACACTTTGAGCAAAACCTGTTTGTTGGCTTTTGACTCAAAGAAGCTGTAGAGGTTTTCAGTCGCCCGGACGTCACGGCCATTGACGGCGATCAGATAATCGCCGGTGTTGACCTCAACGCCGGGTTGCGTCAACGGCGCGCGCAATTGCGGGTTCCAGTTTTCGCCGTTGTAGATTTTGGCGAAGCGATAGCGCCCGTTTTCGACCGTGTAATCAGCGCCGAGCAACCCCGTCGCAATGAAATTGGGCGTCGGTTGATCGCCGCCAAACGTCCGATGGTGACCAGCAGACATCCCGCCCATGGATTCGCGGAAGAGCGCGTTCAGGTCTTCGCGGTGTGCGATGCCGTCCAGATACGCTTCGTATTTCTTCTTCGTGGCTTCGTAATCCAGACCGTGCAATTTCGGGTCATAGAAGAAATCGCGTTGAATGCGCCAGGCTTCGTTGTACATCTGCCGCCATTCGGCTTTGGGATCAACGTATACTTCCATTTCGCCCAGGTTCAGCACGCCTTCGCCCGGACGCGCAGGCATCATCGTTGGCATAATCGTGTAACGCATGGCCGGTCCGAATCCCTGCCCAACCAGCATTTTTTCGCCATTCGCCGAAATGGTGAACGATGAAACGCCGTCCACCACCTTGTCGAGTTTTTTCTTGTCCAGATCGAACTTGTGGATGGTCGCGCCCGGTTGATTGGCGACGCCTTCGCCCAGGAAAAGCGTGTTTGCTTTGCCCACGCTCAAGCCAACGTAATTGCGCGCCGGAATCGGCAACGCCAGGATGCGCTGGCCAATGCGGTCAAAATCAATCGTGACTTTGACCTCTTCTTTTTTGGGCGGAGCCTTGGGCGCGTCGTCCTTTTTCTCTTCAGCGACTTTTTCTTCGTCGCTTTCAGGCGCGAGCGGCGAGTTGTCGCCTTTCTTCAGCACGACCACATAGACGCTGCGCGTAACCTGATACGGAAAGCTGGACATATCCAGCCAGCCAGCCGTCGGACCGGCGTTGGTGCTGGCGGTGAAATACAGATACTTGCCGTTTTTGTCGAAGTTGGCGTACCGCGCATCACTCAGCCCATCGGTGATTTGCGTGCTCTTGCCGGTTTCGAGCGAATGGACGAACACCGCGCACAAGTGGTTTTTCAACTGCTTGGTATAGGTGATCCATTTACTGTCGGGCGACCAATTGGGATCGGTCACGCGATAGGGATTTTCGTACGTGTTCGTATCCACCTTAACCGGTGTTCCTTTTTCAATATCCACGTACCAAAGGTTCAACCGTTTGTCGGTGAAAGCGATTTTCTTGCTGTCGGGGGCCCATTCCGGCGCATAGAAAAATGACGGCGGTTCGCCCAGATTGATCTTTTTGACTTCGCCCAAACCGGACTGTTCGCGCAAGTGCAAGGCATATTCGCCGGATTCGTCGCTGAAATAGGCAATCCATTTGCCGTTCGGTGACCAGGCGGGATAGCGCTCCATCGCGCCGGGCGTGTTGGTCAGGTTGCGTGCGTTCCCTTTTTCAACCGGCACGCTGATGATTTCGCCGCGCGCTTCAAACACGGCGCGTGCCCCCGTCGGTGAAAGCGCGACGTTAGAAATGCGTCCGGCAACTTTTTCAAAATGGGCGCGCACGCTGGGCAAATCGCCGTTGAGCGTGATGTTGACCTTGGCCGTTTTGCCGGATTTCAAATCATACAGTTTGATCTCGCCAAACTGGTCATACACGATGCCGCCCGGCCCGGCGGAGGCCGACTTGATGTCCAGGCCATCGTTTTTCAGCAGTTGCGCGACCTTCTTTGTTTTCGTGTCGTATTCGAACAAGGTGAACCGGCCGCTGCGGTCGGACAGGAAGAAAACCTTTTCCGGCTTCTCGCTGGTCCAAATCGGATTGAAGTCGTTGGCCATTTCGCGCGGAATTTCGGTCACGCTGGAATCGCTCAGGTTGGCCAACCAGATTTTGCTGGCGCGTCCGCCGCGATAGTTTTTCCACATGGCTGCGCCGCCAAAGGCAGGGGCAAGCGGCGTGTAGGCCAGCTTGCTTCCGTCAGGCGAATAGGAACCGTCATCAGCCATCGGCAACGGGACTTCCGTTTCGACGCCGCCGCTCATCGGCACCGTAAAAAAGCGGGCGAAGCCGGAATAGCTGGCGCGGCCCGAACGAAAGAGAATGTTTTTGCCGTCTGGCGTCCAGGCCACGGCAGTGTCTGCGCCCGGATGCCACGTCAACCGGCGCGGCACGCCTCCTGACACAGGCACGATAAACACATCCGTGTTGCCGTCGTACTGTCCGGTAAATGCGACCTGCGAACCGTCGGGCGAAAAGATCGGCCCGCTTTCAAAGCCAACACCGGTCGTCAACTGGCGCGCTTCGCCGCCTTCGCGCGCAACCAGCCACAAATCGCCCGCAAAGCTGAACACGATATGTTTCTGACTCAAGCTCGGGCGCTGAAACAGCAACGGCGCATTTTGTGCGACGCCAATGCCTGCCAGCAGGGTTATTACTGCCGCTATCAAAACGATCTTTTTCATTGGGTGTGTTCCTTTTCAAAAAGAGAGCGCAACCAACGTGGTTGCGCTCTTTCCATAAGCCAAGGTTATTGCTGTCCGCTGCCGCTGTTTTTCGCGGCTTGTCCTGCCGGAGCCAACGGGTTCAACCGGTGATAATCGGGATAGGCAGGCCGTTTGTATTCCTTGGGCGGATTCTTCTTCAGCTCGTCGAGCAGATAATTAACGGCTTTTTCAAGCTGCACGTCGCGGCCTTCGCGCCAGGCTTTCGGGTCAAGGTCAATCTCGATGTCGGGCGCGACGCCGTGATTTTCGATGTCCCATTTGCCTTCCGGCGTGTAAAACGCAAAGTGCGGAGCCGTCACACTGCCGCCATCAAGCAACGTCGGATAGCCGCCGATGCCGACCAAACCGCCCCAGGTACGTTTGCCGATAATGGGGCCGATGCCGTAACGACGGAACAGGTAGGGCAGATAGTCGCCGCCCGAACCTGAATATTCGTTGGCCAGCATTGCTTTCGGGCCGGGCATGGTGGCGACCGGTTGCCGGAAATCCATGCCATCGCGCAACGCCCAAAAACTGTTGAGCGGTTTCTTCAGATAATCCACCACGTAATCCGCTGCGTGGCCCCCGCTGTTATAGCGTTCGTCAACGACCGCGCCCTGTTTGTCGAGTTGCGAGAAAAAGTAACGATTGAAGAAGGTATACCCGCCTCCGGCAGTGTCAGGCAGATAGATATACGCCAGTTTGCCATCGCTCATCTTTTCGACTTTGCGGCGGTTGTCTTCAACCCAGGCCAGATTGCGCAATCCGCCTTCGCTGGCAATCGGTACAACCGTCACCTCGCGCGCACCGGTTCCGTCAGGATTCGGCCCCACCTTGATCACGATCTGTTTGCCCGCCGTGCTTTCAAACGCCTGATACAGGTTGTCAGTCGCCGTCAGATTGCGTCCGTTGACGGCCAACAGATACTCGCCAGCTTTGACGTTGACGCCCGGTTGCGTGAGCGGCGCGCGCAACTGTGGATTCCAGTTTTCGCCGTTAAAGACTTTGGCAAAACGATACCGCCCGTTTTCGATCTTGTAATCGGCGCCGAGCAACCCGCCCGCCACCCGCTTCGGATCAGGAATGTCGCCGCCGCTGACATACAAATGGCCGACGGTCAGTTCGCCCAACATTTCCTGAAACAGATAATTCAAGTCTGAACGATGGGCCAGCGACTGCAGGTAAGGTTCGTACTTCTTCTCGGTCGCTTTCAGGTCCAGACCGTGGTAATTCGGCGCGTAGAAAAAGTCGCGTTCAATGCGCCAGGTTTCGCGGTACATCTGCAGCCATTCGGCTTTGGGATCAACGAAAACTTCCATGTCTTCGACCTTCAACCGGCCCTCGCCGGGGCGGAAGGCAGGCGTTCCCATCGTCGCCGTGCTGGCGATAAACCAGTTCTGCTGCTGGCGGTACAACACCTTTTCGCCGTTGGCGGAAGGAATGAAGGACGCGATGTTTTCCATCGCCTTTTCGAGTTTGCGTTTTTCCAGGTCGAATTTGTGAACGGTGACGCCCTGCGCGCCTTCGGGGAATTCGTACACCCAAAGCTGGTTGGCTTTTCCGGCGTCCAGTCCGACAAAGTTTTTGTTCGGAATTGGCAAGGCCAGAATGCGCTGGCTGATGTTGTCGAAATCAATCGTGATCTTCGGCGCGTCTTTTTTCTCAGACGGCTTTGCCGCCACCGCGTCGGCAGGTTTGGCCGCGCCCTGACCGGCAGCTTTCGCCGCATCGTTTTGCCCGCCGTTGGGCGCGTCTTTCTTCTCTTCCTTCTTTTCCTCAGCGACTTTTTCTTCATCGCTTTCCGGCGCCAGCGGCGAAGGCAAATCGTTGCGCAACACAGCGACGTAAACGTTGCTGGTCGGACGGTGCGCATACGAAGACATATCGAAACCGGAAAGTTTCGGGCCGGTGTCCGTGCTGGCGGTGAAATAAAGATATTTGCCGCTCTTGTCGAACACAGGCGAGGCGGCGTTGCTCATGCCGTCGGTGATTTGCGTCACCTTGCCGTCTTCCAGCGAATAGACATAGACGGCGCTGTAATACGATTTCAGCGGCTTGGAATAAGTCAGCCAGCGGCTGTCAGAAGACCAGTTGACGCCAGTGGCGCCGCCCAAAATTGTTGTGTCGTATTTTTTCGGCTGACCGCTTTCAACTTCGACCAACCACATGTTGCCGCGTTTGTCGCTGAACGCGATTTTCTTGCTGTCGGGCGACCAGGTCGGGTTGTAATAAAACGTCGGCTCGAGTTTGATCTTTTTGACTTCGCCCGCCGCTTTTTGATCGCGCAGGTGCAATTCATACTCGCCGGATTCGTCGCTGAAATAGGCAATCCATTTGCCGTCGGGCGACCACGAAGGATCGCGTTCGGCGACGTTGGTCGTGGCGGTCAGATTGCGCGCGTCGCCTTTTTCCGCCGGAACCGAAATGATTTCGCCGCGCGCTTCAAATACGGCGCGCATGCCGGTCGGTGAAATCGCCGCGTTGTTGATGCGCTGACCGACTTTTTCGTATTTCGGACGAACTGCCAATTGGTCGGCATCAATGGTCACGTTGACCTTGGTGCTTTTGCCGGATTTCAGATCGAACACATTCAGCGAGCCGAATTGCTCATAGACGATCGCGTCGCCGCCCACCGCAGGCGAAGCCGATTTGATGTCCAGCCCGTTGTTGTTGATCAGCTTGCTGACCTTTTTGCTTTTCGTGTCATAGGAAAACAGCGTGATCGGGCCTTCGCGGTCAGAAAGGAAATACACTTTGTCAGCGTTTCCGAAAGAGGGCCACATCGCGTTGAAATCGTTGGAGTCTTCGCGCGGCAGTTTTTCGACGCTCGAATCATTCAGCGCGGCAATCCACAGATACGAGGCCTGACCGCCGCGATAGCGCTTCCAGGCATTGAAGGCGCGCGGCAGCGGTTCATACACCAGCCGTTGTCCGTCAGGAGAAAATGCGCCTTCGTGACCGGTCGGCAGCGGAACTTCGGCGGGCAACCCACCGGCAACCGGCACCGTGAACATCTTCATGAAGCGGCGCGATTCGCTGCCGCGTTCAGAGATAAACAACAACTGTTTGCCGTCAGGCGTCCAGTTGCAAAGCGCGTCCACGCCCGGGTAATAGGTGATTCGTTTGGGCACGCCGCCCGTCACCGGCACGGTGTAAAGATCAATGTTGCCGTCATATTCGCCGGTGAATGCGACCGTGGTTCCGTCGGGCGAAAAGCTCGGCGTGGATTCGCGGCCAACGCCCGTCGTCAGGCGTGTCGCTTGCCCACCGCCGCGCGCGACCAACCACAAATCGCCCGCATAGCTGAACACGATGTGCGTCTTGTTCATTGCCGGCGCACGCATCAACAGAGCGCGTTCTTGCGCTGCCCCGGAGGTCGTCATGTTGCTCAGCGAAGCCGCGAGCAAACACGTTCCGATCAAAGCCATCAGGATGGTTTTTCTCATTGTCATTCTCTCCTCAAAGCGACGGTCGAAACGCGCGCAATCGTTTCGGTGCCCGTAGTTGCCTTCATTACTTTCTATTTGCAAAGGGTGACAGTGGCGTGCGCTCAGGAACGGCAAGCGCAACCAGAAAATCAATAAATAAGGTCGTGCGCAGCGTCAGCGCACGGCTTAACTCCATCTCGCACGTGACCTGTTTTCTGGCAAAACATGCCCGCCGATGACGAATCAAACCTGCCTGTTCATACAGGACTGGTCATTTGCACCAATGAGATTGCTGGAAACAAAGCGTTTGTTCTTACGTCCGCAGAGCCACGCCAGTTCTGATAAATCACCCCCGACGCCGCTAACTGTCCTGCTAGAGGCTACGGGTTGCGCTTTCTGGGCAGCCTAGAGCGTCTCGTTCTGGAATCGCGAACTGGCAGCAGTTTAGCGCGGTTCGCCCAGTCTAAGCGACCATTGCTTGCACGCTCTGAACCCGGCGCATAGAATGCGTCGCGCTGTCACCGCTTTTCTCCAACACAAACTGGCAAAAACTGATTTCGCTGTCCAAATCAGAACGTCGTGTCTGGCTTGTCGTTTGATGTCTGGCCTGATGATGGTGCGACGAGGCAAGACAGACATAGTAAACCGCACAAAGGCACATTGTGTCAGTAGCCTGAGCGCTTGCAACGGCGTTGCGACAACCACCAAATCGTATTTGTTGGCGTCAGGCTTCTGACAGTTAGATCGAAATCCAATTTCGTGGACATTTCGTCTGTGAAAAAGCGTCCAGAATCTCCCTTGTGCGGCAAAGTCAAATACACCGAATATCCGGGTGTGGGCCATGATTCGTGGGATAAGACCTACGCCGAACCAGAACTGATGAAGTGCTTGTTCTCACATAAGCTTGCCAAATAGCAGGCAAATTTCCTTCTCCAATCGTGGCACCAATCGTGTCGCTGTCTCTGCCAGCCGACACTATTAGTGCCAGCAATTAACAAGCGCCAGGCCTTTCGAAGCTGCAAAACTAACGCTATCATAGATATGACTAACGGCACCCACTGCGCGAATCAATAGACGTTGCTGGAACAAAGATTGCTCACAAAAACGGGCTGAGGATCGGATCTACTTCCTTGGCAACATCATTCCCCTATCTTTGTCACAGTGAAATTCACCAGATTTCACGGAATGACCGTGCGAGGAAAAGTGTATTCCCTCGAGCTGTTATCGTGTCAGGTGGTTCCAGACAGCGTTCTTACTAACCATCTACCATCTATGTGACTTAGTGTCAGAAAGGGAAACCTGTCGGATATGAAGATTCAGAAGCTCAAAATTACCTTCATTGTTTTGTGTTTTGCCTGCTTTGCCGTGTATGGCTGGCAAGGCTCTCGGGTTCAGGCATACGCCAGCGGACCGCCCACGGAGAGCACCGGCGCGCCAGGCGAACAGACTTGCGCACAAAGCGGCTGTCATGTTGGCAGTGCGGTCAATAGCGGTACTGGCACCTTGACCTTAACTGGCCTACCAACCAATTACTCACCTAACCAGGAAATCAACCTGACAGTCACCATGAGCCAAAGCGGCCGGTCCCGTTTCGGCTTTCAAGTGACGGTGGTTGACGATCAAGGGCGCAAAGCCGGTGATCTTATTGCAACAGATACCTCGCGCACCTTCAAAGCTACTGGCAACGTCGGGCCTAACGTACGCGAATACATCAACCACTCTTTTAACGGCACCAGCCCTAGCAGTACCAATCAGGGGTCCTGGAGCTTTCGCTGGAAAGCGCCCGCGCAAAGCGTGGGGCGCGTGACGTTTTATGTCGCGGGCAATGCTGCCAACAATAACGGACAAAATACGGGCGATTTGATCTACACGACAAATGCCAGCCTGCAACCGGCTCCGGTGCTGGCTGCGGTGACATCGGTGTCGGCTGCCAGCTTTGCCACGGGTGCCTCGCTCAGCGCGGAATCCATTTCCGCTGCGTTTGGCACCGGTCTTTCGCAAAACGTTGCAGTGGCGTCAACCGTGCCG
>JAEUQO010000491.1 GCA_016789605.1 Acidobacteriota bacterium
GAATACCAGCAAGGTCACACGCCGATGGGCGTGTTCCAGATTCGCAATCTGAGCAACGAAAAAGTGTTTGTCGGTTCGGCGCTCAATCTGCCCGGCATTTTCAATCGTCACAAATTTGAGCTGCAAATGGGCGGTCATAAAAACCGCGCCTTGCAGGCGGATTGGAATGCGTTGGGCGCAGACAAATTTGCGTTTGAGATTTTGGACGAACTGTCGCCGGTCAGCGATCCGGCGCACGATTACCGCACGGACCTACTTTTTCTCGAAGATATGTGGCTGGAAAAACTTCAGCCGTATGGCGAAAACGGCTACAACGAACCGAAGAAAACCAAGGAAGAGCGGTTGCGCATGATCGCGGAAAACCGCCTGGCAGGAGCATTGTCGGAGAGCGAAGAAAATTATGAGTGATGTCGTTATTTCTCTTTTTTCAGCCGCCGGGTATGACCGCGCGGCACAAGGCATAACCGGCGCGGCGCGCCGTCTGGCTGAAAGCCTGGGCGGTCGCGTACACGCAATTCTCATCGGCCCACACAACCCGGAATTGAGCATTCGGATGGCCGGGCTGGCAGATGCCGTCATCGCCGCCGATCAAGCAGAACTGGCGGAATATCAGCCGGAATTGTGCCTGGCTGCGCTGACGCAAATTTGCCGCGACCTGAAACCGGCGGCCATTCTGTTTAGCAACGATACCTATAGCCAGGAATTGACGCCGCGTCTGGCGCATCGTTTGGGCGGCAGCAGCATCGGCGACGGCATTGCCTTGGCCGCCGAAAACGGCGTGTTGCACGTCAAACGTTCGGTATACGGCGGCAAAGCTGAAGCCACCATTGCCTTGAAACGTTCGCCCGCCGTGGTGTGGTTGCGCGCACGCGCGTTTGAGCCGCTCGCGACCGCAGGCGAATTTGCCACCACCGTCAAACAAACGAATCTGGTGTTGCCCGCCAACGACCGCACGCACATCGTCGAGCGCAAAAGCGAAGCCAGCGGCGAAGCCCGTCTGGAAGATGCCGCCGTCATCGTTTCTGGTGGACGCGGCTTGGGCGGGCCGGAGCCATTCGCGGAATTGCAGGAACTCGCGCAGTTGCTCGGCGGGCAAACTGCCGCGTCGCGCGCGGCGTGCGATTCCGGTTGGTGTCCGCCTTCGTGGCAAGTCGGCCAAACCGGCAAAAAAGTCGCGCCCGGACTGTATCTCGCCGTCGCCATTCGCGGCGCCAGCCAACATATGGCCGGCATTTCTGACGCCAAAAACATCGCCGCCATCAACATTGACGCCGACGCGCCAATTTTCAAAAGCTGCCGTTTCGGCATCGTCGAGGATTACAAGAAAGTAGTTCCGCTGCTGAAAGAAAAACTGGCTGCGCTGCAAAAATGATTCAGACCGTCCCCACTCGCGAAGTCTTCTGGAACGTCCAGCCCGTCTGGCTGATGTATGTGATGTTTGCCGCATCGCTGGTGGCGGCTGGTTATGGCTTGTACCGCTGTGTCTCTGGCTGGCGGCGAGGTTTGCCAGCAGACCGGTTTGATCAGCCCAAAGAGCGCTTGCGCTTGTTGCTGAAACACGCGCTGGGACAACGACGCACCATTCGCGAAAAACACGCCGCGTTCTTTCACACGTTCATTTACACAGGCTTTATCGTGTTGACCATCGCCACGACGGTGGTGGCTCTTCATCACGATCTGGGCCTGCCGCTGATGCAAGGCGCGTTTTATCTCTACTTCCAGTCCTTCATCGTGGACATTTTTGGCGCGCTGCTGCTGCTCGGCGTAACCATCGCGCTGGTGCGGCGTCTGGCGCTGAAGCCCAAAAAGCTGGTGTACACACACGAAGCCGAAATGATCTTGCTGGTCATTCTGCTGATTGTCGTCACTGGTTTTTTGCTGGAAGGCTGGCGCATCGCCGCAACCAACGACCCGTGGGGAACGTGGTCGCCTGTGGGGTATCTGGTCGCGCGCGCGTCGAAACCGTTTTTGGGCGCGACGGCGCTCAAGACATTTCATTTCGTGGTGTGGTGGACGCACGCCATTCTGGTGTTTGGCTTCATCGGCGCAGCGCCTTATACCAAGATGCGGCACGTCATCACCGGTCCGCTGAACATTTACACGGCACGGCTGACGCCCAGCGGCGCGGCGCTCAAGGCGCTGGATTTCGACAAGCTGGCTGAAACCGGCGAGCCGATGGGTGTGAAAACACTGGCCGGATTCACCTGGAAAGACCTGGCGGATTTTGACGCTTGCACCGAATGTGGCCGCTGCACATCGGTTTGCCCGGCAAACACCGTCGGCAAAGAACTTTCGCCGCGCGACATCATTCTTGATTTGCGCGGCTTCGCACAGGCAAGCGACGCCGCGCTGGCCACGCCGCTCGTTGGCGCCGTTCCGGCAACTGCCGCCGAAGCGTTGTGGCAATGCACAACCTGCGGCGCGTGTATGGAAGCCTGCCCGGTCTTTATCGAACAAATGCCAAAGATCGTGGATATGCGCCGCTATCTGGTGATGGAAGAGTCCGACTTCCCCGACACGATGCAAGAGGCGATGACTTCGCTGGAATCGCGCCAGCACCCGTTTCGCGGCACGCAAGCAACGCGCCTGGATTGGGCGGACGGGTTGCATGTCAAAACGATTGCCGAAGCGCGCGACGCTGAAGTTTTATTCTGGATTGGTTGCGGCGGAGCGCTGATCGAACGCAACCAGAAAGTCGTGCGCGCGACAGCGCAGTTGCTCACCAAAGCTGGCGTGAAGTTCGCGATTCTGGGCCGCGAAGAAAAATGCACGGGCGATCCGGCGCGGCGCATCGGCAATGAGTTCCTGTTTGAAATGATGGCCAAAGACAACGTCGAAACCCTGAACGGATACGGCGTCAAAAAGATCGTCACCAGTTGCCCGCACTGTTTCAACACCTTTCGCCACGAATATCCGCAATTCGGCGGCAGCTATGAAGTCTTTCATCACAGCGAATTCCTGGCGCAGTTGGTCAACGAAGGAAAGCTGACCGCAGCCTTGCCAACCGACAAAACCGTCACGTTTCACGACCCGTGTTATCTGGGACGGCACAACGGCCTGACCGAAGCGCCGCGTCAGTTGGTGCAAATCGCTGCGCGGCAGAGCGTCGAAATGACGATGAATCGTGCGCAAGGTTTCTGTTGCGGCGGCGGCGGCGGCATGAGTTTCGTAGACGAACCGAAAGACAAACGCGTCAATCAGGAACGCGCGCAACAAGCGCTGGCAACCGGCGCAGACATCGTCGCCGTCGGCTGCCCCTTCTGTATGACGATGCTCGAAGACGGCATCAACGCCCGACGCGGCGCGCGCGACGTGAAGGTGATGGACGTGGCTGAGTTGCTGTGGCAATCGGTAGAGTAGGGAAACAATCCCTGCAATCAGGCAATAAGAACAAAGGAGATGCTGGTGGCAAATCTGAAAAAAGTCGCAGTGATATCTTTCATCATTGCGGGTCTGATATGGATGACTCTTGGAATTGTGGGGCAATCCGGTAGAGTCGCGAAGCTCGCAATTGGCATTACCTGTTTATTGTTGGGATTGGGGCAGCTCTCCTCAAAAAGCAACCGAGGCGTGGGCGAATGATGGAGCAAAGAGACTTCAGCAGAAGGACAAAACCATGGATCTGAACTTAACATCTGAGCAACAGCAGTTTCGTGACGAATTGCGCGCGTGGTTGGCGGCCAATGTGCCGCCGCCGTTTGCGGGCAGCACGAACGAAGAAGAAAAAGGCGAGCATTTCGAATATCTGCGCCGTTGGCAGCGAAAAGTGTTTGACGCCGGTTGGGCAGGCATTTCGTGGCCCAAAGAATACGGCGGGCGCGGCGCGGCGTTGATCGAACAGGCCATCCTGACCGAAGAATGGGCGCGCGCTGAAGCGCCGCAGTTGATCAACCAACTCGGGTTGAGCCTGATCGGGCCGACCATCATCGCGGTGGGCACAGCGGAACAGAAAGCGCGTTTTCTGCCCAGGATTCTTTCCTGCGAAGAGGTTTGGTGTCAGGGGTTTTCCGAACCGAATTCGGGCAGCGACGTGGCTTCGCTGGCAACCAAAGCGACGCTCGACGACGATCATTTCATCGTCAACGGACAGAAAATCTGGACGTCGCTGGCACACGTTGCCGATTGGTGTTTGCTGCTGGTGCGTACTGATCCGAATGTGCCGAAACACAAAGGCATCACGGCGCTGCTGGTGGATATGCACTCGCCCGGCGTTGATGTGCGCCCGCTCAAACAAATGAACGGCGACGCCAGTTTCAACGAAGTCTTTTTTGACAACGTGCGCGTGCCCGTCGCCAATGTGCTGGGCGAAATCAACAAAGGCTGGAGCACGGCCATCACTACGCTGATGAACGAACGCGCACATCTGGGCACCGGCATCTATGTCGCCTTCAAACGAAACCTGGACCAATTGATCGCGCACGCGCGCCAGATGAAACGCAATGGCAAACCAACCGCGCAAGACCCGGTCATGCGCCAGAAACTGGCGCAGGCCTTTATGGAACTGGAAATCTTCCGTCTGACCAATACGCGCGCACTGAGCAAGATGAACAATCAGCACGTGCCCGGGCCGGAAGGCTCCATCCTGAAAATTCAGTGGAGCGAATACAACCAGCGCTTTCAGCAGATTGCGATGGAAACGCTGGGGCCGGTGGCGCAATTGCACGGATTCGATAACGGCAAATGGATTTATGACTTCCTGCGCACACGCGCCAACACCATCGAAGCCGGTACCAGCGAAATTCAGCGCAACATCGTGGCCGAACGCGTGCTCGGGTTGCCCAAAAGCTATCAATCTTAGAGCTCCCAACTACATCCATGGACTTCGATCTCTCAAAAGCACAAAAACTTCTTCAACAGTCAGCGCGCGATTTCTTCGCCCGTGAATGCAAACCGGAACGCGTGCGCGCTTTGATGGCGACCGACACAGCCTTTGACGCCGAATTGTGGCAGGCAATGGCCGATCAGGGATTCACCGGGCTGATCATTCCCGAAGAATACGGCGGACTGGGTTTGAGTTTGGTGGATTTGATCGCCGTGGCCGAAGAGATGGGCCGCGCCTGTTTGCCAGGACCGTTTCTTTCGACGCTGTGGGCTGCCAGTCTGATTCAGCACGCAGGCAACGAAGGCCAACGCAAACAGTATCTGGAACCGATTTCGGCGGGCGAATTGAAAGCGACCGTCGCGTTGCTGGAAGAGTCAGCCGACTGGAATCCTGACGCGGTCGAACTGCGCGCAGAAAAAGACGGCAAGGAATACCGGCTGCGCGGCGCGAAGCATTTCGTCACCGATGCAGGCATAGCCGATCTGATCATTGTGGTGGCGCGCGGCGATGAAGGGCTGGTGCTCTTGCCGGTAGAAAAAGGCGCAACAGGTCTGACGATCACTGCCACGCCGGGCATTGATGCCACACGCAAACTTTGCACGGTGGAATTCGACAACGTCGCCGTGCCCGAAGCCAATGCGCTGGCATTCACGACCAAAACCAAAGCGGCGCTCGAATCTGCCACCGACATTGCCAACGTGGCGCTGTGCGCCGAAATGCTGGGCGGCATGCAATGGACGCTCGAAACCACGGTCGAATATGCCAAAACGCGCCAGCAATTCGGCAAACCGATTGGCATCTATCAGGCCGTGCAACATCAATGCGCTGACATGTTCAATCTCACCGAAAGCGCTCGTTCGGCGGTGTATAACGCCGCCTGGGCCGTGTCAGAAAACGAGCCAACGGCAAAACTGGCTGTTTCCGTCGCCAAGGGATTTTGCTCTGACGCCGCGCGCGAAGTCGGCAATCGCGGCGTGCAAATTCATGGCGGCATCGGGTTCACCTGGGAACACAACATTCAGTTGTATTACAAACGCGCGAAATCGTCGGAAATTCAGTTTGGCGACGCCAATTACCACCGCGAAGAAATCGCGCGGCGCGTCATTGATGAGACCGATTAGCAGCGGAAATTTCTTGTGACTATTGCCCATAGGGTTGCGTCTTATGGGCAGTTCAAGCGCGCCGTCATTTTCAACCGCTGGCTGAAAGTGACGGCGCAACTACTTTCCAATCAAAAATTTGACAGGGGGACGAAGCGATGAAAAGAATGCGAGTAATCAGCACCGTGCTCTGTGTGATGATGCTGGGTTTGGTCAGCGTCAGCGCGCAAAAAGGCGCAAATTTCGCCGGTACCTGGGAACTGGACAAAAGCAAAAGCCAGTTGCCGCAAATGATGGCGGAGATGATTCAAAGTATGAGCTGGACGGTCACACAAGACGACAAGCAAGTGACCCGTGAACAGAAAATGGAGCGCAATCCGAATGCGCAGCCTCCCGGTGGTGGCGGCGGCGGCGGACGTGGCGGTGGCGGAATGATGGGCGGCGGCGGCCCGATGACCGTCAAACTCGACGGCAGCGAGACCGTAGCCGAAAATCCGCGTGGCAAATCCACGATGAAAGCGAAGTGGACGAACGACGGAAAAACGCTGGAAATCACGACCGTCCGCAATATGAGCACGCCCAACGGAGATTTCTCTTTGACAACCACTGAGCATTGGGAACTGGCCGATGGCGGAAAGACGCTGAAAGTCCACCAAAGCACGGAAACGCCGCAAGGTGCGCGCGAATCCACGATGGTCTTCACGAAAAAGTAGCTTTTCAAAAACGAGCGCGAGCTTTTTGCCTGCGCTCGTTTTATTTCACTGTAACTGCTTGACCAGCGCCTGCATCTGCTTGAATTCAGGCGTTCCCGCCGGACAAAGTTCAAACAACGCCATCTCCAACGAAGAAATCACGGCTCCGGCTTTGGCCATTTTGTTCAACCCGAGGTCGCGGTTGTGCGGCAACCGCGTTGAGACAACATCGCTCAAGACGTGGACTTGATAGCCGTTTTGCAACAAATCGTGAGCGGTCTGACTGACGCAAATGTGTGCTTCGATGCCGCACAACATGACCTGTTCGATGTGTCGTTCGCGCAATTGCGTGTCGAATTCCTGCACGCCACAAGCAGAAAATGACAGCTTCTCAATGGGCACAGCGTCTGCGGCAAAGTGTTGAGCGATTTCCGGCACCGTTCGTCCCAGCCCTTTCGGATATTGCTCTGTCACCAGAATCGGCACGGACAATAGCCGACACGCCTGAACCAGCAAGCTGATGCGTTCTGCCAGCAGCGCAAAATCAGCGATGATCGGTCGAAACCCTTCTTGCACATCAATCACGGCCAATGCGGCTCGACGGCGATCCAACAACGCAGGATGTTTTTTCATCAGTTAACCTCGAACCAGCGATCCCCGGAAATTTTCCTTTTGCGCGCGAGAAAAATTTCGTCTGAAATCATTCTCAACGGCTTCGTGACAACTGCACGACAATTCGGGTGGATATTGCGTCCCGACAGCGAAGAGGGGCTGTTTCAAGGCAGGTAAATGGTTCGGGATAGTGCGGAACCTGACTTGGACAGCCTCAGTTCTAAGGCTGCCTGGGTTTTGATTATGCAGTTGGGGTGTAATCGTTGGGAACCTAGGCAGCCTTTATTTTTTTCCGCAAAGGCTTATTTGTTGCCAACTGGCGCAGCCGGTGCGGGAGCGCTCGTCACCCAGGCCGTCCACCACAAATCACGCAGCATCTGTGCCCCTGCCGCCAAGCGCGCTGCCACAAATTTCTTATGCTCTGCCGATTGCGTTTGCGCGCTAAACGCTTCCTGTTTGTCCAGAATGTAAAGCGGTTCAACCAGCTTGTTTGAGGCGCGCAAATATTCCCAAATCTGTTCACGCGGCTTATCCAGAACACGGGCATTGGCATCAACCTGCGCGAGGAAGTCATTCAATTGAATGTGCGTTTTGACGTACTCTTCCTCAAAACGGTAGTGAATGCCTTTGTTCGGTTCGCGTGTAAACACTGTGTAGCCTTTGGGATTGTCACCCGACCAACCGTTGTAATGAATGGTCGTGTGATGCGGATTGGCCAGGTCAGTGACGTAATGCCCTAAGATCCCGGCGTCGTTGACGATGCGTTGTTCGATAAATTTGCGCCGCTTCCCATCCGTTTCAGCCCGCCACAACCGAAACTCGACGCGCAGGCGTTGGAAAAGTTCAAGCACGCGATAGGGCGCAAATCCCGGTGTTGTGGGCTTTTGTCCTGCTTTGATCAATTCTGCGACAAATTCGTAGCGATTGACGACTTTGCTGGCGGCTTCCGGCACCAACTCCAAATCGAGAAAGTGATCCGGCGCCGCCGCCGAATCCATCGCACGATCCAGATTCGACTCTTCGCGCGAACGCCAGCGATCCGGTTCGGGATTCAGGTAGCTAAGCTGGTCGGTCGCTTTGCGAAAGAATTTGGGCATGTCTGTTGGCAATTTCAACGCCGCCGCGCGGCCAGAGAGTTGGTGCCCGTCCAGCCCCCATCCTTTGACGCCTGTGGGACGCGAGGTCAGCAACACCGCGCACACCAACAACCCAATAGCCAATTTGCTAATGCGATTCAGATTCCGTTTTTTCATGGTAGATATGGTCGCTCGAATGATCGGAGTGAAGCGTTTGGCAAACCGCAAATGAATCATTCACGGGGCCATTTCGCGCGGGCATCATAACTTTTCACTTTTTCTTTTCAAAGTATTTTGGCCATAATGCGGTTATGCGTACGTTAGTCGTGGGAGATATTCATGGCAAGCTTCATCTCTTCAATCGCCTCCTTGAAGAGATGGATTATCGGGCGGGAAAAGATCGCCTCGTTCTCATTGGCGATCTGGTGGACCGCGGGGAAGATTCGCGTGGCGTAGTGCAACGCGCAATCGAATTGCAACGCGAGGCTCCCGACACCGTCGTGGTGTTGCGTGGCAATCACGAAGCGATGATGGTTGCGGCGCTCGCCAGGCTTGAAAGTGAACAGGCTGAACTGTGGTTTTACAACGGCGGTGTGGAAACGTTGCAAAGCTACATGAGCGACGACGACAGTCTGGACGTCCCCGAAGACCATCTGGCCTTTATCGAATCCTTGCCCACCTGGTTCGAAGACGAGCATGCCATCTACGTCCACGCAGGCTTG
This sequence comes from Acidobacteriota bacterium, assembly GCA_016789605.1. Lineage (GTDB taxonomy): Bacteria > Acidobacteriota > Blastocatellia > RBC074 > RBC074 > RBC074. The sequence continues at coordinate 9,025 of JAEUQO010000491.1, forward strand.
CCAGAAACGCAAGACGGTCAGTTCGTTCACCCGGGCGAAGACGCCGACAATCCCGAACTCTATTGGGCGCGCAATCGCCGCTTTTTTGCCGAATATCGTGGCAAAACGATTGTCTTCGGTCACACGATCACGGGGATGATTTTTGGGGAGCGCGAAAAGGTCTTTGTGCGCGACCACTTGATCGGGGTTGATACGGGCGCATATTTGACCGGCACGCTGTCTGCGGTTGAGTTACCTTCGCGCCGTGTCTTCAGCGTCAGCGAGCCCGTGGAAGATGGCGACGCCAATCGGCTCTTTGGCGCAAAATACAAACTCTGGTTTTGACCGCCCCCCAAAACCCTTTCCAGCCAGCTTTCATGCAAACACCGCCTGCAGTCTCTTCTGATGGATTGCTGACCCAAATTCAGTCTGACAGCCTTCATCTTTACGTGTATGAATCACGGCAAGGAGCCCTTCAGGCAGCAGCCCAGGCGGTCGCGGCAGAAATGCGCCGCTTGATTGCAACGCAAGGACGCGCCAGCGGAATTTTCACCGCGTTGCCATCACAGCGAGAATTCCTGTCAGCGTTGGCCAGTGCCGAGGGCATCAATTGGACGCGCGTAATTGGGTTTCATTTGGCGGAATATTGGGGGGTAGAGGAAGAAGCGCCGCAATCGCTGCGACGTGTGTTGCTTGAGCAGCTCGTCAAACGAGTGCCCATTGTCGAATTTCATGGGCTGCGCGGTGAAGCATCAAATGCACGGGCGGTTTGCGCCAATTACGCCAAACTTTTGCAATCGCGCCCGCCTGATTTTGCCACGCTGGAACTCAGCCCAAACGGTCGCCTGGGAACACTCTCTTCAATTCTTGATGCAGTTCACGACCAGCCAGCCGTAAAACTGATCGAACTCGACGCAGCCTTTCGCCAGCAACAACTTCAGACGGGCGCAGCCGCAACTCTCAGCGAAATCCCGCAACGAGCATTGTCTTTAACGTTATCAACAGTAATGAATTGCCCGCGCCTTTTTGTAACGACGGACGCACAGATTCGGCTAGGCGCGCTGCGAGATTTGCTGTCGGGAGCGGCTTCGCTGTTGTGCACGCATCCTGATGCGCACCTGTTTCTCGATCGCTCCCTGATTGGGGTGTGAATAAACTTTAGCTCAGCTTATCGGCGCGACGGGCTTCGGGAAAGCTACGGATCGCGGAGAGAATGGCAGTTTTGGCACTGGCAACGGCCTGTTCGCCAGCTTCAAGAATGGTCGGTAATTCTTTCACTTTATGCAGGTTGATCGTGCGGTCAAATTGCACGTGCACAGGAATGATTTCGTGATGGTGTAACCCGATACCAAGGAACATCTGGCTGCGCGCCAGGGACCGGGTTGTATTGATGACGTGACGCTCAAAACATTCAAAAAAACCTTGCGGTGCAGCAGTCGAACGCTCTTCGAAATCCACGGTGATGATCACATCCATGTTGCGTTTGATCGCTTCCATCACCGGCACTGGCGCGCTGTAAACGCCATCCCCCAGCCAACGCCCCGCAATCTCAATCGGCGGAAACACCGGAAAAAACGCGCTTGAGGCATAAACGGCGTCTCGCACCGAACCGCGACTCAAAATCACGCCTTCTCCGGTTTCAATATCAGTCGCTTGCAAGACGGTTTTGGGGCGAAGGTCTTCCAGGCGCAGGTCTTTGAACAAACGCTGGTAAATGCGTTTGACACGATCTGGCTTCAGTACACCGGAAGTTTGGTCAAAACGACCCAGATGGGCGTTGGCAATGCCCAATAGGCTGCGGTAATTCACTTGGGAAAACAGCTTGCGGTCGAGCAATTCGCCCATCAGGTTGCGAATTTCCTGCGGCGTGTAACCGGCGGCTAAACAAGCGCACATTAAACTGCCGCCGCTGCATCCAACGAGCAAATCTAATTTGATTCCCTCATTTTGCAGGAAATCAAAGAGCGCAACTGCGGCAAAAGCTTTGATGCCGCCACAGCCGACGACAACCCCGACTTTGGGGCGCTGAGTCCAACCAGATTTTGTGCTCGGGGGATTCATTTACAGAAACTCGTCACAGACTCGGACGCAATTTAGGCAGCATACCTGTGACTGCCAATCCACGCAGCGCTTCTTCGCGCGATTGAAACACCGGAAACATCATCGTGAATCCTGTTGTCTCAAAAATTTGCGAGACCAACCGATTGAGCGAATGCAGCACAAGCTTGCCGTTGATGGCTGTCAACCGCTTGTAAGCTTGCAAAAAGACGCGCAACCCGCTGCTGCTCACATACGCCAATTCGGAACAATCAACCACCAACTGGCGCGCTCCGTCGTCGAGCAATTTCTCCAACTGTTGCTCCAGATCGGCAACGTCCGCAGTATCTAACGCCCCTTGCAAACGGAGAATGAAGGCTTGGCCCATGGTTTCTATGGTGTATTGCATGATCGTGTCCTCCGTGCATTGCATAATCGTTTCCTCCAGTTTTCGTGCTATCCCAGTACTTTCTTTCGTACGTTGTAAAAGCCCAGCGAGGCTTGGTAGGGGCCTGGTAATTGTTATCGCGCAACGATTGGGCACTGTCTGCAGGGGCCTGGAATTACGTTTTCAGTGACTCGGCTTCTTGCTTGAAAGTTTCAACAAGTGTTTTTGCCAAACAACCGCTAACGTTTTAGCGACAGCAAGCAGGATTGGCTTTTCCCTGCCTTTACCCAAATGCTCGTCATACAGACTGATCAACTCGGCAAGAGGTTGTTTTTCTTTTTTTCCGCCGATTGATCCAGGTTCAAATAACCACGCTTCCCTCAATGACAACACGTAACGGAGAGGATGCTGACACGCTGTTAACACATTCACAGCCAACCAATTTCAAACAAAACTTCGCCGCGCAACGACAACTTATTTGAAATTTGGGTTGGGCGTCATAAACACCAACAAGGTTAAGCGTTCCTGGCTAGTGTTTTTTACGCCGTGCGGCTGGCCCGCAGGAGCAAAGATAAGATGTTGAGCACCATATTCAGCAGTTTCGTCACCGACAACAAACGACCCACACCCGTCCAGCACGTAATAAAGCTTGTCTTCTGTCTGGTGAGCGTGAACTTTCTGCTCTTGTCCTGGCTCTAAACAGTACACGTCAGAAAAGAAGTTTTTTGTCTCAAAGAGATTGATCTTCTGCATCTTTTCCGGCGCGAATTGTACAGCGCGCAGCACATCTTTGACTTCCATATGGCTCCTACTGAATCGTTTCAGGGAACGTGACCTCGTCTTCTTCTACGAGCGGCGCTTTGGGGACGGGCGAAGCGTGATGATGGATCAGCTTCCACTCGCCCCCAACACGCTGAAACAGGTTAGTCGCCGTCGTGCGTGTGAAGACTGGCGCTTCGAACGAATGCAAAAATAGTGCCAGATTCTCATAGCAACTAACCAACGCAAAATCTCCCTCGATAAAGACATCTACGTTTTCGGGAGCGACGCGTATTCCGCTCGGATTGGAGAAGATTTGTTCCCAACTGCGACGAATTTGCGGCCATCCGACCAGCAGATCCCAGCCTGGATGCACACACTTAACCCAATCGGTGTGTAACCAGAGTCCGCTCATCGCAGACAAACTGGCAGCTTCAAGGGCTCGGTAAAATTTTTCGTTTACCTGTTTGACGACTTCGTGTTCAGCAATGATCTGTCTCATACCGGTGTCCACAAATAATGACACCAGACTGTCGGTATTTTGACAAGCGGGAAAGTGAGAATTAGACGAGGCGAGGCAAAAAGTGCAAAAAACAAAAAAATAATCGGGGCACCACAGCTGAGGTGGTGCCCCGGCAAAAACGATTCCGCTATTCTGGGCGAGGTGGGCGTCGTTGCTCGCGCAACGTGGCCAATTTCGCCCGCTGCTCTGCAGTCAACGCCTGGTAAATTGCCGCTTCGGTACGTGCACCGATGACGCTCAATTCTGCCACTGCCTGACCTTCCTTAGCAGCAAGCGCCCGCACGGCAGCTTCATCAAATGTCGCGCTTTCAATCGCGGTGCGCATTTGCTCACGTGTTTGCCGCAATTGTTCGTGATACGTTTCAGCGTCCGTATGCTGTTTTTCGCGCAAGGTTTTGATCTGCTCTTTCTGCGCGTCGGTCAGATTCAATTCCCTGAACAAACGCTCTTCTCCACCGGGGCCTTGCGGCCCGCCCGGCCCGCGCGGTGGACCTTGTGGCGGGCCGCCCCCCGGACCTTGTGCAGCGCAAAACGATTTCGCGTGCGCCCCGGCTTGCAACTGAAATCCTGCCATACCAACAACCAACGCCAATCCAATCCCCAACACCAGCTTCATTCTGCGAGTTTTCATAACGTTCCTCCATCACGTAATTGCCCTGCGGCAACATAGTTCATATTCGTCTGAAGCCGCGAACTTGCGGCTCTCTGTTGCCGTGCGTGAAAGATAGGTCGCAATCGTTAAGCGCTGATGTGTGAACACCGGAAAATTGTTAAGGGTGTGTAAAGGTGGCTGCGTATGCTGAACCGAGCGGCTAAACTGCACTCGTCGCTCGTACGTCACGTAGGTCAAATCTTTCAAAGACGCTGAACACCATGGCTGACAATTACGCCAAAACAAAGATTCTGATTGTGGATGACGACATCAAACTCTGTCGCTTGGTCAAAGACTATCTGACGCCGCTTGGCTACGACGTGGAAAGCGCGCATACCGGCCCGGAAGGGTTGGAAAAAGCCCGCACCGGCGACCATCAAGCCGTGTTGCTGGACGTCATGCTGCCCGGTATGGACGGTTTTGAAGTGCTGCGGCAATTGCGCCGAACTTCGACTGTGCCGGTGTTGATGTTGACGGCGTTGGGAGACGAATCTGATCGCATTGTCGGGTTGGAATTGGGCGCAGACGACTATTTGCCAAAAACGTTTTCGACCCGCGAATTACTAGCGCGGCTGCGTGCTGTTACGCGACGCTCTGCGTTGACGGCGACACAAAAGCAAAACGATGCGGAACTCATTACCGTGCAAAATCTGGAAATCAATGCCGCAGCGCGCCAGACTACGTTGCACGGGCAAACGTTGATTCTGACGCCAGTCGAATTTGACCTGCTTTATTGTTTGGCGCGCGCAGCCGGACGCGTACTCAGCCGCGATCAATTGTTGGATGAAATCAGCGGGCGAAATTATGACGCATTCGACCGCTCGATTGACGTGCATATCTCGTCACTGCGCCGCAAACTCGGAGACGATCCCAAAAATCCGCGCTATATCAAAACCGTGCGCGCAGCCGGATATCTCTTTCTCACACAGCCGGAGGAACCATCGTGAAAGCTCTGCGTTTTACGCTCTTCAGCAAAATCCTGCTCTGGTTCTTCCTCAACTTGCTGGTGCTGGGCGGCGTGCTGTTTCTATTTTTCAATTTGCATTTCCGACTGACGCCAGACTCGTTTTTGCTCAGAGACGCCAACCAACGCATCGAAGCGCTGGCGCTGTTGATCTCAGCGGAAGTCAGCCGCGCGCCGCGTACCGAATGGGATGCAATTCTGGCTCGTTACTCGCGCACCTATCCGGCGGACTTTTTGCTGTTCGCCAATGATGGCGAACAGTTGGCAGGAGAAAAAACCAGCTTGCCGCCAGAAGGTCTGGAACGACTGAAACGCCAACCCAATCCACCGCCGAATCAAGAGCGCCCTGACTTGCGGTTGCCGGATTTGCCCCCGGAACAACGTGGCCCATTGGATCGGCGTCCGCCTCCGATTTTTTCCTTTCGCACAACGAATCCGACACGTTATTGGACGGGAGTGCGGGTTCCCGTACGCACACAAGATCGCCCCGAACCAATTCGTGCCACGGTGCTGGCGCGTTCAGATTCGCTCACAGGTCACGGTTTGTTTTTCGACCCCAAACCGTGGCTCATCATTCTGGCGGTTGTGCTGAGCCTTTCGATTCTGCTTTGGCTGCCTTTCGTCCGCAGCCTGACGCGCACAATTAAACAAATGACCGTCGCCACGGAACAAATTGCCGAAGAACATTTCAACGTACACGTCAACGAGCGACGCTCGGACGAATTGGGCCGTCTGGGCAAAGCCATCAACCATCTGGCGACACGGCTGGCAGGCTTTGTGCATGGACAAAAACGTTTTCTCGGCGACGTGTCGCACGAATTGAATTCACCGCTGGCGCGGTTGCAGTTCGCACTCAGCATCCTGGAAGAACGTGTGGATTCCGCGCACCAAACATATGTAGCTGATGCGCAGGAAGAAGTTCGCGTCATGACACAATTGGTCAACGAGTTATTGGCCTATGCCAAGGCGGGGCTCAAAACAACGGCAGTAACTTTGGAGCGCGTGCAGTTGCATTCCCTGGTAGAACGCATCATTGCGCGCGAGGCGACAGAAGAGGCAGAAATCAACGTGGAGATAGATAAAGGTTTGTATGTCACTGCGCAACCGGAATTGTTGGCACGCGCCGTAGGCAATTTGATCCGCAATGCCATTCGTTATGCCGGGACAGCCGGACCAATCACGATTTCCGCGCACCGCGAAGACCAGCGTATACGCCTCAGCATCAAAGACAGCGGCACTGGAGTGCCTGAAGACGCGCTCGAAAAACTGTTCGATCCGTTTTACCGGCTAGAAGCTGACCGCGCGCGCAACACTGGCGGCGCAGGTTTAGGATTAGCCATCGTAAAAAGCTGTGTCGAGGCCTGTCAGGGAACAGTCAGCGCACGGAATTGCCAACCGCGCGGTTTCGAAGTCAACCTTAGCTTGTCTGCGGCGACAGAGTAGGCTCCGCCCTGCAGCGCAACATTCAAGGCGCTCAAAGGTGAAATTCGCGTGGGCGATATTATTTGGTTTTATTCCGTAAGTTTGAGGAAGTCTGCCGTGACAGGTACCGGCGCACGGCGATATCCGGTAATGCGTGTGCCCCAGTAACCGGCCAGGGACGACAGCGTAACGCCTTGCGAACGCGAGGCGTGATAGAACGAAAACGCATCCCGCACAATTCCGACGTGTTTTAATCCATTGAAAAAAACGAGCGTGCCGAATTGTTTGGCTTCTTCTTCCGTCGCTTCAGGCAATTGCTGCCACAAGGTGCGCGCAGCAACGCGTTCAAAGCTTGCGCCCGCGTCCTGAAAAACGCGCCAGACGAATCCGGAGCAGTCATAGCCACGGTCGTCAATACCGAAAAAGCGATAACGAATCCCTAAGCGCTTTTCGATGGCGTTTTGCAGCATCCAGGCCGTGTCACCGGCAAAAATCACCGGGGGCGGCAGGACGTAAGGGCGAAACGTAGGAAACAACAATGAGCGAAACCGCTCAGTACGAACTTGGGGCAATTGGGGCATCTGCAAGGCATCCGCTGTTGCCTGACGAGTAAAGTTGTCTGTTTTAACTTGCGCCAAAGCGCGTAAACCAACCGAAACAAAAATCAGGGCAAACAGAGATACGCAAAGCAGCAGCCGAAAAGCTTTCTTCATAAGAAATCTCCTGCTAATCGTTTTTGCTTTGCCGAGGAGGTCTAAATCGGGGGGCATCTTACCCGCAACGGCCCCTTTTGTCACGCGACTGGGGCTCGGGAAAAACCGCCTTGAGGTTGGCCAATTGCTGCTGGCAAAGGTTATACTGGACCGCCGCGCGTTTGGAGGATCGCGGCACGGCTTTCAACCCCCTTTGAAAAACAAAAACAAGAAGACATTCAACTATGAAAATAGCCATCTTGGGGACGCGAGGGATTCCGGCGAATTATGGTGGCTTTGAAACCTTCGCTGAACAACTGGGAACACGGTTAGCAGCGCGCGGACACAAAATCACGGTTTACGGACGAAAGCATTACTCGACCACACCTGAGAAGTTTTACCGAGGTGTCGAACTCGTTACACTCCCCACAATCCAACACAAGTATTTCGATACGATCATCCATACCTTTCTTTCGGTGCTGCATGCGGCGCCGCAAAAATACGATGTGATTTTGCTGTGCAATGCAGCAAACAGCATTTTTTCGTTTATCCCGCGCCTGTTTCACACGCCGACGCTGGTGAACGTGGATGGCCTGGAACGAAAACGGAAGAAGTGGAACTGGCTGGGTCGCAGTTATTACCTGCTCTCGGAGTGGCTTTCGACATTTCTGCCGACGGCAATTGTGACGGATGCGCAGGTGATTCAAGACTATTACGCGACGCGCTATCGCAAAGAGTCGAAAATGATCGCCTATGGCGCGGAAGTCGCGCGTCGTGCCGCCCCGGAAAAGCTACAGCGCTTTGGGCTGAAACCGGATCAGTACGTGCTTTACGTGAGCCGCCTGGAACCGGAAAACAATGCGCATCTGGTCATCCAAGCCTATGAGAAAGTCAAAACGGACTTTCCGTTGGTGATCGTTGGCGGAGCGCCTTACGCCGAAGAATACATCTCGCAACTGAAAGGCACGCGCGATCAGCGTGTTAAATTCCTGGGATTTGTCTTTGGCGAAGATTATCGCGCGTTGCAGCAAAACGCTTATTGTTATGTGCACGCCACCGAAGTCGGCGGGACGCATCCGGCCTTGATCGAAGCGATGGGCGCGGGCAATTGCGCGTTGACCTTGCGCACGCCGGAAAATCTCGAAGTCATCGGCAATGCGGGAATCGCTTACAGTTCCGTCACTGATTTGACCGAAAAGTTGCAATCGGTGATCAACGATCCTTCCCTGATTGGCGAATATCGCCATCGCGCGATGGCGCGCGTGCTTGAACTGTACAACTGGGAACAGATCACGGATCAATACGAAGACTTGCTGGCGGAACTGGCGGGCTTGCAACAACCGCTGGAAGCGCCTGCCACGGCAGAGTCAAAATCCGCCAAAGAACGCGAACCGCTGGCGTATCCGATCAAAACCTTTGTCGAAGAAAAACCCGCTGAGGTACGGCGCACAGCCAGAACACTTCCCTAGTTTCGGGAATCACTTGCAAAACGCGGATTGAGGACCGTCCCCATCTCAATCCGTGCTTTTGCGCCCGATCACCTGCCATTCGCCATGAATTACAGTTCCAGCGCGAAAATTCCTTTCTGGCATCCAGCGGCAGCCTTGTTGCGCGAACATCGCGATCTGATTCGCTCGCTGGTGAAGCGGGATTTGACCAGCCGTTATAAAGGCTCTGTGATGGGATTGGGCTGGACGATCCTGACGCCTGCCGTACAAATCGTCATTTTCACCGTCATCTTTTCCGGCATTTTCAGTGCGAAATTCGGGGATCAAGGCGGACATTTGCGTTTCGCGGTGTATCTGCTTTGCGGGATGTTGCCGTGGATTGCATTCAGCGACGGCGTGTTGCGTTCGACGACGACGCTGACTGACAACGTCAATCTCGTTCGTCGCGTGGTGTTTCCGCTCGAAGCCCTGCCAGTCAATCTGGCCCTGTCGGCCTTGGTGCAGCAACTGCTTGGCACGGTGGTCTTGCTGGCGGCGACATTGCTGATGCAGCAAACATTGCACCTGACAGCGTTCTGGTTACCGGTGCTGCTGATTCCGCAATTGTTGGCGACAATTGGCTTGGGATGGTTGATGGCCAGCTTGGGCGTGTTCATTCGCGACATGGCGCAAGTCAACCAACTGGCGCTGCAAGCCTGCATGTATCTGACGCCGATCCTGTACCCGGAAAGCCTGGTGCCGCCCAATTATCGCCGGCTGGTAGATTGGAATCCCATGGCCCCGCTGATTCGCAGCTACCGACAAATTTTGCTTGAAGGCCAACCGCCCGACTGGCGAGGCTTAGTGGTGACAGTAGTATTTGGCCTGGTTTGCTTCGGGTTTGGCTATTGGTGGTTCGAACGAACGAAAAAAGCCTTTGCGGATGTACTGTGAAACACCTGACACAACGCACCTCAATGAATCACGGAATCAATTTTCGCCCCTAAGTTCCGCGTAGATTGCCCACGTCCCGTCTGAAAGATTTTCAGGAATGCCTTTCTGCGTTACCACGCCCCAAAACGCTCAACGTCTTTTTCAAGATCATTGATGAATTCACTTGTTTCTCAGCAGATGCCCTGAAGATCCTGTGACGACTAATTAATGAGCGCGCGGCGCCAAGATCAGAGCACTACTCACGCGTATGAGGCGAAAAAGAATCTGGTAGCGCCTCTGACCTGCCGCACTCCCCGATGAAAGCCGCAGACGTGTGAACCACACGGGCAGACACAATAATTGTGATAAACTCCGCGCATCACACCGGCACGAAACTCCAATCCGAGGACACAGACATGGAATTTGCAATCACCTTCAAACCCGATATGACGCCGGCGCGCATTGTGAATTTGACGCGTGAGGCAGAACACAACGGTTTCGCCTATGGCTGGATGTTTGATTCGCATGTGTTGTGGCAAGAGCCATTTCCGTTGATGACGTTGATGGCCGCCAATACCGAACGCATGCGCATTGGCCCCTGTGTGACCAATCCGGCAGTGCGCGATTGGACGGTGACGGCCAGCCTGTTTGCCACGCTCAATCGCATTTCGGGCGGACGCATGGACATTGGTATCGGGCGCGGAGATTCTTCGCGGCGCGTGATGGGCAAACGTCCCACGACGCTGGCCGACCTGGAAGCCTGTGTGCAAACCATTCGCGATCTGTGTGGGGGCAAGACTATCAATTATGAAGAAAAGGACATTCAGATGCCGTGGGCGGATGCAGGCGTACCGCCGATCTGGGTGGCAGGTTACGGCCCAAAGGCGTTGCGTTGTGCAGGCAAAATCGGCGACGGTGTCATTTTGCAGTTCGCCGACCCGCACCTGATCAAATGGTGTTTGAACTTTGTGCGCGAAGGCGCAGAAGAAGCCGGGCGAGATTTCAGCCAGATCAAAGTCATGAGCGCTGCGCCCGTCTGGGTGTCTGATGATTTGGCGACGGCGCGCGACCGCGTGCGCTGGTTTCCGGCGCTGGTTTCAAACCACGTCGTAGATTTGGTTTCCAAATACAAGCCGGAAGAATTGCCTGAAGAACTGACTGGTTTCATTCGCGACCGCAAAGGCTACAATTATCTGCACCACGCCGAAGTCGGCAGCAGCAACGCCGAATTCGTCACCGATGAAGTTGTGGACCGGTTTTGCATCGTCGGCCCTGTCGAAGAGCAAGTGCGGCGCTTGAAAGAACTGGCCGACGTCGGCGTCACGCAATTCAATATCTATTTGATGTGTGGTGAAGAAGAACAAACCGTCGAGATTTACGGGCGCGAAGTGATTCCGGTTGCCGGTTAGACCGTATAGACGTACCTATGCTGGAAGGCGAAAGGCCTTCTGCCTATCAGGCGGCGCAGCCGCGTTGAGGAACGCCGCCTGAGCTTCAAGAAGAGCTGCTTTGTTATGAAACAATCCTTGATTGGGCAGCCTGCTCATCGCAAAGAAGGCCGCGACAAAGTCACCGGGCAGGCGCGGTATGTGGACGATCTGACCTTTCCTGACATGCTGCACGGCGTGACCGTGCGCTCGCCGATTGCGCGCGGACAGTTGCGCGGCGTTCAGTTCGGCGAAGGCATCCCCTGGCACGAATTCACCATTGTCACTGCCAAAGACGTTCCCGGTGCAAACTGCGTCGCGTTGATTCTGGAAGATCAGCCGTACCTGGTCAGCGACACAATCAATCATCCCGAAGAACCGATTCTTTTGCTGGCACACGCCGACAAATACCTGCTGGAAGAAGCGCGCCGCGCGATCACATTCGAGATTGAACCACTGCCCGCCATTTTCAGCATCGAAGATTCACTCAATCGAAAAGAACTCATCTGGGGCGAAGACAACACCTTCAAATCGTTTTTGATCGAAAAAGGCGACGTGAATGCCGCTTGGGCGCACGCTGATTTCATCGTCGAAGGCGAATACGAAACCGGCGCGCAGGAGCAGTTGTACATCGAACCGAACGGCATGATCGCCATCGCTAACCGGGAAGAAGGCGTGACTGTTTGGGGTTCGATGCAATGCCCGTATTACGTTCACAAAGCGTTGATCAAACTTTTCGACTTGCCGCCGAAAAAAATTCGCGTCGTGCAGGCCGTGACCGGCGGAGGGTTTGGCGGCAAGGAAGAATATCCTTCGATGATTGCCGGACACGCGGCTTTGCTGGCGTGGAAAGCGGGCAAACCGGTCAAACTGATTTACGACCGCGCCGAAGACATGGCCGCGACCACCAAACGCCATCCGTCAAAAACTCGCATCCGCACGGCGGTCGGCAAAGACGGCAAGCTGCTGGCGACGGAAATTGACTTCACGATTGACGGCGGAGCTTATGCGACGCTTTCTTCCGTAGTGTTGTCGCGCGGGACGATTCACGCTGCCGGGCCGTACAACTGGCCTGCCGTCCGAGTTCGCAGCCGAGCCGTCGCCACCAATCATCCGCCGCACGGAGCCTTTCGCGGCTTCGGCGCACCGCAAAGCATTTTTGCGATGGAACGCCATCTGAACAAAGTCGCCCAAACCGTTGGCTTGTCGCCCGAAGAATTGCGCCGCCGCAACTTTCTGCAACCGGGCGAAACGACTTCTACCGGTCAAGTCATCAACGAAAAGATTGATCTGTCTTCCCTGCTCGACCGCGCGCTGAAACTCAGCGATTACCAGACGAAGAAAACTCGCTTTGCCGAATTCAACGCCTCCAGCTCAACCGAACGGAAAGGCATAGGCTTTGCGACCTTCATGCACGGCGCAGGTTTCACCGGTTCCGGCGAAGTGTATTTGTCATCGGTTGTCGGCGTTGAAGCGACTGAAACCGGGAAAGTGCGCGTGCTGACTTCCAACACGGAAATCGGGCAAGGTTCGTTCACCATCTTTTCGCAGATTGCAGCGGATGCGTTGGGCATTGATTTCAGCCAGATTGAAATCGCTCAACCGGACACTGCCAACGTGCCGAACTCTGGGCCGACGGTGGCTTCGCGCACGACAATGATCGTAGGCAAGTTGGTCGAGTCCGCCGCGCTGGGTTTGCGGCAAACATTGGTTGCCGGTGGCTTGCTCGGCGAACGGTATTCGGCTGACGAATTTGCCGAAGCTTGCCGCCAACACATCGCCCAGCACGGCGCGCTGAAATCATTCAGCAAATACGAACCGCCGCCGGGCGTTCACTGGGACGATGAAAAATATCAGGGCGAAGCGTACGGCACTTACGCCTGGGCAGTGTACGTCGCCGAAGTCACGGTTGACCTGACGACTTACGAAACGCGCGTGGATGATTTCGTCGCCTTGCAGGAAGTCGGCAAAGTCATCAATCCTGTGCTGGCCGCCGGGCAGATCGAAGGCGGCGTGGCGCAAGCCATCGGGTACGCGCTGTATGAAAACGTCGTCTGGCGCGAAGGGCGAATGGTCAACAACCAGATGACGAATTACATCATGCCTACGTCGGCGGACGTGCCGCCGATTCGCGTTTACTTTGAAGAACTGCCGTATGCCTACGGCCCATCAGGCGCAAAAGGCATTGGCGAATTGCCGATGGACGGCCCGGCTCCGGCCATCCTGAACGCCATCGAAGACGCGATTGGCCAACCGGGCATTCAGACTTTTTTAGGGCAAATTCCGTTGATGCCCGAAACTCTGATGAAAGCGATGACGGCGGGAGGCGGCAATGACTGACAAAGTTTCCGTGAACTTCACCATCAACGGCGAACCCAGAACCGTTCGCGCCTGGCCGATGGCTCGATTGCTGGACGTGCTGCGCGAAGAGTTGCAATTGACCGGCACGAAAGAGGGCTGCGGCGAAGGCGAATGCGGCGCGTGTTCGGTGATTGTGGACGGCGAACTGGTCAACAGTTGTTTGATTCCGGCGGCGCAAGTCGCTGGGGCGAACATCACAACCATTGAAGGTGTCGCCGATGGCGAACGATTGAATGCCGTGCAACAGGCCTTCATCGAATGCGGCGGCGCGCAATGTGGCATTTGCACACCGGGCATGATTCTGGCGGCGGTCAGTTTGCTGGAACAGATTCCGCAACCAACCGAAGCAGACATTCGCAACGGTCTGGCCGGCAATCTGTGTCGTTGCACCGGCTACATGAAAATTTTTGATTCGGTCGTACGCGCCGCGCAGCAATTGCAGCTGCGCCGGGCGTAAAGCACAAAAACAAACTCATGGGCAAAATTCGTTTCTCGCTTTTTCTTTTCTGTCTTTTGCTGGCTGGCGGTTGTCGCCGAAATGCGCCGGTTACGCCGCCGCCTGCGCCACAAACGCAAGCTGGCGCAACTGACGCTGCCGACGCCAAAGAGTATGTGCCCAGCTTCAAATTGCAGGATGGTTACGTCACGGTCAAAGACGACAATGTGTCTTTCGTTTACAAAGCCGACGATTACGCGCGCATCGTGGTGACCAAGGAAGAGAAGTTTGTTGATCCCGAACCAACGCCGAGTGGGAATTATCCTGCGTACCGCTGCTTTCACCTGGAAGACAAACGCCCGTTGCCTGCGCTGGAAAACGGCGGGCGATATTTCTTTCCCGCGCGCAGCGTGATTTGCATTCTTCCGCTAAGCGATGCGACCGAGAAAGATTTTGGCAAGTCGTATCCCGAAATCACCGCAGGCGTGAACCAGTTGCGTCAGGTGTTGAGCAAACGACCTGCATTGCCCGCCAGTAAGAAAGACCTGCCCGATTTGCCGCTGAATAATGCGGGGCACGCGTTCAACAGCAAATTCCAGTTTCAGGACTTTCAAGCGGGCGCGGGGGTCCTGCTGCTGACGCAATACACGCAAGAGCGTGAATCAACGCCGCTCAACAACGAAGAGTTGACCTGTGTATTTCAGGGCGTGACGAATGACGGCAAATATTACGTGAGTGCACGCATGGCGACCACGCATCCGTCGTTGCCCAAAGGCATTGATTTCACCAATCACATCAAACGCGACAGCGCGGGCCGCTATTTGAAAGCCGGAGAGCAGCGGCTAAACACTCTGGCTGACGAATCGTTTCAACCGTCTTTGACGGAATTGAAAAAGCTGTTTGCTTCAATTTCCATCGAGTAACTGTTATGCGCGCCTATCTTCCCGAATACGAACTGAAAACACCGGCGAACCTGGCTGAGGCGTTGCGGCTGTTCAGTGACGAACCGGGCGTGTGGCGTCCGTTTGCCGGTGGCACCGATCTGATGGTCCTGCTCGAAGCGGGCAAACTGACGCACACGCGTTTTGTCAGTTTGTGGGGCTTGCCTGAACTGACCGGAATTGAGTCTCACGACGATCAGATCATCATCGGAGCGTTGACGACGTATTCACAAATGCAGGCGCACGCCGCCTTGCGCGCGGAGTTTCCCTTGCTTTGCGAAGCCGCAAGCTGGACGGGAGCCGTGGCGATTCAAAATCGTGGCACGCTGGGCGGCAACATCGCCAATGCTTCGCCGGCGGCTGATTCCCTGCCCGCGTTGCTGGTTTACGACGCGGAACTGGAACTGATTTCGGCCAACGGTTCACGCGTTGTGCCATACAACGGTTTTCACACTGGCTACAAAACGTCTGTGCTGCGCCCGGATGAGGTGATCAAAACCATTCGGTTGCCGCGCACAACGGCGGGCTGGCGGCAACATTCGCGCAAAGTCGGCACGCGCAAGGCGCAGGCGATTTCCAAGGTTTGTCTGGCGACAATCGCGCACAGCGAAAACGGCGTGGTGCAAGCCATACGCCTGGCATTCGGCAGCGTCGCGCCAACGCCGCTCCGCGCGACCGCAACCGAAGCAGTGCTGAAAGGACAGCCAATCAATGCGGTGACGATTGCCGCAGGGCGCGCTGCACTTCTCAACGAGCTAAAACCCATTGACGATGTACGTTCAACGGCGGAATACCGCGCACAAGTCGCGGCCAATTTGTTGGTAGAGTTTTTGGAAATGCTGGCATAACTTTTCATGAGGCCGCACGAAGAACCACGAAGTCAGAAACGTCTTCGTGATTCTTCGTGATTCTTCGTGGACGAATTAAGCGGAGGTAAAGATGAGCACGATTTGTCAGAACTTCATCGGCGGCGAATTGCTGGCAGCCAACGCGGCGCAATTCACACCTGTGTTCAATCCGTCGCGCGGCGAATTGATCGCGCAAGCGCCGGACAGCGATGCCCAGGACGTTGACCGCGCCGTGCAAGCAGCCCGAAAAGCGTTTCCCGATTGGGCGGACACACCCGTTGTCGAACGTGCGCGCGTGATGTTTCGTTTCGCGCATTTGCTGGAACAGCATTTTGAAGAACTCGCGCGACTGGTGACGCGCGAGCACGGCAAAACGCACGAAGAGGCCAAAGGCGACATCCGGCGCGGTATCGAAATGGTTGAACTGGCCTGCCACGCGCCGACGTTGCTGATGGGACAAACGCTGGATCAGGTCGCGCGCGGCATTGATGGCCGCGTCGAACGCCATCCGCTGGGTGTTTGCGTGGGCATCACGCCGTTCAACTTCCCGGCGATGGTGCCGCTGTGGATGTTTCCGATTGCGATTGTGTGCGGCAATACGTTCATTTTGAAACCTTCGCCCAAAGTGCCGCTGACGCCGTTGCGCCTGGCCGAATTG
>JAEUQO010000062.1 GCA_016789605.1 Acidobacteriota bacterium
CGTTGGCCAAAAATCCGCAACAACGATTTGAAACGGCGGCGCAATTTGCGGATGCGCTGGCCGCTGCCGCGCGCAGTTTGCCCCCTGTGGTCGAACCGATTTCATCCGAAGCCGTGACGGTTCGGCGCGGTTTTGTGGCCCCGGCAGCGATTGACCCAGTGGCCCCGGTTGTCCCCCTGGCCGAAGTTGAAACGCCGAGCCGGGAAATGCCTGCGGTGCGAGAGAACACGCCTCCCCAGGCCCTTCGGCCAGTCGAAGGGCCGACATTGACCATCGAATACCGTCCGCGCACAAAGCTTTATGCCAGCGTCGCTGTTCTGTTGCTCGCGGTGTTGGGCGGATTGGGCTACGTCTGGTATGCCGACTGGCGGGCGCAAGCCGTGCCCAATGCCGTGGCGACAGAGGATGCAAGACTCTCTGGCGCGGGCGTTCAGGAACAGACGCAAGTTGGACAAGCGCAACCCGAAGACGGCGCAAAACGGCAGGCGGTATTGGCTTCCTATGTAAAACCGGACGCTTCGCCTGCGATGGCACCGGCAGTTGAAAGCGCGCAGCGCGATTTGCGCGCAATCTATGGCGAGTGGGCGACGGCGGCGCAGCGCGGCGACTGGCAAAAGCACATGAGTTTTTACAGCGATCGCGTCGAGTATTTTCGTGACGGCAATCTGACGCGCGCCAAAATCGCAGCGCGCAAGCAAGCGATTTTCGGCAAGTTGGATCGCTACACGTTGCGCTTTTCTGATGCGCCGCGCATTGTCTGGAAGCAGCCCGGAACTGAAGCAGAGCTTTTCTTTGATCGGTTCTGGACTTTGCAACGTGGCCGCAAGCGTGTGACCGGCAAAGCCAATGGTTCCGTGACGATGCGGCGCGATGGGCAAGGTTGGCGTATCGTCAGTGAAAAGCAGACCAAGCGGTAGTAAGTTATGAAACGGGGTATTTTCTTCGCATTTTTGTCCGCCGTCATTGTCGGCACGACAGCGCTGGTGCTGGTTGTGTTGGCATTTGCCCGGCCTGAAAGTTTTCGGCAGGCGCTGTTTTCTTCTCGCTTGCCGGGCTTGCCATTTTTCGGGCGTGACAACGGACGAACCAATGCAGAAATTGTTGCCCAGGCAAATCACGGCGTTGTCACGGTCATTGCTTCGCGCGCGTTACGCCCCAACAATCTGGCGCCCGCCAGTGATCCAACGCCACCAGCCGACAACAACATTCAGCGCGGCACCGGCACCGGATTCATCATTGATGCTTCGGGCATCGTCGTCACCAACGAACACGTCATCAAAGACGCAGATCGCATTCGCGTCAAACTGGCTGACGGACGCGAACGCCGCGCCATTGTGCAAGGCACCGACAGCGCCACCGATCTGGCCATTCTGAAAATCGAAGCCGACGGATTGACGGTGTTGCCGCTCGGCGATTCTGATTCGGTTCGTGTGGGCGATCCAGTGATTGCCATCGGCAATCCACTGGAATACGAACATTCCGTCACGGCAGGCATCGTCAGCGCCAAAGGCCGCAAGGTCTATAACCTGAATCAACGCCCGTACGAAGATTTCATCCAAACCGATGCCGCGATCAATCGCGGGAATTCCGGCGGGCCGCTATTCAACCGTGCCGGTGAAGTCATCGGCGTTAACACGGTCATTCGCATTGACGGACGCGGCATCAGCTTTGCGGTGCCGAGCAATGTCGTGAAACAAGTGGTTGCGCAATTGCGCAGCTATGGATTTGTCGCGCGCGGTTATTTGGGCGTTACGCCTGAAAATTTGACGCCGGAGTTTCGCGATGGCTTGGGATTGACCGGGATGCACGGCGTGCTGGTTTCGGACGTTTCGCCGGATACGCCCGCCGCGCGTGCCGGTTTGCAAGCCTATGATGTGATTACGCATTTCGAAGGGCGTCCCGTCCAGACCAAAGATGATTTTTTTGCTTTGGTGGCGGGAAAATTGCCGCTGCAACAGGTCGAAATTGACATCATGCGCGGCGGCCAACCGATGAAACTGCGCGCGACGCTGGATCAACGAGACGACCTTGCCAACAGCCAACCGCGCGAGACACGTCCAGTTACAGAAAAGAAAGGTCTGGCCTTGGGCTTTTCCGTGCGTGAAGCCACCCCGGAAACCTTGCGCGAATTGAGTACGAACAACGCAGGCAATACGCGCGAATCGGTCATCGGCGGCGCTGTCGTTGCTGACGTTGACCCGCTTGGGCCTGCCGCCGGATTGCTCAGTGCGGGGCAATTCATCATCGAAGCCAACCGGCAACCCATTCGCCACGCCGCCGATTTTGAGCGGCTCGCGGCTTCCTTACACGATGGTGAGGCGCTGATTTTGCGCGTCGCTTCGGCTAATCGGCAAGAACGCCGCTTGATCGCTTTGCGCGTCGGCGAAGGCCAATAAGTGCATTCCACGCCGTAGCTTCCCGCCAATTCCAACTTTCTTTTCATTCCGCTGCGCACTGATTCCCGCCCATTATCTTGGAAACTTCCTCGCGTGCTATACTCCCAACCGGTTGCAGCAGCAGACCGGGTGATCGCCGGTGATTTTCGTTCAAGGCTGAGAGCCAAGGCTCTCAGCCGCCAGCAATGGCTCTGAATTAGGATCACGGGAGGAAAGTCCGAACACCACAGGACAGCAGGCTGGCTAACGGCCAGGCGGGGTGACCCGACGGAATAGTGCAACAGAGAATAGACAGCCCGAACGAACCGCTTCGGCGGTTGCGTGGGCGATGGTGAAACGGTGAGGTAAAGGCTTCACCAGCAGTCGTGGCGACATGGCTGGCTAGGCAAACCCCCTGCGGTGCAAGACCAAATAGGGAAACGATGTGAGCTGGTCCGGCTCTGTGCGCGCTTCGGCGTGGCGCGTTTTCGGGTAGGTCGCTGAGGCAAAGTCGCGAGGCTTTGCGGAGCGGCGCAGCAATGCGCGGCCTAGATGAATGATCGCCCCTTGCGTAAGCGAGGACAGAATTCGGCTTATAGGTCCGCTGCGGCAATCGTGGTTATCTGATCAACAAATCCATTTTGCATAACCCAAGTCATGGCTAAATCTAAATATTCTTTCTTTCGTACCAATGTTTCGTTGGCGATTATCGGCTTGACGCTCGGCTTGCTAGGCGGGTTCAAGCTGGCCAATTCGCAATATCGCCGCGCGCAGGACCAGGCCTTACAACAGTCGGTGGCGCAAGCCGCAAGCGGCGCCAACGGTTCCCCAGCCGACCGCGAAAAGGCGCTCGGCGAGATGAAGGCGCTGATCGAAAAGGCCAAAGCCAGCCCCAACGACCCGGAAGTGCAACTGGATGTGGCGGCGCAATTGATCCAGATCGGGCAACCGCAAGAAGCGCTGGAGTTTTTGGAAGCGGCGAACAAAGCCAAACCCAACGATTCGCGCACGCTGGCCGGGTTCGGGGTGGCTTATTCGATGCTGGGCCGCTTTGACGATGCGATCAAAGTCACCAAACAATCCACCGAACTCGATCCGAAAAATCCGCGCGTCAAATTGTTGTTGCTGGGCGCTTACATTCAGGCCAACAAGAACCTGGATGAGGCTACGCGGCTGATGCAGGAACTGGAAACCAGCGGCATTGATCCGCAAGTGTTGGCCAGTGCGCGCGCCGATTTGCAGGCGGCAGTGGCAGGACAAAAATCTGCGCCTGCGTCTGGTGGAACCAAGACGGTGTTGCAACACGGCCCGGATGAGCCCAAGGTTCCGCCCAAAACCGGAGGCGAAAAGTGAGTTTTTTGTTGCGTGCAGTTTTTCTCCTGCTGATCTTTGGATTCGTGGTCTATGTGTTAAAAGCCATCGCGCGACTGAGTTTTCATTTGCGCGGCACAGTCAAAGACGTAAAGAACCTGCGCGAACAGTTGAGCGGGCGGCCCGCCGCCAGCGCCGAAATGGTTCGTTGCGCCTCGTGTGGCGCGTTTGTTGCTCCGCGCGAAGCGGTGACCATTTCCGGGCGCGGAGCCAAGCAAATCTTTTGTTCGCACGATTGTTTGCGGGCACACGCGCAACGGGCTTAACGGCTGGCCAATTTCAGAAACGGCAACGCCCACGGAAGACCGAGCAACGGTTTTCCGTGGGCGTTTTCTTTGTTTGCACCTGATTGCCAAATCATTTGCCGGGCGTTGGGCGGCGCGTCACCAGGCGAATTTCATAGAGTTTGGGCCAAAGCTTGCCGGTGACAAACAACCGGTCGCTGCTTTCGTCATAGGCGATGCCGTTGAGCACGTCCACGCCGCGCAAACGCTCTTCGTAGGGCAACAATCCTGTCAGATTGACCCAACCCATGACGCGGCCCGTGTTGGGATCAATGCGTGCAATGCGGTCGGTTTGCCAGATGTTGGCGTAAATTTCGCCTTTGACGTATTCGAGTTCGTTGAGTTGTCGTATGGCGCGGCCGCCATCCACAACATTGATCGTACGCTGTACTGCAAAGCTTTCCGGGTCGAGAAAACGAATTTGATTGGTGCCGTCGCTCATGATCAGCGAGCGGCCATCGTGCGTCAGGCCCCAGCCTTCGCCGGTATAGTTGTGCGTTTTGACCAGTTGGAACGATTCCTGGTCATAGACAAAGGCGCTTTGCGACAGCCAGGTCAGTTGAAACAATCTGTTGCCAAACAGCGCCAGACCTTCGGCGAAATATTGAGAGGGAACGGTTTCAATTTTCAGCACACGTCCGGTTTGAATTTCGACCTTGCGCAGCGACGATCTGCCGTTCAGGCCTGTGCTTTCATAAAAAATGCCTTGGTGATAGACCAGTCCTTGGGTAAAGGCTTCAGGGTCGTGTGGGTACGTATTGACGATTTCGTAGGTATAAGTTGGCACGCGGAATGGCACGCTCGCTTGCTCCTGGGCGGTTGCTTGGCCGGGTGAGGCCGCGACCGGCGGTTGTGGCGCAACTGCCGGACCATTGGCTTGTCCCGCGCGACAAGCGGCCAAAACGATCAGAGAAAGAGACAGCCACAATACTTTTGGTGATGACAACATTCACTTAGCTCCAAATTACCTGTTTCTCGCCTAAGCGCGTGACCGGTGCTGCTTGCGGCAAACATTGAATGTGTTAGTATCGCTGCGCACTCAAATCACACTAAGTTTAAAGTACAGGAGAAACAATGTCAGAAGATAACTGTATATTTTGCCGGATTCTGGCAGGCGAGATTCCCTCTACCAAGGTCTATGAAGATCGTCTCGTTTACGCATTTCGCGATGCCAATCCGCAAGCCCCTACCCATGTTTTATTGGTTCCCAAAGAACATATTGAATCTCTCAATGATGCGGCGCAGGGAGATGAGGCGCTGTTAGGTCATATGTTGCGCTTAGCGCCCAAGATCGCCAACCAGGAAGGGTTGGCTGACAGTGGATTCCGTACCGTTATCAATACGGGCGGCGATGCCGGACAAACTGTTTGGCACTTGCATGTGCACGTGCTGGGCGGTCGTCCGATGACCTGGCCGCCGGGCTGATCTTCCGGTAAAAGAAGAACGGTGGTGAGTGAGCACAGCCAGCTCACTCACCCGCGAAGTTTGACCAAATTGCTCAACAGCCAGTAACTGAGCGCCATCAAACCGATGATAAACGCGACCAGCGTTCCCAACACCAACAGCACAAACAGATAATCCGTGAATCGGGGCTTTCCTCGTTCGCGCGCATATCTGCGCAACAAGTGCAGATTCCAGCGATTCGATTTCACGAAAAAGTCTGCCGCGTCTCCCAAAAACGGAACCAAGCCTAACAAGTAATCAAACGCGACGTTTAACGCCATGCGCAGGATGATGATTTTGGGGACGCGGTAATGGAGAGCTGTGCCGATGACGTAAAACGAAAAGAGTGCGGCGGCAGTATCGCCCGCCCAGGGGACAAGCCCCAGAATGGGGTCGAGCCCGATACGCACATTCAAAATGGGAATGGTGACCAGATCATCGAGCCAACGGACAGCACGATCCAGATGGGCGAATTCGGTTTCCGGGATGGGCCGCGCCAAAGAGTCAGTTTGCGGCGCAACGGAATATTCACTGCGCTGGTTGACCGCGCTGCGACGGATTTCGAATCGTGCGTCGTAATTACTCATCCAGGGTCTCCCGCAGGTCAAAACGGCTTGGCCGCAGTGCGTCCAATCTTCAAAAAGACGCGTCCCAACGAGCGCATCTTGGACACAGGTTGCGGCAGCAAGGCCAGATCCGGGGCACCAATGTCATCATCCCCATGCTTTTCCTTCAACCAACGTTGGAATAGCACACGCACGGCACGAGGATCAGGCGCGACGGCTGTGAACGCCGTACGCAATTGTTCGGGCGTGGCAATGCGAAAACTATGCGTTGTAAAGTAATCGTGCAAGGCCTGGAAGAACTTTTCGTCTCCTAATTCCTGCCGTAACGCAACAAACAACAGCGCGCCTTTGGATTGCACGATCGCGGTATATTGCAGAGAGCTGCGAAACTCCTTGGCCGGTTTGTCTACTTCGATGTCGGTACCGCCCAGCATACGATAGGCGTGATAGACGCCGCGCAATTGCTGTTGAACAATGATCTTGCCCAGCGCTTTGCCATACGCGGCTTCGTGGTAATAGGCCGCCGCATAATTGGCCAGCGCTTCATCCAGATAAGGTGTCCGTTCCGGGTCGCTGCCGACAACCCCGCCCCACCACTGGTGCGCAATGCCGTGTGCCAGCGTGAATTCAAATGAAGATTTGATCACGTCTGATTGTTCTCGGAGCATGCCAGGCAAACGCACTGCCTGCGGCGCATCAAAATCAATGTAATAAGCTTGCGCCAGCGCGACCAGCGAAGGGAATTCCGTGCCGCTGTAACCTGCCGAAAGCGGCAGCTCGATTACCTGTAATTGCGGATAGGGACATTGTCCGAAGGCCTTGGTATAGGCTTCGACAGCGAGCGAGGCGATTTGCAGGGCTCGTTTCCCCAATCGCTCGTCGCCTTCACGATAATAAGACATTACGCGTACCGAACCGACCATCTGCTCGCTGCTTTTTACACGCTCTGCCAGCACCAGCGCAAAGCCGCGCAGCTTTTCACCGCGAAAAACTTCTCGGCGTCGGTTGGGTGTGGCCACGGTTGTTTCATTTTCCAGCCTGGTCCCAGAGGCGATCACGGTGACGTTTTCGTCTACGGTCAACGCCACTTCGTAATCCGCGACTTCGCTAAACACGATGCCGTTTACGCCAACTGCCGAAGGTTGATCGTTCGGTTGCAACGGGCGCAGCGCCAGCAACGGAAAGCAATAGCCCAGCATCATCGCTTCTTCGCCGGCAAAAAAGATGTCGCGCGCATCTCGTTGCTGCCGTTCATCACTGACGGCGTCGTTGACCTCTTGCAAGAAATGCGCGAGCAAACTGGTTTCTTCGCGTTGTACGCGCGGAATCCGCGCGGAAAATTCCAGCGTTATCTCCAGGTTTTGTCCGGGGGCAAGTCGCGTTGGCAGTTCTACTTTGAGGACAGCCTGTCGCGCCCGCGTGCTGAATTTCAATTCGCGCCCCTGACAGGAAACCCGTTGCACGACCAGCCAGGGATCATCTTCTTCAGTCAGTCCTAAATTGGGATAAATATGAAAGGTGACGTTTTCCCATTCGTCTCGCGTCGCATTGGCAAAACGTACGGTCTCGCGTCCTGTGAAGCTGGCGGCGTGATAATCCAGGTTCAGTTCGACGCGATATTGTGGCCGCGGCGGTGTCAGATCAGTCTGTGTCATGCGCCGGTCGCGCGCAAAAACTGCGACGGGCAATGCGCCCAACAACAACCAACATGCGAGCATCTTGCTCCATCGTTTGTTGTTGCATATTTGGGCAGAGACATTACTGCGGCCAACGAGGTTCATAGCAACATTTTACTGTACTGGCATCTGTTCACGCACGCTTGATTTGCAGAACGGCAGCGCTTTCTTCAAGCAGGGATTTTTTCCGCGGGCAGCGCCGAGAATTTGCCTTTATGGAGTTGATCTCATATGCTGCGCGCGTGAGTGGTGTGAATCTCAACACCGTTCACGTTTTCGCTTCCCACCCTTATTACCGAAACACGGAGGTTGTTTGTATGACCGAGAAGATCCACCGGCGTGGCTTTTTGGCGGGCGCGGGCTTGGCGGGCACCAGCTTATTCACCGCGCACTCTTACGCGCGCATCGTTGGCGCAAACGAGCGCATTCAATTGGGCATCATTGGTGCAGGCGGGCGCGGGCGCAGCGTGATGTCGTCTTTCGGTCGTTTTAAGGACCAGTGCGAATTTATCCATGTCTGTGACGTTTACGAGCCAAACATCAACGCGGCGCTTAAGATGTCGCGCACTGGCGCAAAAACGACGATGGATTACAAAGAATTGCTGGCAGACAAGGATGTCGTGGCAATTCTAAACGCGACGCCAGATCACTGGCATGCCAACGTGTTACTTGACGCTGTGGCGGCGGGCAAAGACGCCTATACTGAAAAGCCGTTTTCCTATTCGATTGAACAGGGAACGAAGATGGTCAAAGGTGTGCGCGCAACCAAACAGATCGTGCAAGTCGGGATGCAGCGTCGTAGCTCTGAGGCCGTCCGTGGGGCGAAGAAATTGGTGGATGACGGTGTGCTGGGAGAAGTCGTGATGGCGCGCGCCCAGTGGTTCTGGAATCGCAAGCCGATGCCGCAAAAGCTTTCACTGGAAGGCAAATTGGACTGGGAACGCTTTCAGGGGCCGGCCAAGAAACGCTATTCACTGGATGAGCGACGCTTTTTCCACTGGCGGAATTTTTCTGACTACAACGGCGGTCATATGACCGATCAAGGCACGCACTTGATGGACGTGATTCAGTGGTTTTGCAATGACGGCAAACCGGCGCGTTCGGCTGTTTGTCAGGGCGCGATTTACGTTCACAAAGGAGGAGATGTGCCCGACACATTCAGCGCCGTTTTTGAATATCCCAGCTTTTTGGCGACGTGGACGCTTTGTTACGGCAACTCGTACGAAGATAGCTGGAAAATTTTCTTGCAAGGGAAACAGGCGACGATGGTGATTGACGACGATGGCTATCGCGTTTATCCCGAACCGTGGAAGCGCCCGGACATTCCACCAAAACCGATTCACGAATACAAAGGCGGCATTCCGACCGAACCGCACGTGAAGAACTTCCTGGATTGCATCAAATCGCGGCAAGAACCCAATGCGCCGGTCGAAGTCGGTCACAATGCTGTTTCCGCTCCGCATTTGGCCAATGTCGCATTGCGCACCCAGCGTCGTGCTGTGCTCAACGACGATGGCACAGTGGCCCGAGTTTAAGTTTGGTTTCTCGGCTGGCAGAAACCAGGTTGCGGTTTCTGCCAGCATTATCCCTCAGGTTTTCCTCCAGATTCTGTCAACATTATTTTCTTGCTGAAGCAGTGCTGTCGCTGAAAGATGACGCATCGCGCGACGCAAATTCGGCAAATCGTAGATGAAGTCAACATTTTCCCCCAGAGCTGGCTGGCATCACATTTGCTCTCTGAGACGTGTAACAACACGTCGTAATGAGGATGGTTGCTGAAGGCTTGCGGGTGCAGCAAGCGATGCAAGCAACCTAACAGTAAGCCCCAAACGTAGTTTTGGCCCTTTAGAGAGGAAGCTATGGAATTGCTAGAGTATCTTGCCGTGGGAGTTTTCTATCTACCGTTTCTTGCCATCCCATTTGTCATACTTTTTTGGTATGCCTTTGCTGCAAATCGTCGGCCTGAACAGAGTGAGGCAAAGATCAAGCCGATCAATTCAGGCAACGATCATTCATCGAAATAGGACCAACTCAAACAGAAGCAGCTGCGGGCTTACGGTATGAATAGAGGAGTAACTTTCTTCTCCATTTTTGGCGTTAGGCCCGCAGTGTCAAATTCGACTTGCGTGGTATATCGCTCAGCGGCCAATGTCTCTTGTCTTTCTTGGATTTTTGGTCAGAGACTTTCGTTGTTGCAGACGAGTCTGCGTAAACTTGATTTGACAGTCGTTTTCCACACCCATAGAATGCACGGCGGTTAACGAGTTTCACCTCACGTACCGGCAAAGAAAGTTTTCGAAGCTCGCTGACCATTCGCTCACGGGCGTGCAAGCGGTGGAGAAGTCGGCCAGTCAGCGGTATCCTCTGTGTCCATGACGCCCATCGCCTTTCACTGGGCATAATTCTTCCGACAAGACTCATTACGATAAACTTGCCATCTCGCGCGGCTTAGTATCAGGCAAGCAAAGCTCCCACTTGTTCGAGAACGAATGCGCACGTTCCGTCATTGTCCGTTTAGATCAAGCATCCAAAAAACAGTGAAGAGACTCGCCCTTGATGAAGCGACTTCCAATGGCGAGCTAAATTAGACCCTCGCAAAGGTCTACGTGCAGCTACACACACAAGGAGAATATTATGAAGCGGTCCCACGATGCTTCGACGCGCACCTCAGGCTTGCGATTCAGCCGTTTGCGGAAACCATGGCAAGCCAGCAAAAGCCAATTGAACCGGGCGCGGGTTTATACGCTGTTGGTTGTGAGCAGTCTGTTGCTTGCCGCGCTTTTCAACTTCGCTCCCCGTAATCGGGTCGCAGCCTCCTATACCGGAAATGTCATCTTCGCGCTGAATAATGCCAATCAGTTGCTGCGCTTCAACGCAGGCACTCCCGGCACTATTGTTAGCACCGTCAGCGTTACTGGTTTGCAAGCCGGCGAAACACTTGTCGGCATAGATTTTCGTCCGGCCAATGGACAGCTTTACGCAATGGGCGTGACGGGTGGTTCCACGGGGCGGTTGTATACGATCAACACGACTTCAGGTACTGCCACTCTCGTGGGCGGAACTTTTGCCTTACCCCAATCTGCCGGAGTTGCAGCAGGAACCGATTACGGATTTGATTTCAATCCGACGGTGGATCGCATTCGTGTGGTGGCCAATTCACGCGACAATTTCCGCCTGAACCCTGACACGGGCACGATCGCCGGAGCAGATACCGCGCTGACGGCAGGCGCCCAGATTGTGGCGGCGGGGTATGATCAAAATTTTGCCGGGACTACGCAATCATCGCTTTACGGCATTGACTCCAACACCGATCAGTTGGTGCGTATTGGCGGCGTCAATGGCTCGCCTTCACCCAACGGCGGGGTTGTGACGGTAATCGGCAATCTCGGTGTTAATACCAGTAACGTCGCGGGCCTGGACATTGCGGTTGATCCTGCCTCGGTAAATATCCCCAGCCCCGGATTTGTTTACGGCCTGCTGACAGTCGGTGGCACTGCCGGGCTTTACAACATCAACTTGTTGACTGGAGCCGCCACCTTGACGGGGGCCATTGGTTCGGGAGCCGGCATTGTGGATATTTCTGTCGCTCCGGCTGGTGTGCTTCGCTTCACGACACCAACCTCGACCGCTGTCGAAACTGCCGGTTTGGCGCCGCTGACGATTACGCGTACGGGCGGAGCATTTGGCACGGTGTCAGTTACAGTCAGCACCGCTAACGGCAGCGCGACAGCCGGGCAGGATTACACGGCGACCAGCAAGACCATTACCTTTGCTGAAGGCGTGTTGACCCAGGTCGTGGACGTTCCGGTGCTTAATGACACCGCCATTGAGGGCAACGAAACGGTCAATCTCTCATTTAGCAATTACAGCGGATGCGGTTTGCCCGGGCCGTCAGGATTGCTCACGATTACGGATGATGACGACGGTTCTTGTACTTCCTGGGCGATTGACATCAACAATGCATTATTACGTTTTAGCTGCGATACTCCCGGCACGATTGTCAGCCAGACGCCAGTAACCGGTTTACAGCCGAATGAGCGGTTGGTCGGAATAGATTTCCGCCCGGCGACTGGCCAACTCTTTGCCTTGGGCATCACTGGAGGGAATTCCGGACGTTTGTATACCCTGAATTTAGGCACAGGGGCGGCTTCGCTCGTGGGCGGTAACTTTGCCTTGCCACAATCGGCGGGGGTCGGCGCAGGCACCAATTACGAAATAGACTTCAACCCGACAGTAGATCGCTTGCGCGTGGTTTCGGATTCCCGCGACAACTTCCGGCTCAATCCAGACACAGGCGGAATCGCCGGTGTAGACACTGCGCTGACACCAGGCTCTGTGGTTGTCGGCGCTGCCTATGACCGCAACTATGTCGCTTCGCCTCAACCGGCAACGACGCTCTACGGCATTGACGCAAGCACTGATCAATTAGTGACGGTTGGCGGGATTAACTCAACGCCTTCTCCCAATACCGGCGCCGTGACGGCAATCGGTAACCTGGGTTTCAATACTGGCAACGTGGTTGGATTTGATGTGATCAATGGCGCAGAGCAAACTGCTTACGCGCTGCTTTCGCTCAACAATTTACCTGCGTTGTTTACGATAGATCTGGCGACAGGTGCGGCAACTCCTGTGGGAAATACCGATTTCGGTTTTCCGCTGGTGGACATTGCCATTGCGCCTGCCGGCACGGTGCAATTCAGCGCAGGTGGTTACACCGTTTCTGAAGGCGCAGGTGTCGCGACTATCACTGTGACGCGTACGGGCGGCAATTGTGGTTCGATTGTGGTGACGGCTTCAACCAGCAATGGTACGGCGGCTGCGCCTGGGGATTACACCGCAGTTAACACCACGCTGACGTTTCCGGAAGGTGTAACAACGCGCACCTTCGCGATCCCGATTGTGGACGACAACGTTGATGAATTGGACGAAGCTGTCAATCTCACGTTGAGCGCGAATATCGGTGGGCGCATCACGTCACCGGCGACGGCCATTCTGACGATTGCGGATAACGATTTGTCAGCCATCTCGATCAATGACGTGAGCATCGCCGAAGGCACTGCGGGTGCCAGCAACGCTGTATTTACAGTGACGCTCTCAAACCCCAGCTCGCAAAACGTGGCGGTTAACTTCGCCACTGCCAACGGCACTGCGGTTGCCGGATCGGATTACACCGCCACTGCGGGCACGGTTACGTTCAATCCTGGCGATACAAGCAAGACGGTTCCGGTGAGCGTGTTAGGCGATACGCTCTATGAAGCGAACGAAACCTTCTTCGTCAACCTTTCCAACGCGGTGAACGGCGCGATTGCTGATGAGCAGGGCATCGGGTTGATCGTCAATGACGATACCAGCTTTGACGTGCCCGGCACGCCGATCCCGCCTGAGAACTCGGTTGTCAGTGATCAGAAGCTGGGTTCGATCCTGTTGTTCCCGGTTTACACCTCGCTGGCGACGGCTCCCAACAATCAGAACTCGCGGATCAGCATTACCAATACCGACACAAGACGGGATGTGATGCTGCACTTGTTCTTTGCCGATGGCGCGAGCTGCTCTGTCAGCGACGCCTATCTCTGTTTGACGGCAAATCAAACCACGTCATTTTTGACGTCGGACCTTGATCCGGGAACGACGGGATACATTGTGGCGGTCGCGGTTGATCGCAACGGCTGTCCGATTATCTTCAACGCCTTGATGGGCGACGCCTACGTCAAGTTTTCCAGCGGACACGCAGCAAATTTGAGCGCCTGGGCGGTTTCCGGTTTGTCCGGCCTGGTCAATCTGAATTGCAGCCCGGATACCGCGCAAACGCAGATTAACTTTGACGGGCAGATGTACAACCCGTTGCCGCGTGTGCTGGCCGCAGATGGTTTGCCGGATCGTGCCAGCGGAAACGATACCTTGTTAATCCTGGATCGTATCGGCGGGAATTTGGCGACCAGCACGGCCAAGCTGCGCAATGTGTTTGGGTTGCTGTTTGACGATGCGGAAAACGGCGTCAGCTTTACCTTCGATCCGAATCTGAGCCAATTCCGCAGCACGTTGTCGAACGCTTTCCCACGCACCGTGCCGCGTTACGAGCAGATGATTCCCGGTGGACGCTCGGGCTGGATGAAGGTATGGTCTTTTGATGACGTCGGCATCATCGGTGCGGTGATCAATGCCAACCTGAATGCGAGTAGCAACGCCAACGCGTTCAATCAGGGCCATAACCTGCATATCATGACGCTGACAACGTCGGTAAGTCTGGTGATTCCGGTCTTCCCACCGTCCTGTTAGTGTTCCTATCCAAAGCGAAGAGAGACGCGCAAAGACGTCTCTCTTCGCTTTGTTTTAGCCGTACGACCTGCTTGCCTTTTCCCGCCCTCACTCTTACACTCTCGCTTCTTGCGAGAACCTCAAATCAATTCAAATAACGAGGCATTTTATGAAGATTCACGAGTATCAAGGTAAGGAATTGCTGCGCCGTTTCGACGTTAAAGTGCCGCGCGGAATTGTCGCGCGCACTGCGGCGGAAGCCGAACAGGCCGCCAAAGAGCTTGGTTTGCCTGTGGTGATGAAAGCGCAGATCCACGCTGGCGGGCGTGGCAAAGGCGGCGGCGTCAAATTGGCTCGTACGATGGAAGACGTGCAAGCATTGGCTACACAACTGATCGGTATGAATCTGGTGACGCACCAGACCGGTCCCGAAGGCCGCACCGTGCATACCTTGTTGATCGAAGAAGGTCTGAAGATCAAACAGGAATTTTATCTGGGAATGCTGCTGGATCGTGCGGCATCCAAGTTGGTGTTTATGGCGTCAGCGGCTGGCGGCATGGATATTGAGGAAGTCGCCGCGCATACGCCCGAAAAGATTCTGAAGGAATACATTGATCCGGCGGTTGGCATGCAGGCGTTTCAAGCGCGCAAGCTCGCGTTTGGATTGGGATTGGCGCCGGAGCTGATCGGCAAAGCCACCAAGTTTATGCTGGCGCTGGCGCGTGCGTTTGTCGAACTCGATGCCTCGTTGCTTGAGATCAATCCGTTTTTGCTGACCGAAGACGGCGAGTTGTATGCGCTCGATGCCAAGGTGAATTTTGACGACAACGCGCTTTTCCGCCACAAAGAATTTGCTGAATTGCGCGACTTGAATGAAGAAGCGCCGCTGGAAATCGAAGCCTCCAAGTTTGATCTGAATTACATCAAGCTTGATGGCAATATCGCGTGTATGGTCAACGGCGCAGGCTTGGCGATGGCAACGATGGACATCATCAAGCTGGCGGGCGGCGAACCGGCGAACTTTCTGGATGTTGGCGGGGGCGCTTCACAGGAACGCGTGGAAAACGCCTTTCGCATTTTGCTAGCTGACCCGAATGTGCAAGCTGTGCTGATCAATATCTTTGGCGGCATTGTGCGCTGCGATATGGTGGCGCGTGGCGTGGTTGAAGCCGCGCGCAATCTGAATGTTACCAAACCAATTGTCGTGCGTTTGGAAGGCACAAACGTTGAAGAAGGGCATCGCGTGTTGCGCGAATCCGGCATGAACTTCCTGGTTGCGCAGGGCATGCGCGACGCAGCAGAAAAGGCCGTGGCGGCGGCGGGCAACTAGTTTCAGGTAGTTTCAGGACGATTACGAAACCTTCGCAAATAGAAAAGGCCGGTCATTGTGACCGGCCTTTTCTATTTGCGGTTTGCTAAGGTGATTAGCAGTTCGGCGGAAACACCGGCACCGTCGCGACAGCAGAGTTGACCGTGCGCAACACGTGCAGGTTGTGACCGTGGTTGTAAGCCGTCGGCGACGCTGATGCCGCCGGGTTAAAGTTGATTGCAGAACCCAGCAACGGCGTACCCGTGAAGGTGTAGAACTTCATCCAGCCCGTACGACCCGTGGGCACCACCGTCGTGAAACGAGGAGCCGTGCGCGGTTCAGAGTTGGTGATGCTGAATTTCTTCTGGCAGGCGTTCTGCGTGAAGGTGAAGCTGAAGGCGTTTTCGGTGTCGTTGTAAAGGATACCGGCAATCGCGCCCAGGGTTTCAGCGCCGATGGCGAAGTTGCCCGAAATGCGGTTCAGGATCACCATCGTGTCGTTGCCATCCACGCGGCTGGGGATGTTGTCCAACGAGATGGTTTGCGGCAAGCGGTCATAACCATTGGTGCCATTGAAAACCAATTGCGCCGTAGTCGAAGTTTCGTCGCAACCCGGCAACACGGCTGTCGTGAACAGCGCCGAAATGGATTCGGCGGCCAAGCCGGATTCGTGACCGCTGGAGAATTTGACGTATTCGTCGCCAATCAAAAAGTTGTGGCGGATCGGGCAGCCGTTGTTGTCGATCGCGACCGCCACGATGTAACCCACCGTACCCGGATCGAAATCTGACGCGCGGAAGCTGGCCGTCTGATTTTGCGTCAAGCACAGCACGCTGTCAGCCGGGCTGCAAGACGTACCGTCAATGAAAAACAAGTGAACTGCGACCGGCGAACTCGTCGAGGTGTTGGTGATGCTAATACGAGTGTTTTCCGTCGCCGGACTGGTTGGGCTGGAAGTGTAGATGTTATAGATCAACACCGAGCCAGGTTTTTGGTCATTCACCACGCCGTCCGCTGTGAACGGGGTGCCAGGATCCGCCGCAAATGAATTTGCGGCGAGCAGCAACAGCGCGCCCAAGGTGAACAGAAGTGAGGAGAAATAGCGTGAGGTTCGCATTACGTACATACTCCTTTACAACAAATGGTTTAATTAGTCCTTCAGTTACTTGTTTGATTCTGCCTAGTCAAATGACTATGCCAATCGTTACAGCACAATCTGTGCCACAACTGTTGGGCAGCAAAACCAATGAACAATTGATTACTGGAGGCACGAATGACGACCTGTGGGCTTTCTCGCTCAGCAGGCGAGCAGGACGGTCATGTTGATGTTTTCAATCAAGATTGGTTCAGCATTGATTGTTCGAGTCAGGTCCAGTGATGATCAAACCGACGAATTGGTTTCCTGACAGAACATTAAAGTGCGGCTTCATTTGTAGGGGCCGCAAATAGGTCGGCTCTATATGCTGGAAGCAGTGACGCTGCTTAACGGGGATGGGCAAGGCGGTCAACAACGAACTCTATAAATATCCTGCTGATTGCAGATCAAATAACTTCGTTGCTTGCTCAGCTCGGTGAGGCGAGCCGATCTCACGTGGCGCAGCATACGTGCAGGCCTAGTGAGTGTCAACACTTTCTTGCGTGCACAATTCAAGATTAATATTTGAAGCGCTTAGGTTTGCCGTTCGTCACAAGGAGGTGACAGTGGTTGACGCCAGCGTGCAAACAAGAGGCGTCAACCACTGTGGTCACAGCGAGAAGCTTGGTAAGAAATCAAATTTCCAGGACGACAGGAATGATCATTGGACGGCGTCCAGTCTCTTTCTGGATATAACGTTTTAGGTCAAGACGGATCATCTCTTTAATCACCGCCCAATCCACACGTTGTTCGTGGGTGGCTCCGCTCACGGTTTGGCCGATGATAAGTCTTGCTTTTTGCAAGAACTCACCGCCATCGTCGCTCAACGCCAAGCCGCGTTGTACGACTTCAGGAGCAGATTCCATTTCACCAGACTTTTTATTAATGGCCACGATGGGCAAAACGATGCCGTCGTACGCGAGATGTTTGCGGTCACGCAGCACCAGTTCATCGATGCGACCGGTGCCGGAATCGTCCAGCAACGTGCGCCCAACGGTGATTTTGTCGGCGACACGCGCGCTCTTTTCATCAAGTTCGATGACATCGCCGCTCTCAGCCAACACAATGCGGTCACGAGGAACGCCCCATTTGCGAGCGGCTTCGGCGTGGCGATAAAGCTGGCGTGTTTCCCCGTGAATGGGAATCAGGAACTTGGGGCGCACCGCTTCATACATTATCTTCAGGTCGTCTTCGCGGCCATGTCCCGAAACGTGAATGCGCGCAATACCCGAATCAATCACGCGCGCGTCTTTTTTGAACAAGTGATTCATCATCCGCGAAATGGCTTTTTCGTTGCCGGGAATCTGACGCGCTGAAATTACCACGGTGTCGTCAGGCAAAACGCTAGCGTCTTTATGTGCGTCCACGGACATGCGCGCCAGCGCAGACATCGGCTCTCCCTGACTGCCAGTAACAAGCAAACAAACTTCGTCGGCGGGCAGGCGGCGGGCTTGCGCAGGACTAAGCAGACGCCCTTCTTCTACGTCAAGGTAGCCGTAGCGCATGGCTGTTTCGACATTGCGGATCATCGAGCGACCTAACAATGCGACACCGCGACCGTGTTCCGCTGCCAAGTCAAAAACGATTTGCAGCCGATGAATGCTGGTCGCGAAACAGGACACGATCAGCCTTCCTTGCGCTTCGGTAAAGATTTTCTCGAATGCCGGGATGACTACTTTCTCAGAGCCAGTACGTCCTTCACGTTCTACGTTGGTGGAATCTGACAAGAGCGCCAATACGCCTTCGTCGCCATAGTGATGCAGCCGCTTCAGATCAATTGGCTCGCCCATGACCGGAGTTTCGTCCACCTTGAAATCGCCAGTGTGAATGACAATGCCAACCGGCGTATGAATCGCCAGGGCGACGCAATCTACCAGCGAATGCGAAACGCGAATGAATTCAATGGCGAAAGGCCCTAACTCGAACTTCTGCTGGGGCGCGATGGTGTGTGTCTGCACTTTGTCGAGCAGACCGAATTCCTGCAATTTGCTTTCTACCAGGCCGAGAGTGAATTCCGTGGCGTAAAGCGGCACATTGGCCATTTGCAATACGAAGGGCAGCGCACCGACGTGGTCTTCGTGCGCGTGAGTGAGCACGATGCCCACCAGTGCTTCTCGATTTTCTTCGATGTAGCTTAGATCAGGGATGGCAATGTCCACGCCAAGCAGGTCTTCATCGGGAAACATCATGCCGCAATCCACGATGATCATTTGATCACCGTATCGGAAGACGGTCATGTTCATTCCGAACTGGCCGAGACCGCCCAATGGGGTGATTTGTAGTTTGCCTATAGTCATGTTTTCAAAAATTCGCTTTCTATGTTTTGCGCCACAGTATAGCGCAATTCTATGCAAGGGCCGAACTTGGCGGCGCTTATTTGCTGTTTGCCAGCAAATTGGCCAGCCGCGCGATTTCCGCAATGGATAATGTTTCGGCGCGCCGTTGCGGATCAAGCTGGGCAGCGCTTAACGCTGCGCTGATCTGCGTGCTATCTGACAGGCCAAGCCGGGATTGGCTGGCGCGTAAGTTGTTCAAAATGGTTTTGCGCCGTTGCGCAAATAGACTTTTGGTCAATTCAATAAAGTAGCCTTCATCGCTGACTTCTGCGCCGGGTTCCGGGCGTACACGCAAACGCATGACGCTCGACCAGATTTTGGGGGCGGGGCGAAATGCGCCCGGCGGCACATCGAAGAGCGATTCGGCGGTGCAATAAAACTGCACCAGCACGGATAGATAGCCGTATTCCTTGCCGCCCGGAGTCGCGACAATGCGTTCAACGACTTCGCGTTGCAGCATCAGGGTTAAGTCGCGCAAGCAGTGTCGGAATGTCAACAACCGTTGCAGGATGGGCGTTGAGATGTAATACGGCAAGTTGGCGACGACGCGCGCCTGGGTGGCAGACGGCAACAACGAACAGAAATCAACTTCGAGTGCGTCCGCTTCGACCAGGCGAAAGTTTGGGGCGAGGCCAAAGCGGGTGGTCAGTTCGGGAATTAAGTCGTGATCAAGTTCGATGGCGATCACGCTCGCACCACTGGCAGTCAATAATTCGGTCAATGCGCCGTGCCCCGGGCCGATTTCAATGATTGTGTCTTCCGGGACAGGGGCGACCGCTTGAACAATCCGTTCAGGATAATGCGACCCCACTAAAAAGTTTTGTCCCAGGTTTCGTTTGGCGCGCATTTTCAATTTGTTCTGCCTGTCTGGGGATAACCCGTTACTGACCAATCCGGGCCGTGTTGTGCGATTTCCAGGGTTTGCAATTCCAGCGCTTCGCTGAGGCGTGCACTGCCTTCACCGGCAAGCACAGGCACAGCGTCGCGGCCTCCGATCAACTTCGGCGCGAAGAAAAATGTCACCTTATCGAGCAATCGTTGCGCGACAAAGCTGCTGGCGACCTCTGCGCCGCCTTCGACAATCAAACTGCTGATTTGCCGTTTTCCCAGTTCGGTCAGCACGTCAGGCAAATTCAATCGTCCTTCGGTTGCGCGAACAGGAATGACTTCGACATCACATTGTTCCAGGGCTGCGCGTTTGGCTTGCCAGGTTGCGGGCGAAACTTGCTGTTGTGCGGTAAACACCAGCAAGGGGGCTTCGTGAGCGGTTTGCACCAGCTTGGCTGTCAGAGGTAGCCGCAAGTTGGAATCAAGGACGACGCGCGCCAACGGTTGGCGACGGGGTTTTTGCGTGCGATCAGTCAGCCGGGGATCGTCAGCCAGCGCTGTTCCAACGCCAACCAGAATGGCATCGTATTCGTGCCGCAAGTTCTGTGATGCTTGCCGCGCAGCTTCGCCGGTGATCCAGCGCGCATCACCGGTGCGTGTCGCGATGCGCCCGTCCAGCGAGCAAGCGGCTTTCCAATGCACAAACGGTAACCCCGTAGTGATGAACTTGACGAACTTTTCATTGAGGCGCAACGCGGCTTGTTCTTCCACGCCGGTGATGACTTCGAGGCCTGCGGCGCGCAGTTGTGTGAATCCCTGACCGCTGACGCGCGGATTCGGGTCCATCATCGAAACGACAACACGCCGCACGCCGGCTTCGATCAACGCTTGCGCACACGGCGGCGTTCGCTTGCCTGCGCCTTGATACGAACACGGTTCCAGGTTGACGTAAAGAGTTGCTCCGCGAGCCTGTTCGCCTGCTTCTTCCAGCGCCCAAACTTCGGCGTGTTTCAACTCGTCGTAGCGGTGATAACCGCGCCCCACAATAACGCCGTCTTTAACCACCAGCGAACCGACCAGCGGGTTGGGGCTGACCAGTCCCGTGCCTTGTGCTGCGAGTTGAAGCGTTTGCTGAATGTAATCCTGATCGTTCATAGGAAAATCAAAAGGCAAAATTCAAAAAGCCACGATCCGTTGACACAACACTTTCGGCTCGTCACTTGAATTTTGCCTTTTGACTTTTGCCTTACTCGAATAAGCCGTCCACATACGCGCGCGCATCAAAGACGACCAGATCATCGGCCTTTTCGCCGATGCCGCAATATCGAATCGGCAGATTCAGTTCTTTGGCAATGGCGACGGCAATGCCGCCTTTGGCCGTGCCGTCCAGTTTGGTCAACACCAAACCCGTAACGTCCGCCGCTTTGGTGAATTCACGCGCCTGGCTTAGTCCGTTTTGGCCAGTGACTGCATCCACCACCAACAAAGTTTCGTGGGGGGCACTGGGGACTTCGCGGCTGGCGATGCGCTTCATCTTTTCCAGCTCGGCCATCAGATTCGATTTGTTGTGCAAACGTCCTGCCGTGTCCACGATCAACACATCGGCGTTGCGGGCTTTGGCCGCCTTGAGCGAATCGAACAGCACGGCTGCCGGGTCGGTGCCTTGTTTTTGCTGGATCAACTGCACGCCTGCGCGTTCAGCCCAGATTGCCAACTGATCCGAAGCGGCGGCGCGAAACGTGTCTGCGGCGCAAATCAACACTTCGTTGCCTTCGGCCTTGATGCGCTGTGCCAGTTTGCCGATGGTGGTGGTTTTGCCCACGCCGTTTACGCCCACGACCATCATCACATAAGGGCGCACATCGTCAGGTACATAGGTTTCAGAATTCACGCCGTGTGCACGCGCGGCATTTTCCAGAATGTCGAGCAGGTGCTGTTTGATGACGCGCTTGAGTTCGTCAACGTCTTTCAGGCTCTGACGATCCACCTGTTGGCGCACATCTTCGATGATGGACATCGTGGTTTGTACACCGATGTCAGCACGGATCAACGCCTCTTCCAATTCTTCCAGCGTCTCGGCGTCAATCTGCTTTTTGCCTTTGACGACATCTTCCAGACGCGCCGCGATGTTTTCGCGCGTGGCTGAAACGGCCTTGCGGAAGCGTTTCAGGAAGCCTTCTTCATCGGATTCCTGCGGTTCAGGTGGGGCGACGGGTTTTTCGACTACGGGCGCAACAGGTTTGCTTGCTACCGGAGTCGGCGGCGTCATCGCTGGCACGTGTGCAGGCGCAGGCGGAGCCACTGGCGCTGCGGTTTCAGGTCGCGGCAATGGTTGTGCGGGTTGCACCGGCGCTTCGGCGCGAATCGGGGCAGGGCTTTCGATTGTTGCCACAACAGCCGGAGCCGGAGCCGGAGCCGGTTTGACGGGGGCTGCTGGCGGTTCCGGTTTGGGTTCTGGTTCGGTAACCGGTGCGGAGGCGACCGGTTCATCTGGCGTGTTCAATCCTAGCGAAATGAAATCGCCACCACTCTTACGTTTCCAAAAAAGTCCCATAACTAAAATTCAATCTCGAATGCGTAAACTGGAATCTATCAATCGCCGGTTGCCATTGCCGTGCGTACGCTGTTGCGCGCGACCAATTCGTCTTTCGGATACAGCCACAACAGCGTGGCTGAAATCAGCGGAAGCAATGACAATAACGATAACGCTTGAAAGTAACCAAAATGTTCGCTCAGCACGCCAGCCAACGGAGTCAACAACGCGCCTGCTCCCCAGGCAAATCCCATCATCAAGGCTGATACCGTGCTAGCGCCGCCGGGCACCAGACGTTGCGCCATCACGACGCTGATCGGAATCGGCAGGTTCAGAACTGTGCCGCCCGCCAGCAGCAGAATGTAACTCGGCATGCCGGACAGCGAAAACGCCGCCAGTAACAGCGGAGTCGCCAGCAGCATCGCAACCAGCGAAACTCTGCGCGCGCCCAAACGATCAGCCAGCGCACCGCCAAAAAAGCCGCCCACGCCCCCGAAGAAGAGAAATCCCGCCAGCACATAGCTGCGTTCGACTTCGGTCAGGCCGCTGGTTTTCAGCGCGAAGGGCAAATACGTTTGCACGCTGACAGACACGGCGGAACGCAACACCACGGCAAAATACAACAGCGTGAGCGGTCCCAGGGCGGCGCGCAAGGCATCGGGCAGCGAAGGCGCGTCGCTGGCTTTTTCTCGTTTTTCCAGCGACGGGCAAAACCGCAACATCAGCACCCACATCGCCACGCCCCAGACCATCGTGTACCAGCTTCGTTCCAAACCGAACACGCTGATGGCCGCCGCAATCAAAACCGGCCCCAAGGCATAGCCGACCGTCCCGGTTGAAGAGAATACTGACATCACCAGGCCTTGGTGTTTGCCGCCGCCCGCCTGATCGTCATTTGATGCCGCCCGCGAAACCAACGCCGCGCCTTGCGGATGGAACATGCCAACGCCAATGCCGCCCAGGATCACGAAGACCATCAGCATCGGCAGGCTGCTGGCGGTGCCTAGCAGCGACAAAAATACCGCCGCGATCAACGGACCAAACACAGCCATCGAGCGTTTCAGATATCGGTCAGAAATGATGCCGTAAACCGGTTGCATCAGCGAAGACGCAATCGTCAGCGTCGGCGGAATCAAGCCGACTTGTGCCGCCGTCAAATGCAATTTGGTGGTTAGCAACGGCAACAACTGAAAAATGAAGCTCGAATATGAATCCATCACAAAATGTGCGGCAGACAACAATGTGATGGTCAGTTTGTTTTGTCTGTTCATCGGGGTGCGGTTCGAAAGTGGTCGCTGGCTATGACAAACCAGCGGAAAATCGCCTGTGAAAACCGATCGCGTTCCCAACCGATTTCGGGGTGCCATTGCACGCCCAGCACGGTGCGATCCGGGCGCGGGTCTGTCACAGCTTCGATCATACCATCGGTGGCGCGCGCGATAACGCGCAAATGCCGTCCGAGTTTTTTGATGGTTTGATGATGACTGCTGTTGACGCGCGCGTGCGATGCGCCAGCCAATTGCGCCAGCAAGGATTCGCTTTCGATTTCGATGCCGTGCGAAGGGCGCTGCACCGGTCGGCCCTGTTCGTGTTTGATCGGATTGGCGATTTGCGCTTCGATGTCCTGATACAACGAACCGCCGCGCGCCACATTCAACGATTGCATGCCAAAACAGATGGCCAGCACCGGCAATGAACGCCGCTCTGCGATTTCCAACAACAACAAATCGGTTTCGTCTCGTTCGGGAATGACCGAGCCGAGTTTCGGGTGCGGTTCTTCGCCGTAATAGGCCGGATCGAGGTCGCTGTTACTGCCCGAAAGCAACAATCCGTGCAATTGATCAGCCAGCGGCGTCAAATATTCGCGTTGGGGAATGAGCGGCAGATAGACGGGCAATCCGCCCGCCGCAACGACGGCTTCGGCGTAATACCGTCTCAGGTAGAACGCATCGTGTTCGTCCAGCCGCGTGGGAATGCCAATCAGCGGTTTGCCAATCGGCGGTTGAGAAACTGCGTTGACAGAGGAAGCCACGTAGGATTTGCGTACTCCTGATTGCAAAGTGAGTCAGTAAATCGAGAGTGTAAGCGGCGTCAGAGGGCTTGTCAAAGATGGCCTTCGACGGCCCGGGAAGGTGTCGCCAGTTGCCCGAAATGGCGCAACTGCACCTGATGTTGACGCACCGCCGCAATCACCGCCGGATCGGTCAGGCATTGCAGTTCCACCTGCCGCGACGCGCGCAGCCGCGTCTGGCTGCCGCCAAGCGCCTGATCGTCATAACCCGGATGACACATCAATTCGGTGCTGCCTGCGGGCAAATGCGCCAGCTTGTCTAACAACCAGGCTTGCGTCCAAAACCCGGTTTCGGCGACGCCGAGAAAGTGATCGGTCGAATGCAGACCAACGGCGTCCAGTTTCGGCGCATTGAATTGGCTGAGCCGCGCCAAGGCCAGCGCCACCGACGCCTGTTTCAGTTGTTTGGGCGAGTTGAAGGTCAGGCGCGGGCGTTCACGCGTCAGGCGAATAGCGCGAATGCCGTATTCGCTGGCGAGTTCGGCCACCATGCCAAACACCGGTGGCAGCAAATGCGCATGTTTGTGGCTGTCTATGTGCGTCAATGAGATTCCCGCCGCGCGGGCTTTTTCAATTTGTGCGCGCAATTCCGTGCCGATTTCACGTTTGACCAGCTGACCCGTTAGCGCCCGCTTGGCCAAGGCTGTGGTTGTGCCCAAAAACTCGCCTTGTTCATTGAGCAGGCTGCGCACCAGAGCCGGATCGGCAACCGGGCGTCCTTGGGTGATGTTGAAATGCAGTCCGACTCCCAGCGCGGGCAACGAGTGGGCAAGGCCCACTGCATCTGCAAACGCAGGCATGTTTGCCATCAGCGTTGCGCTGGTCAGCAAACCGGTTTGGTGGGCTTCGCGAATGGCGCGATTGACGCCTTCGGTCAGGCCGAAATCATCTGCATTGACGATCAAATATTTCATAAGAAGCGGCACGTGCGCCGCATTTGATCGTAGGCGGTAACTCCTTGTTTTCCAAGTCTCTTGCGGAAAAGCCATATGGCTTTACTGCTCCGGGTTGCGCGCCGCTTAGCGTCGGCTTTGGTTTTTGTGCTAGACTGCGCGCCGTTTGTCAGTGCGTGGTAAGAAAAGTGATCGCAAGTGAGACCAGATCGGCTTTGCAATTGTAACGTTCAATCAGTCCGTCCTCATTCGTTTCAGATGGCCAATGCGGCCACCGGAATGCTTTGTCAGGACGGCTTTTCAATTTAGGAATTCGTGGGATGAATCTTGTCAGAAAAACTTCCAGACTCGCCGGCTTTGTTTGTGGGTGTTGGTTGCTTTTAGGGAGCCTGGCGACTGCTTTGGCAGGCGATACAGTGATCGTCATGCCGTTTGAAAATCGTTCGCAGATGGCGCAATACAACTGGGTGCGCGAAAGCTTTGCGCTGTTGATCAACGACATTCTCGACGTGCCGGGCCTGGTTATCATCAGCGCCGAAGAGCGGCAACAAGCGTTTGAAAAAATGCGCTTGAATCCGAGCGATTTGTTGACGCGCGCCGCGATGATTCGCGTGGCCGAAGCGGCAAACGCAAACCTGGCTGTGATTGGCGAATATGACATCGGCGGCGACAAAGATCATGTCACCGTCGCCGTCACCGCACGTTTGATCGAAACGCAAGCCGGGCGCTTGATTGGCAACAAGGTGTTCAATTTCAGCGGGCCGTTGGCTGACCTGCAACGCATTCAAGGGCAGATTGCCTGGCACATCGTTTACGAACGCAATCCTTCTTTGCCCTATACCAAAGACCAATTTATCAATCGGGCCACATTGGCGCCGCCGCGCGCGTACGAAAGCTTTGTCAAAGCCGTGCAAACCCGCGATCAGGAATTGCGCGAATCGTTCTTGCGCCGGGCTTTGCAGGAATATGAGAGCGCTGGGCAGCCGGGCCGTTATGCTGCTGCCATTTATGAACTTGGCTTGTCGCATTATCGTCAGGCAGATTTCGAAGAAGCTGCCAAACAATTGAAAGTGCTGGGGAAAGACGATTTGCACTTTACCGATGGATTGTTCTATCTGAATTTGGCCGCGCACAAGTCTGGCAATTTCACTGACGCCGCAGCGGCGGGCGAACAGTTGGTCGAAATCGCTCCCTTGCTTGAAGTGCTCAACAACGCGGGGGCTTCGGCTGGGGCGAAAGGCGATTTGACGAAAGCCTTGCCCTGGTTGCAACGGGCGGTTGCCAACAAACCGAACGATGCCGCTTATCGTTTCAACTATGGCTATGCGCTGTGGCGCAATCAAAACTGGGAAGAGGCTGCCCAGCAATTGCGCGCCGCCCTCAAAATCAATCCACGCGACGGCGAAGCCTATTTCATCCTGGCGAAAGCGCTTGCGTCTGCCGGCAAAGCCGAAGACGCCGCGCAAGCCGACAACGAAGCCAAACGAACGTTGACGACCTATGCCAAATGGGCCGTTGCGCCAGACAAGGTGCCGCAGCTTTGGCGACTAAAAGAAGAATTGCCTGCGGGCGCGTTCGCGAAATTCAATCGGCAAGCTGCGCCCAATCGTCCTTCGGCGCAGCAAATTACCCAACGCCAGCAATTGGATCGTGCGCGGCAGTTGCTGTTGACCAATAAC
This sequence comes from Acidobacteriota bacterium, assembly GCA_016789605.1. GTDB lineage: Bacteria > Acidobacteriota > Blastocatellia > RBC074 > RBC074 > RBC074. The sequence continues at coordinate 26,755 of JAEUQO010000062.1, forward strand.
GCCAACAACGACGCCGAGGCTTTGCAGGAATTGCAGCAGGTGTTGGCCGTTGATGGCACCAACGCCGAAGCGCATTATCTGCGCGCGGTCGTTCTTCAACGCCGCAACCAAACGGAGAGCGCCCTGAGCGCTCTCCAGGCGGCGGTTTCGTGGAATCCGCGTATGCTGGAAGCGCATATCGCTCTCGGACGCGTGTATCTGTCACGTGGTGACCGGGCGTTGGCGCTGGCGCATTGCAAACAGGCGCTGGAACTCGATCCGGCCAACCGCGAAGCCATCGCGCTCAAACAGCAAATCGAAAATCGCTAAGCGTCCGCATTCTCTTTCGTCCCACCTTCTGCCTGCGCGGTTTTCCCGCACCCTGCAATCTCCTATAATCCGTATCGTTCATGTGTCTGTGTTCGCACACAGTGGCTGGAAAAGAATCTCTGGCGCTGGCAAACGTGAATGCGCAACGTCGTATCTAATGCTGGCGGTTTGGCCTGAGAGTTTGGCCAGTGGTGAACAAACATTGAGCGGAAAATAGCTATGATTTCGTTGATCAAACATCCAAGTCGTAAACGCGGAGTGCTGCTGGCGCTGGGATTTTCGCTGGTTGTGCATGCGCTGGGCGTGCTTTTCGTCCGGTACACGCCGATTTTGGAAATGGCGATGCGGTTTGGCGAACTGGAATACGTTGAAGAAGATTACGACCGTGGCATTCTGATTACTTTCACGAAAAAGCTCAGTTACCCCTCGGGCTATCAGGGCTTTCGCCCGCCGGACAAAACGGCTTCGCTCGCTGAGCTGAAAAAAGAAGAAGAGCGTCGCAAACGCCGCGATGCTGAGCGCCGCAAACGTGAAGAAGCAGAGCGGCTGGCGCGTGAACGCGAAGAGCAGGAAGCGGCGGCCAAATTGGCGGCAGAAGAAAAAGCCAAGGCAGAACAACTTGCGCAAGCAAGCCCGACGCCGACGCCGCGCCCTGACGGATACGGCAGCTTCGGCAAAATCAACACTGCGCCGATCAAAGATCAGGTTCAGCGTCTGTATGACGCAAAAAAAGAAGGCAAGCTGGCGTTGCCTGAAGGTCGTCTGAAAGTCGGTGTCACCGGCAAAGTGAACGCTGACGGAACGTTGGCTGATTATCGCGTGCACGTTTCGTCTGGCATTGACGAAATTGACCAGGCGGCAATGGCGATTCTGGCGGCTGTCAGCGCAAGCCGGGCGTTGGGGCCGTTGCACCAACTGAATTCGCTGACGATGGTGCTGGACATTGACCAATTGGCGCAACTGACGGTTGTGGGAACGGCAAATACCGAAACCGACGCGGTGAATATCTCAAACCTGGCCCAGGCTGCGTTGTTGATCGCCCGGATCAAAAAAGGCAGCGATCAGGCCGCGATGCTGATGCTGAACAATCTGAAAGTGACGCGCAACGGTTCCAGCATTCAGGCTGTGATCAGCATGCCGCGTCAGACGGCGACCGATGCGCTGGCCAAAACGATGGACAAAGGGCCGGCTGCTGCGCCGGTGCCGCAAAATGAATTCTTCCTCTTAAGCCAAGAGCGGGCCGGAATCGAATGATCCGCCCGCTCTTGGCTTGCTGTTTTGTTGTGATGGAAACCCTCGCCTAACGTTCCTCAGCCGGAAAGTGATTCCCGATAAACAAATCGTACACGAATGATCCCAACGGTCCGCCGATCAGCGGACCGACAATCGGCACCCAGAAATAAAAATTGTTGGCGGTGAACACCTGACCGCCCCAGCCCGCCAGAGCGGTAAAGAGCCGGGGGCCGAAATCACGCGCCGGATTGATCGCGTATCCTGCGTTCAGGCCAAACGCCATGCCGATCACCATCACCAGAAACCCGACGGCGAGTGGGCCGATATTGCCGGTTTGATGATTGCGTGTATCGCCGATGCCGCGAATGACCAGAAGCAACAACGCTGTGCCGACAATCTGGTCAATCAGGCCGCCGAGGTGCGACAGATGATTGGCCGGATAGGTGGCAAAAATGCCTGCGGTTTCCATCGTGCGCGTGCCGCCGTCAAACGCATTGAAGGCTTCGCGGTAGGTCAAAAACGCCAGCGCTGCGCCGCCGAACGCACCGGCAATTTGTGCCAGAAAGTACGGCACGACTTTGGCCCAGGGAAGGTCGCCGCGAACGGCCAGCGCCATCGTGACGGCGGGATTCAGGTGTGCGCCGGTAACTCCGCCCGCAACGTAAATGCCCATCGTCACGGCAAAGCCCCAGGCCAGATTGATCGAAAGATACGTGCCGTTTTGCTGTTTACTCAAAACGACCTGCGCCACAACGCCAGCGCCGAATGCAATCAGGACAAGTGTGCCCAGAAATTCGGCCAGCAATTCACGCTTCAGATTCTGTAGAGTCATAAGTTGTTGGGTAGCGGTAGGCTTAGTGATGAACTGCTTGAGTTGAAAGAATGCGTGTCGCATCGCGTAAACAGCGCGCGCGGCGACACGCGCGAATCCATTATTGTGTTACGCCCGATGCACCTGCGGCTTTTACCTCGGCAGGTTTTTCGCGTTTGATGCCCAGATGTTTGTCGAACCATTCCAGTTGGCGTGCGGTCAGGTCAATGACGTGGTTTGGTTCGGTGATGCCGTGACCTTCGCGCGGAAAGCGCAGGAAGACGGTTTCAACGCCGCGTTTTTTGAGCGCACGGTAATACTGTTCGCCCTGTGAAATCGGCACGCGCAAATCGCGTTCGCCGTGCGTAATCAGCAACGGCGTTTTCACGCGATCCACATACGTCATGGGCGACCATTTGCGGTATGTGTCAGTCGTCCACGGTTGCCCGGCAAAACCATATTCCATCAGCCCGGGAATATCGCTTTGACCGTGAAAGCTATACCAGTCACAAATGCCTGCGTGCCCAATCGCGGCTTTGAAACGATCTGTTTGGGTAATCGTCCAGAACGTCATAAAGCCGCCGTAACTGCCGCCCATCACGACCAGTTTGTCAGGATCGGCAATGCCTTGCGCGATGACGGCGTCAACGCCAGCCATAATGTCTTTGAAATCCTTGCCGCCCCAATCTGCGATGTTGGCGGTGGTGAATGACTGGCCGTAGCCGGTCGAACCGCGCGGATTTGGCATCAGCACAGCATAACCGTTGGCTGCCCAGATTTGTGTGCGACTGTTAAACGTATCGCTGAAACGTCCATACGGCCCGCCGTGAATTTGCAGCACCAGCGGGTAACGTTTGCCGCGTTCATAGCCGAGCGGTTTCACCAGCAAGCCTTCGATGTCCAGGTTGTCCGGCCCTTTCCATTTGATGACGGTGGTTTCGCCCAAGGCAAAATCGCTCAAATGCGGGTTGGTCCAGGTGACTTTTTTGGCTTCGTCGAGTTTGTTGAGCGAGGCGACCCACAGATCATCCGGCGTCTGGCTGTCGTTGACGGTGTAAGCGATTTTGGCGCTGGCTGCGCCGTTGATGTCGAATGCGCCGTAATTGCGATTGAGCCGCGTCAGTTGAGCGACCGTTCCACCCGTAACCGGAACGCCGTAAATGTGCGTGTACATTCCCACGCCGCTGCTGAAATACAGCGTTTTGCCGTCGGGCGACCATTGCATTTCGCTTCCGGCGGATTCCAGAAAGCCTTTGGTCAGATTGCGCGGTTCGCCGCCTGTAGCGGCCACGACCTGCAAATCATTTTTCAGCCCCCACTGATTGGCATTGGCATTGGTGATATAGGCCAGCCATTTGCTATCGGGCGACCATTGCGGATTGGTTTCTGCGCCGGGCGTATTGGTGACCTGACGCAACGCGCCGCCTGCGCTGGCAACTGCGTACAGGTCTGTGTTGCGGTCGGCGGAAATATCAATGAAGCTGCTTTCTTGCACGCCCAACCGCGAATGCACAAAGGCGATCTGGCTGCCGTCGGGCGACCAGCGCGGGGCGCTGACGGTGAAAGCTCCCTCGGTCAGCCGCTTCTTTTCTTTGCTTTCCAGGTTGATCGTCCACAAGTGAGAAAAGCTGTAATCGCTGTCTACCACAATGGTGTCAACCCGGTCTTTCTTTTTCTTTTCGCGGTCAGCTTTGTCTTTGGGCACATCACGCGTGACAAAGGCAATCTGTTTGCCGTCAGGTGACCAGCAATACGCCTGAATGCTGTTTTCTTCGCTGGTTAGGCGTTCGGCTTCGCCGCCGTTGGCCGGAATCAGCCAGATTTGATTGCCGCCGCCTTTGTCGCTGCGGTCTGCCAAAAACGCCAGCCGCGCTCCGTCAGGCGACCATTGCGCGGTTGCTTCGCCTTTGTCGCCGTTGGTCAAACGCATGGGGGTGCCGCCGTCGGCGGGAACCAGCCACAAATGCGCGACGCGCCGGTTTTCTTTTTTGTCCCACTCAGAAACGGAATAGACGATGCGTTTGCCATCCGGCGAAAACTGCGGCGCGCTGACTTGCTTGATTGCCAGCGAGTCTTCGATGGTCATCCGTTTTTCGCCGAAGACCGCGAAGGCCGCCGTGCCTCCGAGCATGACAAACACTCCAAGCAGCGCCAGGGAAAAAGACGTCGCGTAACGTTTCATGACCGCCTCCTGTTGAGAGAAAAACCAATTGTAGACTTGGAACGTGTGAGAATGACGCGCGGCATCATAGCCGCAGCGCCCACAGGCGGCAAGCCGCGTCTTGGCGATTTCAGACGCGGATGCTAAGCTGCGCCACAGCACGCAACAAACACTTTCACCAAACTCTGTTACCGATCCAAATCAATCGCATGCCGAAACGAACTCTTTCTGTGTTGCTCGTTTTTTTGCTGACCGTTTTGTGTGGAGCACGATTCACGACGGATCGTCCTGCGGCGGCCTCCATCGCCGAATTCGATCTGCTGCTGACCGGCGGACGCATTGTGGATGGCACAGGCAATCCGTGGTTCACCGCCGATCTGGCCATCAAGGACGGGCGCATTGCCGACATCGGGCGCATTGATCCGGCACGCGCAGCCAAAACCGTCAATGTGCAAGGTTTGGTTGTCGCGCCCGGTTTTATTGACGTCCACACGCATATCGAAGGCGGCATTACGGAATTGCCCGGCGCGGAAAACTTCCTGCGCATGGGCGTGACGTCGGTCGTGACCGGGAATTGCGGCAGCTCCGCCTTGAACCTCGCCGATTGGTTTGGGCGTTTGGAAAAGCTGGGCACGGGCATCAACATCGCGGCTTTGATCGGACACAACACCGTCCGACGCGCGGGCATGAACGGCGATTTTGATCGGCCTCCGACAACAGAAGAGTTGCAGAAAATGCGCGATCTGGTGGCGCAGGCGATGCGCGACGGCGCCGTCGGGCTTTCGACCGGGTTGGAATACATTCCGGGCACGTATGGCAAAACCGATGAAATCGCCGAATTGGCCAAAGTCGCCGCGCAATACGGCGGTCTATACGCGACGCACATGCGCGACGAAGGCGAATTTGTCGAAAAGTCCATTCGCGAATCCATAGAGATCGGTGCGCTGGCGGGTTGTCCCGTCGAAATTTCGCATTTCAAAGTGTCGAGCAAAAAACGCTGGGGCGCGAGCGCAGAAACGATCAAACTGGTCGAAAGCGCGCGCGCGCGCGGGCAGCAAGTGACGGTTGACCAGTATCTCTATCCGGCAGGCAGCACGGGCATCGGCATTTTGTTTCCTTCGTGGGTGTTTGACGGCGGCGCAGAGAAGACCAAAGAGCGGTTGAACAATCCTGACACACGTGCCCGTGTGCGGCGCGAGTTGATCGCCAAAGCCAACGAGCAAGGCTTCAGCGATTTCGCCTTTGCCTTTGTCGCCAATCATTCCGCCAACCAAAGTTTCAACGGCAAAAACATCGCCGAAATCACGCGCCTGACCAAACAGAAAGCCGATGCCGAAGCGCAAGCCGAACAGGTGATCGAAATGCAACTGGCGGGCGGGGCGCAAATGGTCTTGCACAAAATGTCAGAACAGGACGTGGAACGCATTTTCCGGCAACCATTCACGATGATCGCTTCGGATGCCGGTGTGGCCGACCCGGCCAGTGCCAGCATTCCGCATCCGCGCGGTTTTGGTAACAACGCGCGCGTGCTGGGCGTCTATGTGCGCGAGAAAAAACTGGTGGGCCTGGAAGAAGCCGTGCGCAAAATGACGTCCTTGCCAGCGGGGGTTTTCAAGTTGTGGGAGCGCGGCTTGCTGCGCCCGGGAATGGCGGCGGACATCGTCGTTTTTGACGAAAAGACGGTGGCTGACCGCGCGACTTTTGAACAGCCGAAACAATTTCCTGTCGGCATTGACTATGTGCTCGTCAACGGACAGCTCGTGATCGAACGCGGTACGCACAACGGCGCAAAGCCAGGCCAGATGTTGCGCAAACAGGCGGGCAAGCCGGTCGTTGACACGCCGCGCGGTCGCTAGTGAGCCGGTGCGCTCAATTTCGCGTTGCCAGCGGAACTGAACAGGGTTTTGTCTTGTGCCGGTTTCGTTATTTTCGTTTGTTTCGTATTCTTACGCCTGCCTTTCATCACCGAATAATCAGGAGAGGAACCCTATGAACTCGAAGCTGCTTTGGCGCAGTTTGTGTTTGCTTGTGTTGGCGGTCACGTGTGCTGCCGCGCAACAAACTGCTGTTACGATTAAACCGGGCCGCAACCCGCAACAGCCGATTGACGAGGAATACACCAGGAAGATTCGCGAATACACCACGCAACCGTTTTTCAATTCTCCCTTGACTGATTACCTGCCTGCTTCGACCAAAGTTCCCACACCGAAAGCTGTACTCGGTGATGTGGCGGGTGCGCCGGGCAAGCTTCCATATTCTCACGAAGTCTATCGGTACATGCGTATGCTGGAAGCCGCCAGCCCGCGCGTCAAAGTCTATTCCATTGGCAAAACCGAAGAAGACCGCGAGATGATCGCCGTCGCCGTTTCGTCAGAAGCGAACATGGCAAAACTGGAAGAGAATCGCGCGCGGTTGGCGAAACTGGCTGATCCGCGCACGATCAATTTGAACGACGACGAAGCCGACAAACTGATTCCCGATACGGTGCCGGTCTATTACCTGACCGGGGCGATCCATTCGCCTGAAACCGGTTCGCCGACTGCGTTGATGGAATTGGCCTATCGTCTGGCTGTGGACGACAGCGCCTATATCAAACAGATTCGCGACAATGCCATCACCTTGATCACGCCTTTGGTCGAAGTGGACGGGCGCGACCGGCAAGTAGATGTCTATAACTGGCATCTGGCCAATCCAGGGAAAAACTGGCCCAACCTGATTTACTGGGGCAAATACGTTGCACACGACAACAACCGCGATTCGATGTCGTTGTCGCTGGCGCTGACACGCAACGTGTTGAAGACCTATATCAACTGGCGACCACAAGTCTTGCATGACCTGCACGAATCGGTGGCGTATTTGTATGACAACACCGTCGGCGCGGAACCATACAACGCCTGGCTCGACCCAATACTGACGAACGAATGGCATTTCATCGGTTGGAACAACGTTGGCGAAATGACCAAATTCGGTATGCCGGGTGTCTTCACGTACGGCACGTTCGACACCTGGTCGCCCAGCTATTTGATGTTCATTGCCGCGTCGCACAACGGCATCAGCCGCTTGTATGAAACCTTTGGCAACGCCGGGGCCGACACAGTGGAACGCACTTTGTCGCCCAGCGAATATTCGCGTACCTGGTACAAACAAAACCCGCCGCTGCCCAAAACCATCTGGTCGCAACGCAACAACAACAACTATCAGCAAACCGGCATTCTGGTTTCGCTGGCGCAGTTTGCGGCAAACCGCCAGTACTTCTTGCGCAACTTTTACCTGAAGAGCAAGAACTCGATTTTGAAGGCGAAGATTTCCGGCCCGGCGGCGTATGTGTTTCCGGGTGACGATCCGCGTCCGGGCGGACAAGCCGAATTGCTGCGCTTGTTGCAATTACAGGGCTGCGAAGTTCATCGCGCGACTGCGCCATTCAGTGTGACCGTGCCGGGCAAGAAGCGTCCGGCGGCACCGGCTGCGGCGGGCGGCGGCACCAACGGCGGCAACAGCGGTCAAGACACGAGCACGCGTCAATTTCCAGCGGGGACCTATCTGGTGCGGATGGATCAGCCGTATAGCCGTATCGCCGATATGATGCTCGACTATCAGTATTGGTCGCCGAACGATCCGCAGCGCAATATCTATGACGACACGGCCTGGACGTTTGGCGAGCTTGGCAATGTGCAAGTCGTGCGTGTGACTGATGTCAAAGCGCTCGATGCGCCGATGGAAAAAGTCTCTGGCGAAGTGAAATCCACGGGCGGCGTCAACGGCAGCGGTTCGGTGTATCTGGTGAATCACAACGCCGACAACGCGCTGGTGACGTTGCGTTATCGGTTCAAGGACGCTTCGTTTGAAGCCGCCGAAGAGTCATTCGAAGCCGCCGGGACGAAATTCAACCGCGGTTCGTTCATCATCAAAGGCGTCGGGCAGGATGCTTTGCACCGCGCGGCGGGCGAACTCGGGTTGAAGGTGTATGCCGTTGACAGTGCGCCTTCGGTCAAGGCGCATCCGGTCAAAGCGGCGCGCGTTGCCTTGATGCACACCTGGTTGAGCACGCAGGACGAAGGCTGGTGGCGGCTGGAGTTCGACAAATACGGCGTGCCGTTCAGCTATATCAGCACGCAGGATGTCGCGCAAGACGACAAGTTGCGCGACAAATTTGATGTGATCATTTTTGCGCCTGTGGGCCGCGCCAATCCGCAACAAATCGTCAGCGGTATGCCGATGTTCGGCAATCCGTTGCCGTGGAAAAAATCGGATGTGACGCCCAATCTGGGCCGCATTGATGAAACCGACGATATGCGTCCGGGTTTGGGCTGGAGCGGTTTGGCCAATTTGCAGGGCTTTGTCCAGCGCGGCGGACTCTTCCTCACCGCCAATGACACGGCCAGCTTTGCCGTGAGCCTGGGCTTTACCGCAGGGGTGTCGGCCTCAGCGCCGCAACGCATGCGCGCACCGGGCACAGTCGTCCGCTCGAAAATGGTGGATGCTGCCAGCCCGATTGCCTATGGCTACAACGAAAGCCTGGCGATCTTCTATTCCAGCGGGCCAATCTTCGGCGTCAGCAACACCGCTGGCGGGCGCGGCGGACGTAGAGGCGGTGGCGAGGGCGGCGACCGATTGACCGGACGCGGTACGCCAGACGATCCAGACGTTGTACAAAATCGTCCGCCTGACCAGGTGCCGGAACAGCCGCGCTTCGAGGTTTGGGAACCCGGCCCGGTCACGCCGGAAATGCAACGCAACGGCATTTACCTGATCCCGCCGGGCGCGCGTCCGCGCGTGGTGTTGCGTTACGCCGATATGCGCGACCTGCTCGTTTCCGGCCTGCTCGAAGGCGGGGCCGAACTGGCACAACGTCCTGCTGTAATTGACGTTCCGGTCGGCGAAGGCCACGTCGTGCTGTTTTCCAATAACCCGTTCTGGCGCGCCGAAACGCAAGGCAGTTACTTTTTGGTGTTCAATGCGATCCTGAATTTTGATCAGTTGAACGCCGGTCGTAAGTTGGCCGAGCGGTAAGCTGACGTCGCACTCTAATCGCCTTCAGGGAATCGCCGCCACGCGATTCCCTGAAGGCGAATCCTTTATCGAAAGCCACGGTTTTTTCTCGCACGTTTTTGTTGCTAACTTGACGCGCAAGAATCCCTTGGAGGAGAAAACACCTTGACCATGTGTCGTTATTTGCTTCCGTTGTTCGTGTTGGTTTCTGTCACCGTTGGACTGGCGCAACCTAAACGCCCGATGACCGTAGACGATGTTGTGGCGCTCAACCGCGCCAGCGATGTGCAGATTTCGCAAGATGGCCGCCGGGTGGCGTTTGTCGTGACCAGTTGGGATAAAGAACACGACCGGTTCAATAGCGATGTCTGGTTGGCAGATGAAGCGCGTCAGTTGGTGCAATTGACCTCACACGCCAAACGCGATGACCACCCGCGCTGGGCGCCAGATTTGCGGCGCATCGCGTTTTTGTCGGAGCGCGCTGGTGACGGCGCGCAAATTTATCTGCTCAGCGTTTATGGCGGCGAACCGGCAGCACTGACCGCGCACAAAACCCCGGTGCTCGATTTTGAATGGTCGCCCGATGGACGTTTCATTGCCTTTTTGGCCGAAGAGCCGCTCGCCGACAAGCCCAAAACAAAGCCGCCGATGGTGGTGGATGAAAACCATCGTTCGGCGCAGTTGTGGGTGGTGGATGTCGCGACGCAACAGAGCAAGCAATTGACCAAAGGTACGCGTCACGTTGCGGCGTTCAACTGGTCGCCGGATGGCGCACAACTGATTTTCACCGCGCGCACCACGCCCAAACTGAGTGATGGGCAAACGACAGAGATTTTTCTGACGCCGTCCAATCTGAATGCTGCGCCGTATGACACCGCGCAGTTGCGCCAATTGACGCGCGGCAATGGCATCGAAAACGAACCGCGCATTTCGCCTGACGGGCGGTGGATTTCTTATCTGGCGCACGCCGATGGCGACCCCACTGTGGGACCGGATCGCATTCACATCTTGCCGATTACGGGCGGCGAAGCAAAAGTGCTGGGCCGCGAATTCGATGGCTATATCACCAGCCATCGCTGGATGTTCGACAGTCAACGGTTGGTCTTTTTGGCGGGCGTCGGCGTCGGTGCGCGTTTGTACACGATGAGTCTGCTTGACCCCAGACCACAGGCGCAAAACCCTCAGGCGATGACGCGCGATGAAGGCGTAACCACCAGCTTCTCGATGACGCTGGATGGCATGAACATCGCCTATGTTCACGAAAGCCCGCGCATGCCTTCCGAAGTCGCCTTGCTCAATTCGCGCAATATGATCCCGATTCTGATCACGCGTTTGAACCCGCAAAGCGAGCAATTCACGTTGGGCCAGGTCGAAGCCATCCGCTGGAAATCAAACGACGGCACTGAAATCGAAGGCGTGTTGGTTTATCCCGTCGGCTATCAAACCGGGAAGCGTTATCCGCTGGTGACCTATATTCACGGCGGGCCGGAAGGCGCGTACACGAAAACTTTCAATGCCACCTGGAGCGCTTTTCCGCAGGTGTATGCCGGTGCCGGTTACGCCGTGTTTATGCCGAATTTTCGCGGTTCGTCGAATTACGGAGCCAAGTTCGCCCAAGCCAATGCCAAGCTGGTGGGCAAAGTGGATTACGAAGACATCCTCAGTGGCATTGATGAATTGATCAAACGCGGGCTGGCAGATGACAAACGACTGGCGGTCGCCGGGTGGAGTTATGGCGGCTATATGGGCGGCTGGATCATTGGCCACACCGACCGGTTCAAATGCGCGGCCTATGGCGCGGGGTTAGCAAACGCCGTGTCGTATTGGGGCACCGCCGACATCATCCATCAACGCGAACGGTTGCACGGCGGCACGCCTTGGGATGCGCGCAAAATGTATGACGAACAGTCGCCGCTGACGTCTCTGACCAACGCCAAAACGCCGACGCTGATCTTTCACGGCGAAAAGGATGAGCGCGTTCCGCTCGGACAATCACAAGAAACCTATCGCACGTTGAAACGGCTGGGCGTTCCCACACAACTCGTCATCTATCCAGACCAAGGCCACGGGTTGGCCGTGCCAAGCTATCAAATGGACAAAATGCAGCGCGAATTCGCCTGGATTGAGAAGTACCTGAAATAGCGAGTTTTTCCGTTCTGAACCGCACCTGCCCGTCAACGCCGCCGATTTCGTGGTGTTGACGGGCAGACTGTTTTTGTCAGGGCTGGCCGCGTTATCGTGCCAGCAACTGCACCGCGTGCGCGTCGGGATCGCGCACCAGCACGCTTTGCGAAAAGCCCAGCACAGGCGTGGCGAACCGGATGATGCCTGATGAAATGAAATCGAACCTGGCTTCGCGCAATTTGGCGGCAGCCGATTCAATGTCATTGGTCACCAATTTGGTCTGCCAATGCATCAAGTCGTTGGCTTTTTTATCCGCTGGCGCTGTTCGTCCATCGCGCGGAGCCAGATATTCCAGAAACTCTATGCCCGGTCCCTCTGCCGCGCGCAATCCTGTGATGCGCAACCGCGCGCCAAACACATTGTTCAATCGTTCCTGTTCGGGGCCGTAATTTTCACTCTCGCCAGCCACGCGCAACCCCAACGTATCACGATAAAACTTCAAACTGGCGTCGGTGTCGCCGATGGCGATGGCCGTGTGGTCAATGCCCAGGAACAAACGGTTTTGGTCTTGTGTCGCCAGCCGTCGCCACTTTTCGTCGCCCTTGCCGGACGGGAATTGCAGGATTTCCAGCGCGTGTCCGTCCGGGTCTTTGAAGTAAAACGCTTTGATGCCGCCCGCGTTTTTGTTCCAATCCGGCAACCGCTGGGGCCCGGTCGAAGCGTGCTCTACCTTGTTTTGCCGCAACCATTGATAGGCGCGCTCCATATCGCTGGTGATGATCGCGATGTGCTGAAACCAGCGATCATTGCTGCGCGAATCTGGCGGGATGGGCCGTCCGCGCGGGGCCAGATATTCGGTCAGCTCGATGAATTCGCCGCCCAGGCGCATACGCACCACCCTCATGCGCAAGCCAAACACACCTTGTAAATGTTCGTAGTCGTCGCCGATCACTTCCACATCAGAGACTTTCTCGAACGATAACACCCTGGCAAAAAACTCTGCCGCACGATCTGCATCGCTGACTGTGAACCCGACAGCGTCCACGGCTTTGATCAGCGGTTGCTGACTGGTGGCCGAAAACGGCAACCAGCAAAAAGCTACGAGCAAAAGGCAGAAATAAGGCGCGTGCTTGACGCGCAAGACGCGGTTGGCAAAGAGCACGGCCTTTACTTTTGCCAGTTGCCAGTTGCTTGTTGCTTGTTGATAGCTCTGTTTCATCGCTTCCTCCTACGTCAACCGTTCGAGCAGGTGGTCTCCCACGCGCAAGGCGTTGGCCATAATCGTCAACGCCGGATTGACCGCCGCGCTGGAACAGAAAAAGCTGCCATCCACGACATACAGGTTGTCCACGTCGTGTGCTTTGCAATTGCGATCGAGCGCAGACGTTTGCGGATCATTGCCGAAGCGAATGGTTCCGTTTTGGTGCGCGACCCCGGCCAGCGGAATGCGGTCGCCGACAAACGCATTGAGCGGAATCAAATGGTCGTGGCAATCGGCGGCTTTGACCATTTCTTTCACTTTGGCATAAAGCCGGTTGTGACCTTCCAGATTGTTCGGCGTGTAACTCAGCGTGATTTTGCCGTCGCGGTCGAGCGTGACGCGGTTGTTCGAATCGGGCAGGTCTTCGGAAGTTAGCCAGAAATCCAGCGAGTGTTTGGCGATGTAATCCAGCGTCAGATGCGGCGCAAACGGCGGCGCTCCGGCGGCGAACATATGGGCGTCGAATTTACCGACGAAGGAAATGTGCCCCATCGGAAAATCCCATTCCTTTGACGCGAAGTAAAAATCATTCAGCGCCATCGTCTTTTGAAAGACCGTTGGGTTCGGATGCCGCGAAATGGCGAACAGCACCGAATTGTTGTGGCCCATGTAATGCCGCCCGACAACGTCCGAACTGTTTGCCAGTCCGTGCGAATGTCTGTCATTCGCCGAACGCAACAACAATGCGGCGGAATTGATCGCGCCCGCCGACACAACAACGACATCCGCGGAATAGGTTTCTTCCGTGCTTTCACGCTTCACGACCACGCGCTTTACCTCACGGCCTGATGCGCTGGTTTCCAACCGTTCGACATACGCATTCGTCAGCAGCGAAACGTTCGGATGCTCAAGCGCTGGATCAACGCAGACGACCTGCGCGTCAGATTTGGCATTGGTCAAACAGGCAAATCCGTCGCAGGTATTGCAGCGCACGCACTTGCTGTGGTTCATCTGCTTTTCGTTGAGCATTACGCCGAGCGGCGTGTGAAATGGTTGATAACCGAGCCGGGCAAAATCTTCGGCCAGTTGCGCGATGCGCGGTTCATGGCTGACTGCCGGATGCGCGTACGGTGCGCTGGCCCACGGTTCGGTCGGATCTTCGCCGCGATTGCCGTGAACGGCATAGAGATGTTCAGCAGCGGTGTAATACGGCTCCAGCTCTGCGTAACTGATCGGCCACGCAGGCGAAATGCCGCCGTGATGTTTGATCTCGCCGAAATCCTGTTCGCGAAAGCGGAAAAGCGCCGCGCCGTAAAATTTGGTGTTGCCGCCGACGTAATAGTTTGTGTGCGGATGCAGCGGTTTGCCTTTGGCGTCGCGCCATTCTTCTTTTGTGTTGTATTTGCCTTCCTTGACGGTGGCCAGCGTGCTCCAGTTGTCTTTTTCGCGCGGCACGTAATCGCCGCGTTCGAGCAGCAAAATGCGTTTGCCCGACGGCGCCAGTTTGTAAGCCAGCGTGCCGCCGCCCGCGCCCGTGCCAATGATGATGACGTCGAAATGGTTCGTGTTTGACATTGCCCTCTCCTGAAAAACGTGTGATTTGCTTTTCAGTGGCTGAATGTAGGAAAGGGCGGGAAAAATTCCGATTGGCCAAAACAATTGAGGCGCAAACGCTAAGTCCACGCCTCAATTCGGAAGCCAGGTTAGATTTCATTTTGGCGTACTGGTTTGGCCACAGAGGTACAGAGCCGCAGAGGTTTCTAGGTATTTCTCTGAACCTCCGTGGCTCTGTGGCCAATCCGTGACGCGGATTGAAAACCGATCTAGTTTATAGCGTGTAACGGAAGAGTGTGCCGACGACGGGAATGTTGCCAGGTCGCGAAAGCCCGTCGCTTTGATAGAGCACGAAAATGTCGCCGGACAGATGTTCGGTAAGCTGTTTGATCATCCCGACGGAGATGCGATTGCGGAACCAGCCGAATTCGCCGCGCGCGCCGGTTTGCGTGGAATGCCAAACTTCGTCGGCAACATATGGCTTGAATGCAAAGTGTCCCAGATGCGCGGGATGGTCAATTTGCAGCCGGTTGCGATACACCGTGAAGTCTTTGACCGAAGGGCGCACGCGGCGTTCGATCAGATTGCGATCCGTGAAGGTGAATTTGCCGAGCGAAGCTTTGCCGGTGACATTCAACACCAAGCGCTCTTCGTGAATGACGCGTGTGGGATAGGGCTGATATTCGACATGTAAATACGTCGGCATCACGGTCAGGAATTTGTTCAACTTGAAGGCATAGCCCACGCCTACCCGTTCATCCACCGGGCGCGCCCAATCCCGTCCAATGCGCAGCACGCCGATCAACACCAAATCGGTTTTCTTGCCCGTGTGTTTGACCAGTTGGAACTCATTCCAGAATTGATGGTCTTCCGTTGGTGGCGTGACGGCTGCCGCCGTTGCCGCCGTCGCACTCGATGAGGTTGTCTCTATTGTTGCAGTAGTCTGTGCAGAAACTGCCACGGCTGCCAGAAGAGTAAAGAAGAGAGTGACAAGTATGCGAATCAACTTCATAGCGTTTGAGATTAAGTCCCAGGTTATTGGCGAAATGTGAGTGTTTCGGTTGCCCTATTGAGCAGCGAGGCCAGGTGCTCAGCCGCTATCGCAGGCGCCCGCACCAGCGCTGCTGGCTGGATTCCGCCCAACAACAAAAACAAAAGCGCGGCTGTTAACACCCAGCGTTCGCGCGGCAGGGCATCGGCCAACCCGCGTGTTTCTGCGCCTGGACGGCCTAGAAACAAGGTGGCAAACAAGCGAATCACCGTGAAAGCATTCAGCGCAGTCACAATCGGCAACACAACGCCAAGCCGAGGATGAGTGGTCAAGGTTCCGTGCAGTAACAAATCTTCTGCCGGAAAGCCCAGTGTCAGTGGCAAGCCAACCAGCGCCAACCCGCCAACGGCGAAAAACACTGCCAGGCGCGGCGCACTCGCCGCCAACCCCAAAAAGCGTTGTCCATCAATCGGCGCCCCTAACCGGGCTTCCAGACTGGTGAACACTGAGATGAGAATCGTGCTGGCAACGGCAACGACTTGCCAATGCACCAATGCGCCTGCGATGCCGTCAGCGTTGTTGCTTTCCAAGCCGACCAAAATGAATGATGCCTGGCTGATGGAAAGCAGCGCCAGCAAGCGGCGCGGTTGGCGTTCGGCCAAAGCAATCAAGGCCGTGTATGCCGCCGTCAACAACCCCAGATCGCCCAACAACGGCAAGGCTTCGTGAGCGACATCCGGCAACACGGGCAACGCAACGCGGGCGATCAAAAACGCGCCCAGGTGTCCGTTGACCAACAAGGCCAGCGGCAACAGCGGCCCGCGCTCGAACCCCGCCAACAGCCACGAATGCGCTGGCAACAAGCCTTTGCGCAAAAAGACCGCGACGATCAGAAAGATAAATGCACAGCGCAGCATTGTGCTGGTTCCCGTGCGTGGCAGCGAAAGACTGAGTGCGTTGCTCCAGCCGGCTTGCGTCGTTCCGGCGACCAGCAAGGCCGCACCGATCAAGACGCAGGCAGTGCTTAAACTGAGCACGACTTTTGACCACGAAGGCGTTTCTTTTTCGCGTTTGATCTCGAAAAAGCGTTTGCTCAAAAACGGTGCGATGGTGGCGGCCCACGCCAGCGTCAGCACCAGCAAATTATTCGCCGCATACGCTGCCAGTGTCGCTGCCGTCAGAATCAAGATGCCTGACAGCCAACGCGGCGTGACTTTGCGTTTGGGGGCCAGCATCGTCACGCCAAGCGCAAGCGCCGCAAACAAGGGCAAGGGAATCTCGTTCAATGCGTCCATCGTGAACAACGAACCGATCCAGGGTTCGGTCACGCGTCCGCCTTCTGCCGCCGACGATTCATAGCTGGCGATCAGCAAGAACGGCAGGGCTGTGCTGAGCACGCCAATCGTTGCACGGCGTGCGGCATCGGCGGTCGGCATACGCCAGACAAATGCTGCTGCGGTCAATACCAGCAACACAGTCAAACTAATCCAGGGAAACAGCAGGTGTTCAGACATTGACGTCCTCCGTCGTTTGATTGAAGCGATGAACGCCTGCTTTGGCAGACAACCGCTGGCGGCGCAGTTTGCCTGGGCCGACGATATAAGCGATCCATTGCATCTCGAATTGATTCAGTCGTGTTGCCAAACGGATGACTGGCGCAACGATGAAGCGATCCAAAAACGTATCGTGATGCCCGCGATCCAGCGCCAGACGGTACAGCCAGCCTTGCACGGCTTCAGGCAACAACTGTTCGTAATGCGCACCGGTTTCGCCCAGATGCCCGCCCGCAGCGGCGTGAACGCGGTGGAAGTCATGCAGCATCGAAGGCGCGCGCAGAAATTGCAGCGTACGCACGACGGCATGGCCACAGATGTGCAACAGCGCCAGCCAGGTCAGGCCAAATCCGATTTCCATAAAGATGATGCCGAGTTGCGTCATCGAGGCATAGGCCAGCGAGGTTTTGGCATCGGCACAGGCGCGTCCAACAAAGGTTCCGTGCAGCGCCGTCAACAAGCCAATGACGATGACGGTTTCCCGCACCAGCATCGAGGCTTCCAAAATCGGTTGTGCGCGGAGCAGCAAATACGCCCCGGCGTGCACCGACAACGCACCATAAAAAATCGCGCTCGACGGCGTGGGGCCTTCCATTGCGCGCGGCAACCAGCCGGAAAAGGGAACCTGCGCGGCTTTGCCCATCGCGGCCAGCAGCAGCAAAAAGCCGACCAGCGTTGCGCCACCGCCGCTCAAGCTGGTGCCTGCGCCCGGCCAGGTTTGCGTGAATAGCTTGCTGAATTCCGTCGTATCAGCGAAGTGATGCATCATCACCACACCGACCAGCAACCCAATGTCACAGGTGCGATACGTGGCAAATACGCGCAAGGCGTTTTTCACCGGTTCGTCGCGGTGCTGAAAGAACGCAATCAGCAACACCGACGTCAGCCCGACCAATTCCCAGCCGCTGATCAACAAATCGAACGAACCAACCGTGAACAGCAACAGGATGCCGAAGCCGAACAGATTCAGCAGCAGGAAAAAGCGATGAAAGCCCGGATCGCGGTGCAGATAGCGCACGGAAAACACGCCGACGACGCCGACCAGCAACACGCTCAACGCCACCAGCGGCAGCGACAAACGGTCAACCATCAGCATCAAGGGAAAGCTGTATGCTTCGACGCTGAACCAACTGCCGAGCGGAACCGTCAGGCTGATTTGTCCCGCGTTGACCATGCCGATCCACAACCACGCCGTGGCGACTGCCGCCAGCGAATAACAAAGCGCCGTCAACCGAGCAACCGTTCGTTCACGCGGTTGCCAGCCGAGCAGCCAGCTCACGCCCAGCGTGGCAAAGGTCAGCCCCGGCAGTAAGACGATGGCACAAAGCAAATAACTCAAATTCATTCGTTACACTCCCAGGGCAACCGACCGCCCCGCGTTTGCCGCTTGCGGCGAGATGCGCGCGATGGGCAGATGCTCCAGTTTGCCCAGAAACCAATCTGCTGACGCCGTAGCCGTCGGCAATTCGTGCGCAGGATCATCAAACCGCTCGAATTCGCCGTTGCGGTATACGTGCAGCTTGCCGTCTGTCGGATCCATCGTGACCACGCGAATCCAGCGATTCTCGACCAATTCGGTGACCACAGGGCTTTGCCGCACGGCCTGCATTACGCGCTCAGGCGTGTTTTCGACAATCAACAACAGCCGTACAGGTTCGTGGACTTCGACCATTTGCCACGGCAATCCGGTGCGCAAATCGCTGGCGTGACCGTTCATCACGCCGACCAAGCCCGTGACGTTGTGCGGCAATTTCGTGCCGCAGCCGTAACGTTCGTTGTCCACAAAGGAAAAGTAATATTCCAGATTGATGCCTGCGCAGACAGGACCCGCTGCGCCGAGCAATGCCGCCAGCCGGTCGTTCTTTTCGTCCAGCGTAGGATCGTATGAGACCAGAAACGCGCGCCGGTCGAGGAACAACCCACGCGTCAAGCTGCGGCGACCGACGATGGCGACGGCGTTGGTTGCGTGACCGTATTCCGGTCGCGGTTCGGCCAGATGTTCAGCGCGCTCCTGTACGTGAATCAGCGCCGCGTCTGGCGAAGTGTCTTTCCAGGCGGCTTCAAATCGGCGTGAACGTTCCAGGGCATTGGCTGCGCGCGCGCGATCCAACGAACGGCTGATGCGCGCGAAATCATCCCGATGCGAAGCCGGAATCGCGTCTTCGTCAAAAAAGATCACATCGTCGTTGCAGGTGTCATGATAACCACCGACGAACCAGGTGTCGGCGGGAACATGAACACCCAGTTCCGGCAAGATTTCGCGAACTTGCGGGTGGTTGGCCATGGCGGCAAACAAGCGCGCGTTCGGCCCACCGCGACGACCGCCGCACGCGCCGCAATCGTGCGCCGATTCGTGCGGATTATTCAGACTGGTGGAACCGTGGCCCAGAATCACGACCAGGCGAGAAAGGTTTTCGACCAGGCCTGCCGGGCGCAAGACGCTGGCCACGCGTTCGGCTTTTTCGCGGACGGAAAAGCCCACGAGCATACCTTCGATCTTGTCGTGGCCAGATTCGTCGCGCCGCATCAAGGTCAATTCGGTGCGCGGTTCGGGCAGCAATCGTTCTTCCAACCAGCCGCGCAATCGTCCCGCCACTCGCGGAGCCAGCACACGCGTGACCAGCGGAAACAGCGACAACATTCCCAAGCCCATCGTGCCGACGCTGCCGCGAATCATCGTGCGCGAACCGACATAGCCGTTGTGCGCCAGATTCGCCCAGGTTTTGCGCAGGCTTTGGCGTTGTTCGTGTAATGGTGCGTCGGTGTGAATCGGTTTTTCGATGACGGCGTGTTGTGGTGTGACGACAACCGGGCAGAGCGCCACGCCGTGCGGATCGTCGAGTCCCTGGTAATTCACGGCCACGCCAAAGAAACCGGCTGCGCCCAACGTTTCAACCTCGGGATCAAGTTCTTCCAGTGCGCGGCGAATGGATTCTTCGCGTTCGTCAATGCAAAACATGACTTGCGCTGCGGGCCGCGTTTCGCTGCGCGTGGGATTCACTTCCTGCCGGTATGTTTGCAGCGGTTCCAGGATCAGGTGTTCGTGTCGCCGTTCATAGGCGAGATGGAACACGCGACGGCGTTCGAGTTCGTTGAATTCTTTGATGGCGTTGTGCAGCCGCTCAAACTCGCTGGTGCTGAGTGAATTGACCTGTGCGGCAGACAGTCCCAGCAATTGGGCGATATCGAACACGCGCGCGACTTCGGCCATTTGCTGCGCTTCGGTGATGGGCGCAGCTTCAATGGGCAATTGCCATTGCGTCCACGGCGTGCCGCTCAGGCGATGACGATGCCACAGGTTTTCGCTGGCAATTGCCGTCAACGTCAAACGCACAGCCAAAAAGTCCAGCAACGTGCAGGGAACATGTTCGTGTGGAGCCAGACCCGGGTCTTCTTCCAGCCGCCGCATCAATCCGGCCCAGCCGGGCAAGGCCAGCAATTCCGCAGTCAAATACGATTCCCATTGTTCCGGTTCGACGTTGAACCGGCGCAGGCAATCCAGCACGACTGCTGTCGCGTCCATTCCGGCTTCTTCCTGCCGTTTCAATTCACGACGTAAGCCGACCAGCAACTCCGGTTTCAACGTCACCGGCTGGCGCATCATTCTGCTGACGGCATGATAAAAGCCGTTTTCACGCCACGGCATCGGCCAATACGCCAAGCCCTGATCCAGAAACACTGAGCACAAACGAATCAGCCAGGTGTTGATGATTTCGTCGGTGTCGGTGCCGGTCAGCGCCAGCAAGGCGTCGCGCAACCGCGCCGGGCGTATGGGGCCCTTCTCTGACAACGCCGGAACGCGGCGAAAGCAAGCGGCGAACAAGGCGCGCGTGGCGGTTGCCTCAGGCGTATTGCCGAGCACGGATTGGCGCGTTTCGGCAGGCAGGTCTTTGCGCAGTGTGTCCAGCAAA
>JAEUQO010000072.1 GCA_016789605.1 Acidobacteriota bacterium
GGGCTTTTTTTCGACCAACGAAAAACGCGATGGCGCATTTCGCAAATTGACCGTACGCGTCAAAAAGCCCGGCTTCACCGCCCGCTCACGCACCGGGTATTACGCACCGAAAAGCTGACGACAGAGAGGATGAAAGAGGGAAAGAGGGAAAGAGAGAAAGAGAGAGGGAGGGAAAGAGCGAGAGCGGGACGGGGTCTGTCACTCGCTCGGTTTGCTGCTTCTTCGTTTTGCCTCTCGTTCTCTCCATCCCTAGTTCGCTCCCTCTCTCATTCGCTCCGTCCCTCGTTCTCTCCGTCTCTCATTCGCTCCCTCTCTCGTTCTCTCCATCCCTAGTTCGCTCCCTCTCTCGTTCTCTCCATCCCTCGTTCTCTCCGTCCCTCGTTCTCTCCGTCTCTCGTTCGCTCCCTCTCTCATTCGCTCCGTCCCTCCCTCGCTTTTCGCCTCGTCCTTTATTTCCCGCGTGCTCTCCCGCTCCTAGAAAGCCCGTGCTACAATCCGCGCGCGTTAGGGATCGCTCCTTATTCAAATTTCAATAACTTACGAATCGGAACGGCTGCCTAATTTCATATCTTTCTTTCGTTCACATCATCTTGAAGTCAGGCGTTTTGGTTCGCTCGAGGGGTTATGTTTTATGCAAGCGGACATCATCTTAATACGTGCCGTATTCAGCCTGGTGCTGGTCGTGGCGGGAGCCTTGATTCAGCCGATTCCCGAATGGGTCGGTCGGCAATTGGCCATTCCCGGTGGATCGAGATTACTCTCAGCAGTTGTGGGAGCGTTGTTGGCAACAGGCATCATCTTCTTTGAACTTCGTATCCGGCAGGCTTCGTTGAAAACCCTGATCGGTGCCGCCGCCGGTTCCATTCTGGGGATCATTGGCGCTTCGTTGATGGGATTTTTGATCACCGCCCAACCCTGGGATCAACCGCTCAAGTCCTTTTTGACGCTGACGCTGACGCTCTTTATGGCCTATTGCGGATTGCTGGTCGGAGCCGCCAAAGGCGATTACCTGGATCTGTCGGCGCTTGGCGGAATTCTGACCGACCGCGCGCCCAAACAGAATTACAAGATTCTCGACACCAGCGTGATCATTGACGGACGCGTCGCCGACATCGCCGAAGCCGGTTTTATGGGTGGCACGATTCTGATCCCGCAATTTGTTTTGCGCGAATTGCAGCAGATCGCCGATTCGTCGGATTCGGCCAAACGCAATCGCGGACGGCGCGGGTTGGACATCCTGCAACGCATCCAGAAAAACAACGGTCTGGACGTGCAAATTCACGAAGCGGACTTTCCCAACGTACGCGAAGTGGATTTGAAGCTGATCGAACTCGGCAAACAGCTTAACGCGCCCATCGTCACCAACGATTTCAACCTGAACAAAGTCGCGCATTTGCGCGGCGTCGAAGTGCTCAACATCAACGAACTGGCCAATGCGCTCAAACCGGTGGTGTTACCGGGTGAGATCATGAAGGTTTTCATCTTGAAAGAAGGCAAGGAATACAACCAGGGCGTAGCTTATCTGGATGATGGCACGATGGTGGTCGTTGACAATGCGCGTCGGCTAATCGGCAAAAACGTGGATATGGTCGTGACCAGCGTTTTGCAGACGACGGCAGGCAAAATGATCTTTGGCCGCGTCGAAGAAACCAAGCAGGAAGTGCGCGAGCAACGGGATTTCCGTGATCGGCCTTCTCGTCCGACGCCGTTGCCTGCGCCTTCTGTAGACTAAGAATCGCAAACGACAAAGAGGCAAAAATCAAAGACAACCGCTTTGATTTTTGCCTCTTGTCTTTTGCTTGTTGCCTGCTTATGAACGTCGCCATCATTCCCGCCGCTGGCAGCGGTTCCCGATTCGGCGGACAAATTCCCAAACAATTTCTGGAAGTCGCGGGCGCTCCGATTCTCTGGCACACCATCAAACGCTTTGCCGGTTGTGCGGACATCGGTGCGATTGTCGTGGCGCTTTCGCCTGAACGCCAACCGGACTTTCAGGCGCGCAGCGCAATAGCGCAACTGGGCAAACCCGTGCATTTTGTCGAAGGCGGCGCTGAACGCAGTGATTCGATTTTCAATGCGTTGCATGCGGCGGCTAAATTGAATCCGGAAATTGTCGCGGTGCACGACGCGGTACGTCCGTTTGTGACGCCTGGGCAGATTTCGGCTGTGCTTGCCAAAGCGGCGGAAATCGGCGCGGCGATTCTGGCGTTGCCGGCGACCGACACCATCAAGGAAGTCGAAAACGGACTGATTCAGCGAACGATTGACCGTCGCCGCATCTGGCGCGCGCAAACGCCGCAAGCCTTTCGCTATGAATTGTTGCGGCGTGCCAATGACGAAGCGCGCGCGGCTGGGCTTCCCTCTGCGTTAACGACGGATGATTCGCTGCTGGTCGAACGCCTGGGCGTACCGGTCGCCGTGGTCGAAGGTTCTCCGCACAATCTGAAAATCACCACGCCAGAGGATTTGTTGCTGGCGGAACAACTGTTCGCTCAATGGCGGGAAGACGACTGAGCTTTGCCACCAGTCGTGCCGCCAGCAAGGAGTCACAATGCACGTTACGCGTAGGGATTGTCTGGTTGCTTCGCTGGCCATCATTGCCACGTTGGCGGCAGTGAATTTGTCGCAAGTGTTTTCCCAGACGACGGCGGCGCAAACCGCCGCGCAAACGAAAACGCCCGCCACGATGACGTCTTCGGTCTTTGACTGGGGCACGATGACGGCCAAACCCACCAAAGTCGGCGCAGTTCGTCAGGTGTTGCAAGCGCCCACGCCGACGCTGGATGAACTGGAATGTCACATCACCACGCTCAATCCGGGGCAGACACCGCACGAACCGCACAAACACGTAGATGAGGAATTGATTCTGGTCAAAGAAGGCACCGTCGAATCGTTGGTCAACGGTGAACGGCGGCGCGCTTCGGCAGGCTCTGTCATTTTTCAATCGTCCAACCAACTGCACGCCATCCGCAATGTCGGCGACACGCCCGCGACTTATTTTGTCGTGAAGTGGAATTCGCCCGGCATGATGCGTCCGTTGTCGCAATGGAAACCACCGCAGAAATGAACTCGCTTTCGCATCGCATCGGCATCGGCAACGACATTCATCGTCTGGTCGCAGGCCGCAAATTGATTTTGGGCGGCGTCGAAATTCCCTATGACAAAGGGTTGCTGGGGCATTCTGACGCCGACTCTTTGAGCCACGCGATTACCGACGCTTTGTTGGGAGCCGCAGGCCTGGGCGACATCGGCACACATTTTTCTGACAAAGACCCGCGTTGGAAAAATGCCGACAGCCAGATGTTTTTACAGGCCGTGTGTCAGATGCTGGCCGAACGCGGCTGGCGCATCGTCAACATAGACGCCACGATTCTGGCCGAACGTCCAAAGATGATGCCGCACATTCCCGCCATGAAAGAGACGCTGGCCGCGACCATGAACATAGAGGCGGCGCAGCTCAACCTGAAGGCCAAAACCAACGAAGGGCTGGACGCCATCGGACGCGGTGAAGCCATCGGCGCACAAGCCATCGCCTTGCTGGAAAAGGCGTAATGTTTGCTGCTGGTTTGACCAGTAACCGATCCCCAAACGCCCATTGCCAAACCTCACCCGCTGTGATTTCCTAACGGCCTGGACCGCACTTATCTCAATATCAGAGGAAACCAGCTATGCGACCCGATGTAGACTTTTTCAATCTCGAATCTCAGTTGTCTGACGAAGAAAAGATGATGCGCGACAGCGTGCGTCAATTCGTCAACGAACGCATCAAGCCCATCATTGCCGACTGTTATGAAGAAGGCCGGTTCCCGCTCGACCTGATTCCCGAATTTGCCAAACTCGGTTTGCTCGGTTCCAACCTGCCGGAAAAATACGGTTGCGCGGGCATCAACAACGTGGCTTACGGATTGGTCACACAGGAACTCGAAGCAGGCGATTCCGGCATTCGCAGCTTTGTTTCGGTGCAAAGCTCGTTGTGCATGTATCCGATTTACGCTTTTGGCAGCGAAGAGCAGCGGATGAAATATCTGCCCGGCATGGCCAAAGGCGAAATCATCGGTTGTTTTGGCTTGACCGAACCGAACTCCGGCTCTGATCCCGGCAGCATGAAAACGCGCGCCAAACGCGTGAAAGACGGCTGGTTGCTCAACGGCAGCAAGACCTGGATCACCAACGGCACCATCGCCGACATCGCGATTGTCTGGGCCAAAGTCGAAGACGAAAACGACAAGATTCGCGGCTTTATCGTGCCGAAAGGCACGCCCGGATTCACCGCGCCAGAACTGAAACACAAACTGAGTTTGCGCGCTTCGGTGACGTCGGAATTGTTTTTCCAGGATTGTCTGATTCCTGAAGAAAACCTGTTGCCCGGCAGCGGCGGGTTGAAAAGCCCGCTGATGTGTTTGACTCAGGCGCGCTATGGCATTGCCTGGGGAGCCATCGGCGCGGCGCTGGATTGTTACCAAACGGCGCTGGAATATGCCAAAAATCGCGTGCAGTTCAATCGTCCGTTGGCCAGCTTTCAGTTGACGCAGAAAAAGCTGGTCGAGATGTTCACCGAAATCAGCAAAGCGCAGTTGCTGTGTTTGCGCTTGGGCCGGATGAAAGACGCGGGCGAAATCGAACCCGTGCACGTTTCGATGGCCAAGATGAACAACGTGAACATGGCGCTCGAATGCGCTCGCACGGCGCGCAGCATTCTGGGCGGCAACGGCATCATGGGCGAATATGGCGTGATGCGGCATCTGTGTAATCTGGAAACGGTCTTCACCTATGAAGGCACCCACGAAGTGCATACGCTGGCCATCGGTCGCCATCTGACCGGGCTGAGCGCGTTTGAATAGATCCAAATGACGGGCGCAGGGCGATTGCTACTGCGCCCCGATTTTCCCCAGGCTGATTTGGGAGAGACCCCCGCATGACCTTTCTGTTGCTGCTATCGCTTTTCTTACAGGCTGCTGTTTCGTCCCCGCCCGCGCATCTGCTTTCCGTCAAAAAACTTTGGGACCAGGCTCCGCACAGCGCCTTCACGGATTTGCTGCGCTTTCAGAATCGGTGGTATTGCGTCTTTCGCGAAGGCGAGGCGCACGCCGACGGCGCAGGCAAAATCCGCGTATTGACGTCCAACGATGGTGAGCGTTGGGAATCTGCCGCAGTGCTGGAAACTGCCGGGCGCGATTTGCGCGATCCCAAAATCGTACCGACTTCTGACGGGCGATTGATGATCCTGGGCGGCGCAACCAATGTCGCCGCACGCAGCACGGACCTGTATTCGTTTGTCAGCTTTTCACGCAACGGCAAAGACTGGAGCACACCGCAACGCGTCACCATTGACGGTAAAGAGAATCAGTGGCTTTGGCGTGTTGTCTGGCACAAAGGCGTGGCGTATGGCGTCGCTTACACGGCGGAACCGCCGCAAACGCCGCCGCAACATCGCAAGATGTGGGCCTGGGTTTGTCGCAGCCGCGACGGCATACGCTATGAACGGATTTCGCCGGATTTCGTCGAAAGCAACGAGGCCGCGCTGAGTTTTGGCGCAGACGGCGTTTTAACAGTCGTCTTGCGCAGCAATGCGCAACCGTCGCAGGCGTTGCTGGCCGAAGCGCGCGCGCCATACACCAATTGGACCAGCAAACCATTGCGCAGCGAAAACTGGGACAGTCAACTGGGCGGGCCGCAGATTTTGCGTTTGCCGGATGGCCGGTTGTTGGCTGCCGGGCGATTGTACAAAGACAAAATGACGCGCACCGGACTGGTGCTTATTGATCCGGCGAGCGGCACAATGACCGAAATGCTGGTGTTGCCCAGCAAAGGCGACAACAGTTATCCCGGCCTGGTCTGGTCTGGCAACAAACTCTGGCTGAGCTATTACAGTTCGCACGAAGGCAAAAGCGCGATTTATCTGGCGCAAATTGATTTGCCTACGCGCGGCAAACCCGGTCCGGCAAAGAAGTAGTAACGAAGTATGTTTGACGTAATCGCATTTGACGCTGATGACACGCTCTGGCACAACGAGCGCGTTTATCGTGGCACCGAACAGCAGGTCATCGAAATTCTGGCGCGGTATCACGACGCCGAATGGATCGCGCGACGCATTTACGAAACCGAGATTCGTAACCTGCAACATTACGGCTACGGTTTCAAAGGCTACACCTTGTCGCTGATCGAAACCGCCATCGAATTGACCGACGGGCAGATCAGCGGCGCGGAAATCGGTCAGATTATCGAATTGGCCAGAAATGCGATGCGCGCGCCGATTCATTTGCTCGACGGGGTGGCGGAAACCATTGCGCAACTTTCCGCGACGCGCGAATTGATGATCATCACCAAAGGCGATTTGTTCGAACAGGAAGCGAAGGTCATTCGCTCCGGGTTGGCCGAAAAATTTCGCCGCATCGAAATCGTGCCGAACAAAACCAGAGAGACTTACGAATCCATCGCCGCGCGTTATGACTTTGCGCCGGAACGATTTTTGATGATTGGCAATTCGCTGCGGTCAGATATTCTGCCGGTGCTGGCGATGGGCGGACGCGCGGTTTACATCCCCTACGAAATTACCTGGGAACACGAACAAGTGCCGGAAGACGCATTGGCGGGCAAAGAGTTTTTCCAACTCGCCGCGATTACGGAACTGCCTGCCTTGCTGGACGAATTGACGCAAATCAGCGACAGGCAAGCGTGAGCATCGTTGTTCGGCACTGCATTGATCACTCCATTCATCAACTATGCGACCACAAGATTTGATCGAGAAAAAACGCGACGGCAAAGAGCTGACGCGGGACGAAATCGCTTTTTTGATTCGCGGCTATACGCGTGACGAAATCCCCGATTACCAGATGGCGGCCTGGCTGATGGCCGGGTTTTTGCGCGGGTTGAGCGACGCCGAAACGCAAGCGCTGGTCGAAGAGATGCTGCATTCGGGCGAAGTGCTCACGCACGATCACGTGCCGTTGCCCAAGGTGGACAAACATTCTACCGGCGGCGTCGGCGACAAAACGTCGCTGGTGATCGGACCAGCGGCGGCGGCTTGCGGCGTCGCGGTGCCGATGATTTCCGGTCGTGCGTTGGCGCACACAGGCGGCACGCTGGACAAACTCGAAGCCATTCCCGGTTTTCGCACCAACCTGACGCTGGCGGAATTTCGCGACATGCTGGCGCGTTGCGGCATTTCGCTGATCGGCCAGACCAAGGAAATTGCGCCCGCCGACCGCAAGCTTTACGCCTTGCGCGATTTGACGGCGACGGTGCCGTTTCGTCCGTTTATGTGCGCTTCGATCATGTCGAAGAAGATGGCTGAAGGCATAGACGGTCTGGTGCTCGACGTCAAAACCGGCAACGGCGCATTCATGCGCGCCTATGAAGATTCGCTGAAGTTGGCCGAGATGATGGCCAGTGTCGGTCGTGCGTTGGGCAAACGCGTGGTTGGATTGATCACGGATATGAACCAGCCGCTCGGGCGCTGGGTAGGCAATGCCGTCGAAACGCGCGAAGCCATCGAATGTTTGCAAGGACAATTGGACGGCGATTTTGCTGAACTGTGTTTGGAACTGGCGGCGCAGATGTTGCTGGTCGGCGGTGTGGTGACGGATTGGGCCGAAGCGCGGCAACGCATTCGCGAGGCGATTGTTTCGGGCGCGGCGCTCGAAAAATTCCGCGTGTGCATTGAATTGCAAGACGGCGATCCGCGCGTTTGCGATGATTTGAACGTGTTGCCGCAAGCCGGCCAGTCGCACACGATCACCGCTGCGCAAACAGGATTTGTCAGCGGCATTGAAACCGATGAAATCGGACGCATTGTCATGGATTGGGGCGGCGGACGGCGGCGACTGGAAGACAAGATTGATTATGGCGTTGGCTTATACCTGCACGCCAAACTCGGCGACGAAGTGCAGGCTGGCGCTCCGCTTGTGACGGCGTATTACAACGACGAAGCGCGTTTGGCGGAAATGACCGCCCGCGTGCGCGCCGCGTATCAATTGACGGAAACGAAGCCCGCCGCGCAACCGCTGATCAAAAAAATTATCTGAACAAAGGGAGCACTGAATGACTGAGACAGGGTTTGGGATTGTCGGATGCGGAATGATCGGCGCGGTGCAAGCTGCGGCGATTCAGGCCATTCAAGGTGCGCGGCTGTTGGCGGTTTGCGGCAAAGACCCGGAACGCACCGCGAAATTTGCGGAACGCTTTGGTGCAACGCCGTATACCGATTACAACGCTTTTTTGGCGCATCCGGGCTTGCGCATCGTCAACATCTGCACGCCGAGCGGATTGCACGCCGAGCAGGGCATTGCCGCCGCGCGCGCAGGCAAACACGTGTTGGTCGAAAAGCCGATCGAGACTACGCTGGCCAAAGCCGATGCCCTGATCAACGCCTGTGACGAAGCGGGCGTCAGGTTGGGCGTCATTTTTCAATCGCGTTTTTTGCCTGCGGTGCAACAGTTCAAACGGGCGCTCGACGAAGGGCGGCTGGGTCGTTTGATGGTGGGCGATGCTTACGTGAAATGGTATCGCGCGCCGGAATATTACGCTGATTCCTGGCACGGCACGCTGGCGCTCGACGGCGGCGGCGCGTTGATTAACCAGGCCATTCACACCGTGGATTTGTTGCGCTGGATGCTGGGACCGGTCGAAACCGTTTTTGCGATGAAAGCCGCGCTGCGCTATCCGCACATCGAAGCCGAAGACACCTTGGTGGCGAACGTGCGTTTTCAAAACGGTGCGCTGGGCGTGATCGAAGCAACGACGTCAGTGAAACCGGGCTTCAAACGGCGCGTGGAAATTTCTGGCGAACGTGGCACGATCATTCTGGACGGCGATGCGATCAGTTGTTGGGCGGTGGATGGTGACGCCGGGCCGGTTGGCGAGGATGAACAGTTGACGGACGGTTCGGCAAATCCGGCGGCAATTTCCAACGAAGGGCATCGGCGGCAGATTGAAGAGATGATGAACGCCGTGCTGGAAAATCGCGCGCCGCTGATTGATGGACGCGAAGGCCGCAAGTCGCTGGAACTGGTTTGCGCGTTGTACGAATCGGCGCAGGCGGGCCAGCCCGTGAAACTCTAACAAGGCGTAAGAAACAGCGACACAAAAGCGACATCCCTGAGCAGCAACAACGTTGCTGCTCAGGGATGTCGCTTTTTAGGGAAATGAATTTAGCCGATCAGCGCGGGCTCAAGTAAATGATCCTGCAAGCTGAACGGTTTGCTGTCAGCCAGACGCGGACGATGATACGTGCCGTCCATTTGCAGCCAGCGCATCTTGACGTTGTCGCGCAAGGACGGTTCGAGAATTTCGCGCACGATGCGTTCGCGCAAACGCTCGTCTTCGATGGGGAAGAGCACTTCGACGCGCCGATCCAGGTTGCGCGTCATCAAGTCGGCGCTGCCCAGATAAACCACTTCGTCGCCACCGTTCAGGAAACGGTAAATGCGCGAATGTTCCAGGAAACGACCGACGATGCTGCCCACGCGAATGGTTTCGCTCTTGCCGGGCCAACCGGGACGCAAACAGCAAATGCCGCGAATGATCAAATCAATCGGCACGCCTTCGCGCGAAGCGTTGTACATTTCTTCGATCACGCCGCCGTCGGTCATGCTGTTGAACTTGGCCATAATGCCTGCGGGGCGTCCGGCTTGTTGATGGGTGATTTCGCGGCGGATGAGTTCGGTGATGCTTTGGCGCAAGTTGACGGGCGCAACCAGCAATTTGCGATAACGCACCTGGCGCGAATAGCCCGTCAGGTAATTGAACAATTCAGACACATCGCGTCCGAAATCTTCCTGCGCCGTCAGCAAGCCCAGGTCTGTGTAAATGCGTGACGTCACCGGGTTGTAATTGCCCGTGCCCAGATGCACATAGCGGCGAATGGTGTTGCCTTCCTGACGCACGACCAGCGCGATTTTGGCGTGCGTTTTCAAACCGACCAAACCATAGATGACGTGTACGCCGGCTTTTTCCAGCCGCTTGGCCCACTGAATGTTGTTCTCTTCGTCAAAGCGCGCTTTCAGCTCGACCAGCACTGCCACTTGTTTGCCATTTTCTGAAGCTTCGATGAGGGCTTCGACGATGGGCGAATCTTTGCCCACGCGATAGAGCGTTTGTTTGATCGCCAGCACGTGCGGATCGCGCGCGGCTTGCCGTATGAATTCGACGACCGGCGCAAACGATTCGTACGGGTGATGCAACAAGATATCCTGATGACGAATGGCATCGAAGATCGTTTCGCCCGAGCGCGGCGTCAGCGTCGTGGGTAACACGGGCGTAAACGGCAGGTCTTTCAATTGCGGCAAGTCGAGTTTGTAAAGCGTCATCAGGTCGGGAATGTTCAGCGGGCCATCAACTGAATATACATCCTGTTCGATCAGCTCCAGCGAATGGCGCAACAGTTTGACCATATGCGGCGACATGCCTGACGCCACTTCCAGCCGCACGCCAAAACCGAAGCGGCGATTGCGCACTTGTTGTTCGATGGTTTTGAGCAAATCGGCGGCTTCGTCTTCTTCGATTTCGATGTCGGCGTCGCGTGTGATGCGGAAAGGCTGGCATTCGAGAATGCGCATGCCGGGAAACAGTGACTCGATATGTGCGGCGATGACTTCTTCGAGCAGTACGAAACAATAACCTTCGCTGCGCACGGGGATCAGGCGCGGCACGTTGGGCGGCAATTTGACGCGCGCAAACCGTGGCTCTTCTTCGCCTTCTTCCGGCTCTTCGGGGACGACCAGCGTTCCCAGGTTCAAGCTAATGTTGGAGATGTACGGAAACGGATGGCTTGGGTCCACCGACAACGGCGTCAGCACAGGGAACACGCGCGCATAGAAAAATTCGCGCAATTCGGCGCGCTGTTCCTTGTTCAACTTGCCGTAGGGCACCAGATGAACGCCATGTATTTCCAGGCCCGGCAAAATCTGTTTTTGCAAACAGCGCATTTGTACTTCGAGCAACGAGCGCAATCGGTCCGTGATGCGTCTCAGTTGTGTCGCCGGGCTTAAGCCGTCGGGCGACAGCGTCAACGGATTGGCCTCTAACTGTTCCTGCAAGCCGGACACACGCACCATGAAAAATTCGTCCAGGTTGGTGGAAAAGATCGAGAGGAACTTCAGACGCTCCAGCAAGGGCTGTGACGGATCAAGCGCTTCATCGAGCACGCGGCTATTGAATTCAATCCAGCTAAGTTCGCGGTTGATCAGCGGTGTATCGGCTAAATTGCCAGTGCCTCTTCGTTCGGGCGCCAGTGCGGTGGTTTCCATAATCTCCTTCGCTTTGCAAAAAGTGATTATTTCGGAGCAGTTTACGGGGTTCTTACGCGCCGCGAATTGTAGGGGAGGCCGCGCTTGTCGTCAATTTTCTGTTGGTTTTCCGGCTTTTTCGTTATCTGCCTGCAATGTGGTTTTGCGGTCTACTTGCGTGCGATGGTTTGAGTGCCGATAATGCCGATTGGTTCATTCATTCAATTCAGCAAGGACAACTCACATCACGATGAGCGCAGCGCAGAACATGGATCTGGATAAGATCGCCGCAGGCGTGCGATTGATTCTGGAAGGCATCGGCGAAGACCTGTCGCGTCCCGGCATTCTGGAAACGCCGCGGCGCGTCGCCGAAATGTATGAAGAAATTTGCGGCGGCTTGCACGAAAGCCCGGAAGCCGAAATCAAAGTCATTCCGGCGGAAACGCACGACGAAATTGTGATGGTCAAAGACATCGCGTTTGCTTCGCTGTGTGAACATCACCTGGTGCCATTTACGGGAGTGGTGCATATCGCCTACATCCCCAAAGCGGGCCGCATCGTCGGGTTATCGAAACTGGCGCGCATTGCGGAAATCTTCGCGCGCCGTCCGCAGGTGCAAGAACGTCTGACCACGCAGATCGCAGAATTGCTCTATCAAGGCGAGTTGAAACCGAAAGGTGTCATGGTCGTGATTGAAGCCGTACACATGTGCATGACGATGCGCGGCATCAAAAAGCCTGGCGCCACCACGATCACCTCTGCCGTGCGCGGCGTCTTTCGCAAAGACGAACGCACGCGCATCGAAGCCATGGCATTTTTGACCGAAAACCGTCGTAGCTGATTCGTTTCAGGAGAACTGCGATGCACTTTTTTGATGATCGTGATTGGCTGTGGAATCGGCGCCAGTTTTTGTTGGGCGCAGGCAGTCTGGCCGGATTGACCTTGTTGCAACCGTTTTCGCTGGCCGCGACGCCGCGCAAGGTAAATTTTGCAGCAGACCCGTTCAGCCTTGGGGTGGCTTCGGGTGACCCCTGGCATAACAGTGTCGCGCTGTGGACGCGTCTTGCGCCTGAACCGCTCAACGGCGGCGGCGTGACTGAATCATCGGTCGAAGTCGGTTGGGAAGTCGCCAGCGATGAACAGATGCGCAACATTGTCGCACGCGGCAAAACCGTGGCGACGGCGGCGCTCGGACATTCCGTGCACGTCGAAGTGTTCGGCCTGAAACCGGCGCGCTGGTATTGGTATCGTTTTACTGTCGGCAATGCCGCCAGTCCGATTGGCCGCACGCGAACTGCGCCTGCGCCAAATGCCAAAGTGGATCGCTTCGCGTTTGCGTTCGCTTCTTGTCAGCATTACGAGACTGGTTATTACACGGCGTACAAACACATGGTCGCCGAAGAGCTGGACGCGGTCGTTTTTCTGGGCGATTACATTTACGAATACGGCGCAACTGCCGGGCGCACTCGCTTGCACAACAGCGCCGAAGTCAAAACCCTGACCGATTACCGCAACCGCTACGGCTTATACAAAAGCGATCCGCTGCTCAAACAAGCGCACGCCGCATTCCCCTGGATTGTCACCTGGGACGATCACGAAGTGGACAACAACTACGCGGGCTTGACGGCAGAAGACAACGCACCGGTGGATGCTTTTACGGCGCGGCGCAAACTGGCTTATCAGGTGTTTTATGAACACATGCCGCTGCGGCCGTCGTGTTTGAAACGCGATCTGGCCGTCGAAATTTACCGGCAGATTCCGTATGGTTCGTTGCTTTCATTCAACGTGCTCGATACACGGCAATACCGTACGGATCAACCGTGCGGCGACGGCTCCAAGGTGTTGTGCGAAGCCGCGCTGTCTGCCCAGGCGACCATCATGGGCACAGCGCAAAAACGCTGGCTGTTTCAGAATCTGCAAAAATCAAAAGCGCGTTGGAACGTGTTGGCGCAACAGGTGATGGTTGCTCCTTTTGATTCTGAAATCGGCGACGGGCGCAAATACAGCATGGACAAGTGGTCGGGTTACATCGCGGAACGCAACGAACTCATGCAGTTTTTGCAAACGCGCAAACCGTCCAATCCGGTCGTCATCACGGGGGACATCCATTCAAACTGGGCGGCCAATCTCAAAGCAGATTTTGACCGTCCGGAATCTGCGGTGGTGGGCGCGGAGTTTGTCGGCACTTCGATC
The DNA here is from genome assembly GCA_016789605.1 of Acidobacteriota bacterium. Classification (GTDB taxonomy): domain Bacteria; phylum Acidobacteriota; class Blastocatellia; order RBC074; family RBC074; genus RBC074. The sequence continues at coordinate 13,419 of JAEUQO010000072.1, forward strand.
AGCTCCGGCGGCGACGGCTTGGATTCGCGCCCCGGCATGGCGCAAATGCTGGCGGAAAATCCGCACATCAAATTTTTTAACGGACAGCGCGGGTATGTGCGTTGTGTCGTAACACCGGAACGCTGGCAATCTGATTATCGTATTGTGCCAGTGGTCAGCCGTCCTGACGGCGAAGTTAACACGCGCGCCACCTTCGTGGCCGAAAACGGCAAGCCCGGCTTGCAACGCGCTTGAACGCCGACAGTGGCAAAAGCGACAGACAGGATATTTTTGAATGCAGGAACGATTGCAAAAGATCATTGCGACGGCGGGCGTCGCTTCGCGGCGGAAAGCCGAAGAGTTGATTGTTTCAGGCGCGGTGTCTGTGAACGGCAACGTCGTCACCGAACTCGGCACCAAAGCCGACCCGGTCGTGGATCACATCAAGGTCAACGGCAAACTGATCAAAGGAACGCTTTCGGCACAGGAGAAAATTTACATTTTGCTCTACAAGCCGTTGGGCGTGCTCACCAGCCGCTCCGATCCGAAAGCGCGCCCGTTGGTGGTCGACCTAGTTGGTCCCTATCGCACCAAAGTACATCCGGTTGGGCGTCTGGATTTCAACACCGAAGGTTTATTGTTGCTGACCAATGACGGCGATTTCACCAACCTGATCACGCACGCATCCAAACAGGTTGCCAAAGTTTATCAAGTGAAAGTGAAAGGGCAGCCGAGTGATTACCAGATCAGAATGCTGGAACGCGGCGTGACGCTGAACGGGCGCAAAACTGCGCCCGCCAAAATTCGTTTGCTGGAGCACAGCGAAACCAACGCCTGGTACGAGGTGACTTTGCACGAAGGTCGTAACCAGCAGATTCGCAAAATGTTCGATCATATTGGACATTCGGTGCTCAAGCTGCGGCGCATCGCGATTGGGTTCTTGAAAGACGAAAGATTGCAGGCCGGAGAATTTCGCTTCTTGCGCGAAACCGAGGTCAAACGCTTCTTTAATTATCAGGCGGCCAAATCCGCCGCCGCGAAGCCCAAGACCAAGCCTGCGCCGACGCGCAGTAAGCATTGAATGTACTAGGTGTTGCAGCTTGACAAGCTTTGTTTCAAGCCTATAGAGTCTCGCTTTCTTGATGGCGGATTTCACGAATGCTTGATCAAACACAGCTTCCAACCTGCCACCACTCCCGCAAAAGGTAAGCACGCATGGAGATTGTTCTCGCGGAAAGTCTGGGATTTTGTATGGGCGTCAAGCGCGCGGTAGATATGGCGTATCGCGCGATCGAACGATTTGGCGACCAGCAGATCGTGACGCTCGGTCCCTTGATTCATAACTCGCAGGAAATTGAACGCCTGGCCAATGACGGCATCCGCGAAGCCGTCGGCGACGCGATCCCCGCGCAAGGAACGGTTCTGATTCGTGCGCACGGTGTGCCTCCCGAAACTTACGAAGATCTGAAAGCGCGCGGCTTGCGCGTGCTCGATGGCACTTGCCCGTACGTGCACTATTCCCAGCGCAAGGCGATGGAGCTGCATCGCGACGGGTACACAGTCGTTGTCGCCGGTGACAAAAATCATCCGGAAATTCGCGGCATTCTTGGGTATATCAATAATCAGGCGCAGGTGGTGAAAACCGTCGAAGAGGCAAAAGAATTGCCGCGCTTTGCCCGCATTGGCGTGATTGCACAAACCACCATCAGTCCGCAAAAGTATGAAGCGATCATCGCCGCATTACGCGAAAAAGCAGATGAAGTGAAAGTCTGCGAAACGATTTGTGATGCCACCGAAGAAAATCAACGGGCTGTGCGCCAACTTTCTGGTGAAGTGGATTTGCTGTTTGTGATCGGCGGACGGCATAGTGCTAACAGTAACAAGCTTGTAGACGCTGCGCGCGAAAAATGTCCGCGCGCGCGTTTGATCGAAACCGCAGACGAAATTGACCCCGCCGAATTGCGCGGCATTCAGCGCGTCGGCATTAGCGCAGGCGCTTCGACGCCGGATTGGATGATCCAGCGCGTCGTCGAGCATTTGCAGGCGTTGGCCCGCGATAATGCTCCAGCGCAAGCGGCTGCTTGATTCGCCGTTAACCGGCGTATCGCGGCAATGTCCATTGTGATTGCGCACAACGCGCACAAAACATTGGCAAATCAACGCTAAGGGTTTATTATTCAGTCTCTTTCAATTTGGCAGTTTCTTAGCAAAGACCGCCAGCAACCGAGTTGCCAAAGCAATTCGTGTAGTTCTCCCAGGAGGAAGTCCAGTTTCAATGTCAACCAACAACACCAATCAACCCGCTACCGGCGTGGGTGAGGCTCCGGAAGTGCAGGATAACGTGAGCGTCGCCGCCGAGAGCGCACAACCGGCGACGGTGGCGAGCGCTGCCGAAGCCGCTACGGCCACTGCGCCTGACAACAACGATGCCAACGGCGATGGCGAAAACAACGATAGCGGCGAGATGGATTTCGCTGCCATCCTTGCTCAGCACGAAGCCCATCGCTCCGAAATCAGCGAAGGCGAAGTCGTCAAAGGCCGCGTCATCAAAATCACCGATCAGGTGGTTGTGATTGACGTCGGATTCAAATCCGAAGGCATTGTTCCGCTCGCTGAGTTTAAGGATGGAGATCGCATCACCATCGAACCCGGTCAGGAAGTGGACGTGCTGGTCAAACAGCTCGAAAACAATGAAGGCTATGTTGAACTGTCGCGCGCTGCGGCCTTGAGCATGCAGATGTGGGAACAGATCGAACAAGCCTACAAGTCTGGCGCAACCATCACTGGCCGCGTGGCCGACCGCATCAAAGGCGGGTTGCGCGTGGACATTGGTGGCATTCAAGCCTTCCTGCCTGGTAGCCAGGTGGATGTTCGCCCGGTGCGCAATCTCGACATCTACCGCAATAAAGACCTTGAAGTCCGCGTGATCAAAATCAACAAGAAACGCGGCAACATCGTGCTTTCGCGCAAGGTCGTTCAGGAAGAGCGGATCAACCTCGACAAAGAGAATACGCTGAAGAACCTCGACGAGGGCATCATCGTGGAAGGCGATGTCAAGAACATCACCGAATACGGCGCCTTCATTGATCTGGGTGGCATTGACGGCTTGTTGCATATCACGGATATGTCCTGGGGCCGCATTCAGAATCCGAACGAGTTGTTCAAAGTCGGCGAACGTATTCAGGTCAAGGTGCTCAAGTTTGATCGCGATAAAGAACGCGTCAGCCTGGGCTACAAACAGTTGATTCCTGATCCTTGGACCACCACCGCAGAACGCTATCCGATCGGTTCACGCGTGACCGGCAAGGTTGTGAGCCTGACCGATTACGGCGCGTTTATCGAATTGGAACCGGGCATCGAAGGTTTGGTGCACGTGACCGAAATGAGTTGGTCCAAGCGCGTCAAACATCCATCCAAGCTGCTTTCGAGCGGACAAGAAGTCGAAGCGCAAGTGCTGGAAGTGGATTCTCACAACCGCCGCATCAGTCTCGGCATTAAGCAGATCGAGCCGAACCCCTGGGAGACGCTGACAGAGCGTTATGGTATCGGCACGCGTGTGAAAGGCCGGGTACGCAACCTGACTGAGTTTGGCGCGTTCGTGGAAATCGAAGACGGCATTGATGGATTGGTTCACGTGTCTGATATTTCCTGGACCAAGCGCATCAAACATCCGAGCGAAGCGCTGAAGAAGAATCAGGAAGTGGAAGCGGTCATCACGGCGATCGACATCGACAATCGCCGTTTGTCGCTCTCTATCAAAGACCTGGAACCGAACGCTTGGGAACGCTTCTTCGATACGCATCGTCTGGGTGATGTCGTGACCGGCAAGGTGACGCGGTTTGCCAACTTCGGCGCGTTTGTCGAATTGGAAGACGGTATCGAAGGCCTTTGTCACGTGTCGGAGCTTTCCGAACAGCACGTTGACAAACCCGAAGATGCGGTCAAGATCGGTCAGAAACAACAGTTCAAGATCCTCAAGATGGATCGCGAACAGCGCAAGATCGGTCTGTCGGCGCGCGCTGTTGGTAAGGATGAACCGATTCTTGATGTTCGTAGCTACAGTTCAGGAGATTCCGGCATGGCTGGCCTGTTTGAAGTCGCCGACTTCAATCGTGGTGGTGGCGATGACGGGTCTCGGAGCTAGCAACTGTTTGCAGTAGTCAGTGGTCAAGAGTTAGCGGGCGTTTGTTGACTGCGCGTAATTTGCGCGTGACGTTCAGCGAGCGCCCGCTGGTTTACTGACCACTGTTTCCTTTTCCGCGCGCGTTCTTCCTGATTAAGCAGAGTAGTTATCTATGCGAAGAAGTTCCCTGGCTTGGATTATTGTCGGCGGGGCAGTTTTGTTGGGACTGTTCGTCGTAAGCCTGTTTGGGTTGATGGCTCTGCTTTCAGATGAAGACACTTTTTCTGGCAGTGGCGATCGGATTGCCGTAATTCCGGTTGAAGGCGTGATTGACGATGCGATGGCGAAGTCAATCAACCGTTATCTCAAGCAATATGGTGAGGATAATCGGGTCAAAGCCATTGTTTTGCGCGTGGATAGTCCTGGCGGTGGAGTTTCCGCTTCACAGGAAATCTATCGCGAGGTCAAACGCCTCAAGGACGAAAAGAAAAAGACCATCGTTGTTTCCATGGCCAGTGTAGCTGCTTCGGGCGGGTATTACATCGCCTGCCCGGCAGACAAAATCTTTGCCAATCCGGGAACTGTCACGGGCAGCATCGGGGTAATCGCCGAATGGCTGAATTACAAAGATCTGGCCGAATGGGCAAAGGTCAAACCCGTGGTTTTCAAAAGTGGCGAGTTCAAAGATACCGGGTCTCCGACACGCGAATTGACTGAACGCGAGAAGGAGTATTTCCAGGGCATGATCAATGAACTCTATGGTCAGTTTGTCCAGGCTGTGACCGATGGCCGCAAAGGGCGGGGCAGCGAAGGAAACGAATTGAATGAAGAGCGCGTCAAGTTGTTGGCAGATGGGCGCGTTTATACTGGCGAATCAGCTCGGAAATACGGGTTGATTGACGAAATTGGGAATTATCAAGACGCCTTGAAGGCGACGGCGAAGATGATTGGTGTCAAGGGAGAACCACAGTTGGTTACGCCGCCCAAGCCGCGAGAAGGCGTTTCCATACTTGATTTATTACTGGGCGCGAGCAAGATCCAAGACTTCACACCAAGTCAGTTGCCCAAACAATTGTCCGACTTAGACACATCAGTGAAGTTCAAATATCAGTGGAAATAAACGGCCATAAAATACCGCCGGTGAATTCGCTGATGTCAGTCTGATTTTCGATTCTACTCACCGTCAGACGGAGGAGCGATGACAAAAGCAGAGTTGGTGGAAGAGGTAGCCCGTGCTGCCGAGTTGACGAAAAAAGACTCGGAAGTAATCGTAGATGAAGTATTTAAGAACATTATCCAGGCGCTCAATCGGGGCGAGAAAATAGAGTTGCGTGGGTTTGGCAGCTTCCGTGTACGGCAACGAGATGCTCGACGCGGACGCAATCCAAAAACCGGCGCGCCAGTAGATATTCCCGCCAAGCGCGTTCCTTATTTCAAACCCGGCAAAGAGCTTAAAGAGCTGATCAACGCCGGTGACGACGACTTTGACGATTATGACGATGATTCGGCAGATGATTTGCAGCCGAATGGAGCGGAAGTCAGTGCCGCTAGCAGCGCCGAAACAGGCGTAGCCGAAAGCTAATTCCATCTCTCCTTGTCCCCAGCAGCTAGAGACTGAACGTTTCGCCCTTCATCAAGTTACGATAGACACACAAGAGAAAAGCGTGATCGGCAATTCTGCCGCCACACGCTTTTCGCTGCACGTATTTCCATCCTTCTCCCTTCTCGTCGGAGGTACCTATGAGACCGAATCTTGTCTCGTCCCAACGTTTATCTTCACGTTGTATCTGCCTGTTCGTTTGGCTGCTCTGTGTTATGAGCTGTGCTGTTGTAGCGCCGCTTGCCTACGGGCAAGGCGGCGGAACCAGTGGGGGCAGCACGAACACACCAAGCCGTGGTGGCAGCGCTGGGGTTACTCACACTGTGAGAGGCAAAATATTTTTGCCTTCTGGTGCGCTACCTGAACAACGCATTCGAGTTGTGCTGGAAATGAGTACGGGGGGCATTGTCTCCGAAGCGTTTTCTGATTCGGTCGGTAATTTCGAGTTTCGCGGATTATCAAATGGTACGTATCGGATTTCGGTGCCATCGGATCGCGAGTCTTATGAGACAACGCAAGAGACCGTTGAGCTTTACGGCAGTTTTGGGCGTACCTTTACCGCCCAGATTTACCTGCGGGAAAAGAACTCGGATATCCGAGCGATTTCCAAAGAGAAGATTCTTTCTGCCGCTGACATACAGGAAATTCCCAAGGCTGCCAAAAAGTCTTATGAACAGGGGCTAAAGCTTGCGCGCAACAACAGGCCTGCGGATGCCGTTCCGAAGTTGCAGGACGCGCTAAAAGTGTTTCCTGACTATCTGTATGCGCTCAATAAGCTCGGGGAACAGTATTTGGCGCTAAACCAGCTTCCCGAGGCTCAGGCACAGTTCGAACGTGCCATCGCGATCAATTCAAAATTTGCCTTGCCACATATCAATTTGGGGATTTTGCATCTGGGACAAAAACGGTTCACCGAAGCTTTGGCTGAATTGGAGATTGGGAACGCGCAAGATGACAGTTACCCGATGGGGCATTTGCATCTTGGCCTGGCACTGATGTCAAAAACGCCGCCTGACTTTGATCGGGCAGAGAAAGAATTGCTGCGCTCAATTGACCAGGGCAAACAGGATTTTATCTATGTGCGTAAATACTTGTTCAATCTCAATTTGCGGCGGCAAAACTTAGGCAAGGCGGCAGAACAGCTTGAATTGTATTTGCGCGCGATGCCAGAAGCGCCGGATTCTGACGCTGTGCGGCAGATGCTCGCGAAAGTCAAAAAGACGATTTCGCAGCAAAAGCAGCAATCTCCCCAGCAGTAAGCGCTTGTTGTACTAGGACTGGGCTGCGAATGCCTGGCAAAGGGTTGGCAAATCTTGCGGCTTTTCCAGCAAAAAATTCGGTTGTAATTCTTCCAGAGACGCCCGCGGAAACGGCCCCCAGGCTGCCCCGGCTGTACGCATTTGCGCCGCCTGGCCCGCTACGATGTCGTGCACGCTGTCACCGACGTAAATGGCGTGTTCGACTGGTGCGCCAAATTTTTCCAGCGCTTTGAGCAACGGCTCTGGATGCGGTTTATGGTTGGTGACATCATCCCCAGCGATAATCACCTCGAACAACTCGGTAAGCGCAAATAGTTGTAATCCGCGCTCGACGCCAAAACGCATCTTTGACGAAACGATGCCCATCCGCATGCCATGAGCCTTTAGCTCCTGCAAGGCTTCGTCAATCCCCGCAAACGGTTCGATGATTTGATCGTGCCAGGCCAAGTTAAAGGCCCGATAGGTTTTCAGCACTTCTACCGCTTTTGCGTCCAAATCCGTAGGCGCAGCAATCCGTCCTTCCGTGGCGGATTGTGTGATCAAATCCTTCAGCGCTGCGTGTATGTAGCGGCCAAACGTCTGTATGTATGTGGCATCGTCGAAGGTAAAGCCAAACTCTTTTTCCCACGTCGCGTGAAAGGATCGCAGGATCAGAGGTGTCGTGTTGACGAGCGTACCATCAAAATCGAAGAGGATTACGGGAGAGGAGCTGGAAAACGCTTTTTGCACTTTTGCTTGTCTGAAATTAACGCTGGAAAACGCCACTAGTCGGCTCAAAAAACGAGAACGCCAGGTGAGAGAACCTCTGCCTGGCGTCTAAATTTTTGAGTGAAGCTTGGTTGCGCAGACGCTCAGTTACACACGTTCGCCGCGTGCGCGCATATCGGCCAGCACTTTTTCAATGCCCAGTTTGTCAATCGTCTTGATACCGCGCGCTGTGACACGCAAGCGCACCCAGCGATTTTCACTCGGCACGAAGAAACGATGCCACTGCAAATTCGGCTCGAACCGGCGTTTGGTTTTGTTGTTCGCGTGCGACACATTGTTACCAGTAAGCGGCTTTTTGCCGGTCACCTGACATTTCTTAGCCATTGCTGTCTCCTCCTAAAGAAAGTTTTTATGATTGCGAAGCGCGAGAGATTACCACATGAGTGTGGGGTAAGGCGAGCGCTACGGCTTGATTTGGACAATCACGGGCAATTTTTACCAGGTGCTTGACAGTTTTCTGCGCGCGATGTTTGATACCTCAGGCGCCCCAAAATGCTTCTCTCAGAATCCCAAACCATGAGACGCAGCCGTACCATTGTTATCGTCTGTTTGTTGGCCGTGGTCGGCGGCTTCGTGTATGTGCACGCCAAAATTCATCGTTACGACCATCGCATCATTACCCGTCTGGACCAATTGGACACGGATCCCTGGCCACGACCACGGGTAGCAATCGTTTTTGGCGCCAGCGTGTATAGCAACGGTGATTTGTCTCCGATTCTGGAAGATCGTGTAGACACCGCCATAGAGCTATATCGTGCTCGCAAGGTGGACCGTATTTTGGTCTCGGGAGACAATCGCCATCCCAGCTATAACGAGCCAAAAGCGATGTCTGACTATTTGGTGACTCACGCTGTTGCGCCGCGTGATGTGATCGTGGATTACGCTGGACGTTCAACGTACGAAACCTGCTTACGAGCCAAAGAGATTTTTGGGTTGGAACGCGCTGTGTTGGTGTCGCAGGGGTATCATTTGCCGCGCGCACTCTTTCTGGCCAATCAGTTAGGACTGGATGCGGTTGGTGTCGCAGGGGATTTACGGCTCAAGCCAAAGATTGATTACCAAAGCGCGCGGGAATGGGCAGCGGAAGTCAAAGCGTATTTCAACCTGCATCTTTGGCCGCCTGACGCGATTTTAGGCAACAAAGAAATCATCCGCTGAGGTTTTGCTTGACTCGTTAGCAGGGGATGCGGATAATGCCGCGCGTTATAAATCTTCTTTATCAAGTTTTCAGAAAGTTATGACCTCTTGGCACAACACAACGCAAACTGCTTTTCGTTCCGCGCTTGCCGTGGTGTGTCAGATTCGTCAATTTGCTTGGCGCTACTCGTTTGGGTTTGGCTTTAGCTTTTATTTTTACTTTAGCCGCTCCAGAGGGGTTGCAAGCTCGTTAGCCTAATGCCAAGCGCCAACGAAAGACCTGCGAAGGCCCCTCATTCCGAGTGAATGAGGGGCCTTTTGGTTTTTCGCATACTTCAACGGAGCAGGTGCATGAATCCAACAGTGAAAACTCCACGTGTGGCATTTCAGGGAGAGCCGGGAGCATTCAGCAGCGAAGCCGCACGGCGCTTGCTGGGCGATGACATACAGCTTGTGCCTTGTGAATCTTTCGAGCAGATGTTTACGGCGGTCGAAAACGAAGTTTGCGATTACTGTCTGGCTCCGATGGAAAACTCGCTTTTCGGGTCGGTCTATCAGAATTACGACCTGTTACTCAAACACAACTTGCGCATCGTGGGTGAAACCAGTTTGCGCATCGTGCACAACTTGATCGCCCCGCCGGGAACGAAAATGGCGGATGTGCGCCGCGTTTATTCGCATCCGGTGGCGTTGGGGCAATGCTTACGGTTTTTCGCGGCACATCCAGAGATGCAAGCTGTGGTCGCTTATGACACGGCAGGGAGCGTCAAAATGGTGATGGAAAAACGCGAGCCGGGAGCCGCAGCAATTGCCAGCGCAGCGGCGGCGGGCGTTTACGGCGGAGAAATTCTGGCCGCCGGCATCGAAGATGATCAGCAAAATTACACGCGGTTTTTGTTGTTGCAACACGCGGATCAAAGCGACGAACCAGGCGAAGAGGCAGATAAGACGTCAATTGTTTTTGCCTTGGAAAACCGCACCGGGTCGCTCTTTCGGGCGATGGCGGTGTTTGCCTTGCGCGAAATAGATTTGACCAAAATTGAATCGCGCCCGCTGATTGGGCGTCCGTGGGAATATAGCTTTTATCTCGACTTTATCGGCCATACGGCTGAACCACGCGTGCGTCACGCGCTCGCGCATCTGGCGGAGTTTGCCTCCAGCATCAAGATTTTGGGCTGTTACAGGCGCGCGCCGTCACCCAATTCCGACTGACTCACGAATGGCGCGCGCAGGCCGTGAACGCCAGCCAACGCCATTCACGAACCATAACTTCCAACCCGAACCTCTCAGGAGCTATCAATCATGATTATCGCTATGCAAGCCGGAGCTACCGACGAACAAATCAATCACATTTGCGACCGCGTACGCGAATACGGATACGCGCCGCACGTGATTCGCGGGACCGAACGTACCGTGGTTGCCGCTGTTGGCCCGGGCGACAAGAAAGCGCACATCGAATCGCTGAAATCCGCCGAAGGTGTCGAAGACGCATTTCCCATCCTGCAACCCTTCAAGCTGGTCAGCAAAGAAGTCAAAAAACAGAAATCTGTGATCCAGATCGGTGACGTCACCATCGGCGACGGCAGCTTTGTGGTGATGGCGGGACCGTGTTCTGTTGAAGGCCGTGACCAGCTTTTGACCACGGCGGAATCGGTCGCCAAATCCGGCGCGCAAATTTTGCGCGGTGGGGCTTACAAACCGCGCACTTCGCCCTATGACTTCCAGGGTATGGCTGAAGAAGGCTTGAAGTTGTTGGCTGAAGCTCGCGCCAACACAGGCCTGAAGGTCATCACTGAAGTGCTCGACACCGAAGATGTCGAAGTCGTAGCTGAGTATGCAGACATTCTGCAGGTCGGTGCGCGCAACATGCAGAACTTCGCACTGCTCAAGAAACTTGGTGATGTGCGGAAACCCATCATGCTCAAACGCGGTTTGTCAGCCACGATCAAAGAGTTTCTCTTGTCAGCGGAATACATCGTTACCCACGGAAATCCGAATGTGATGTTGTGCGAACGTGGCATCCGCACGTTTGAAACCGCGACGCGCAATACGCTGGATTTGGCGGCCGTGCCGTTGCTGGCTGAATTGACACACTTGCCGGTGGTTGTTGATCCGAGCCACGGCACAGGCAAACGCAGCTTGGTGCGTCCATTGGCCAAGGCTTCTGTGGCAGTCGGTGCGGATGGGTTGATGGCAGAAGTACACCCCAAACCGGAAGAAGCATGGTCAGACGGCCCGCAATCGCTGCGGTTGGAAGAGTTCGATACGCTGATGCACGAGATTCAGCCTTACATTAAACTGCGTGAGAGCGAAGGGCGGTAAATCTATCTGCTCTTTTTTGATGGTGGTGTTTGTCGGCGTCAGAAGAGGCTGGCAACATCACCATCGCTTTTTTTCGTGTGTGATGCGTGCTTGCTGTGCTGGACGCTGCGTGACAAAATAACCTTGCTTGTGTGTACAGTAATTTTTCCCCCTTCACTGTGCATTCGAAACTTGTTCCCATATCCCATTGCCCCCGTCGCTCAAATTCGAGGTTGGTGCCGATAACAACGACTTATTCTGGTGGTGTCCCACAATGAAAGTAAAAAAGACCGCATTGATTGTTTGCAATAACGGCAAGGAATATTGGATCACGCAAAAGCAGTTCTGGAATATGGTGCGCGAAGGGGTTGTTGAACAGACAGGTGACCAGCCGCTACAAGGCCGCTTTCGCGGGCGTGATGATCAGTTGTTGATCACGCTTAGCCATACGGTGCTCAACAAGGCGACTCCTACACATACCAGCGAAGTGCTAAGCCAGGCTCGGTTGAAGAAAACTCGCCATTGAAATTTTCTAGCAAGAGCCAGAACTATTTGATGCTGAAGAATTTTTTGCCTTTAGCTATTTCTTTGGGGAACTTTTCTTGGGGCGGTGCGTGTTAGTGGCAGCTAGTGTGAGGAAGACCAAAACGGTGGGTCACGCTCGGTATTGTCAGGATGACATATCTCAAAGAGAGCCAAACTTACGCGTCGGTCTTAGCAATCGCATCGCAATGAGTGGCTATTCGCCAATACACGACAGGGGAATCAAAGACTTGTGAGGGGGCTTTGATTCCCTTTCGTGCTTTCTGACTCCATCTATTCCTAAATCTCGCCTTTTCTCAAAATCAAATTGTAGAAGTTTACGCTATAAGTTGGAATTCTTCCGTGATTGAGAATGATGTGTTATTGCACAGGAATCGGTGAAACCTGTGTTTTGACTCGCCGTACTGTAAAAACAACAGTTTTCGGCGTTCAATTTTCATCCATCCTCCTTCCACTTTTTGCCGAAGACCATTTGTGCTTCGGCTCTTTTATTTCTAGCGTTAGCCACATAGCACTGAGCCGCCGTTGATGTTCAGGATTTCTCCTGTGATGTGGCGTGCCAGAGAAGACGCCAGAAAGAGAATTGGGCCTGCGACATCTTCGGCCGTGGCAACACGACGGAGCGGGATCAGGTCTGTTATGGATTTCAGTTCGCTTGGGCCGGCACGCAGGGCTGACGCTGCCATTTCCGTATCGATCCAGCCCGGCGCTACGCAGTTGACCCGGATACCGTGTGGGCCTAACTCTGCTGCCAACGATTTTGTGAAACTGATTACTGCGCCTTTCGACGCTGCATAATCCGCGTGAAAGGCTTCGCCGCGTTGTCCGGCAGTCGAACTGACGATGACAATGTTGCCCCCGCCGCGCGCCAGAAAATGCTGCGTGGCTGCGCGACAGACGTAATAAACGCCATTGACGTTGATGCGCATTGTCTCTTGCCACTGAGCGTCTTCGAGTTCCGTAATCATTCGCTCTTTGGTTGGCCAGATACCGGCATTGGCAACGACCACGTCAAGTTTGCCAAAGTGCGCGATCGTTTGTTCGACGAGTGCGCGCGCTTCGTCAGCTTGCGAGACATCCGCCTGAAGCAGGAATGCTTTAGCGCCAGCCTGTTCAACCAGCGCAGCAGTTTCTTGGGCAGCCACGTGTTGCGTGCGGTAGTTGATGGCAACGCCTGCAGCGCCAGCTTCAGCAAACATTCGCGCCGCCGCTGCGCCAACTCCGCGCGAAGCTCCGGTTAGCAATACAATTTGATTTTGAAATGAGAGCATGGAAAACGTCAGAGCTTGGTTGGGAAAAGATGGGATGGGAAATCAGACGAAGTGCATGACTAACTACGCGAGCAACTATTGCCCGGCTTTCTTTTTCAATGAAGCCATGACGCCTACTTGCTGATTGCTTTTCAGCCGTACACGACGTCCCCAGTCTTCATAACCATCCGCCATTAACCGTATGTGATGATTGCCTGCGGTCAAGGTCACAGTGCGCGGAGTAGTGCCTGAGTATTGCCCATCCACGTAAATGCGCGCCGGTACGTAGCTGTTAATGTTTACTACGCCCAGCTCACCTGACAGTTTTTGTTCTGCCTGTTCAACGCCCAGCGTAGGTTTCATTGCCGTTGGGATTGATTGCCCCGCTGGTTGTGCAAGGCGGGAGGCGGTTGATTCCTGTCCAAGCTTGTTCGTTGACGAAGAGTCTGCCGCAGGTTGCAACTCTTCGATTTTTGGCGAAAGCTGGCGCACACTTTCGACCGTTGGTGTCGGCTGTGGTTTTCCGGGGGCGGCTGGTTCAGCTGTTTGTGGTGACGCTGTCTTAGCGGGCGATTCTGATTTGGCAGGTTCGCTTTCTGCGTGGCGTTTAGGGGCTGCTGGCGCGCCAGGACGCGTTACGCGTTCTGATTTGGCTGGAGCTGAGGTTTCTTCCGCTCCGCGAAATTTAGCTGCCACGTCTTTCCAATTGATCTTGCGTCCGATGACGACCCCCGCGCCAATCAGAAAAAGGATGATTGCCAACTCAAGTATGAGCTTGCCCGTTTTTTCCAGCATGTTCCGTCCGCGTGATCGGTTGGCTTCGGGCACATACTCCTGGGCCTGAGTTCGGCAATTCGGACAGTAAAAATGCCAGTCTGGAAAATCGGTTTGACACTTCGGACAACGCATAGATGCTCACCTTACGATAACGAATTTGAGACGGCAGTCGCTGCCGGTTTTTGGGGGCAATCTGTGGTGGGGGAATGACAAAGATTCTTGTGAGACTGAGCGGGCGGGGCAAGAAACACAACGCAAACACCGTCCCACCTCAAGCGCGGCGCATGATGGCATATTGACGGAACGATGAAAAGGCGCTGTTGACGACCTGTTGCGTGCGTTCGAAAACGCTCTTCACAAAGCAGACGAAGTTCGCTACAAACCGCAAGCTTGCTTTTCTTGCATAACCTGATCGCTATTTCGTATTGAGGAGATTTACATGACGTTTTTTTATCTGAATCGCATTTTGTTGGGCAGGTGTTTGGGCGTGTTGCTGATTGGCGCAGTCAGTTTGGCAACCATTGCTTGTTCGGACAAATCACCAAGCACGTCTGCGCCTGTACAAGATGTTTTGCCGGTGGAAGTGACGGAAACGACCAAAAATCCGCTGTCGGATTTGGTTGCCGCTGCTGCCGCCGGAAAGCCGTTATATGCCAGCAATTGTGCGCTTTGTCATGGTGATAGCGGCAAAGGAGATGGGACGGCAGGAGATTCATTGGGGGCGAAGCCGACAGACTTGACCTCAAGCAAGGTTGTGGCTGCTCCAGATGGCAAAATGTTTTTGGCGATCAAAAATGGCGTGAAGACGGAAGGAAAAATCATCATGCCGCCAGCCAGACGACTTTCAGATGAACAAGTTTGGCAAGTTGTGACTTATATGCGGACATTGGCAGAGAAGTAGTTGCCGCAACAAGTAGAAAATGCGTACAAAGTGAATGAGGGCTGAACACTTGGTTGGTGTTCAGCCCTCATTTGTTGATTCGACGAAATGGTGTCGGCAAGTTCCCAATTACGACATCTCAATGCCGACGGCGCGCAATGCATCAAGGGCAAAGACGCGCGATTCCATCAATCGCATTTGACCGTCACAAACAATCGCTAACGGACGGCCATTGTGTTTCTTGTTATTGAGGAGCTCTGCGCCTAATTCTTCACCAGTGGTGAGCAGCCACATATCGGTCAACCATTCGTGAATGATTGAGTTGACTCTCGCTTCCATCCGCGGAGACTCAACAGGAATCGGCTGATTATCAGCTGGCGAATTGGCTTCGGCAGAATTGTTCACCGTGATCATTTCTTCGGCTCCTGCTACCTGGCTAAGTTTCCCCGTCTTCTTCTCCATCGTCTTAGTTCCTCTCTAAAATTTCAATGCCCTCGAACGCCGTCCTCAGACGCAACCTCGATGCCAGACGTTGCTTTAGTTTTTGATTGTGACCAGAGCAAGCATCATTTTTTTCTTCCTCGCCCTCTGAACGGCGTGTAATCAGCAGACTTGCAACGAGATATTTGCGCTTTGTGTAAGACAACAAACCAACGGTCTTCTCAATGTCTATAGCGTAAATTCTGCCGTCTGCCCGGCAAATATTACTCGCTTTGCATTTCGCAAAGTTACGATGTGTATTTTGCTGTCAACGATTGAAGACAAAGGGTTACGGCAAAAGAACCTGAATGTTGACTGTGTCTAAAGCCCATGAAAATTCTGCCTGGGGCAGGATGCGCATCTTGACAACTTCAAGCTGATCCCTATTATGGGCGTGACCTCATACGTTAATCTTTCAACAGATCAACGACAGACGTTCACTGAAATACAACAAGCAGTAAATAAGCTCGCTGGCCGGAGTATTCGTTTGCCCCTCTCACGTAGGTCCGGTTTTAGTCGTAGTGTCTCGGTCTTTACGTGTCTCGTGCCCCCTCAAGTTAGTAGAGGTGCAGTTGTTTATCCGTTTGCTGATGCGACATTCATAAGCTCGGTTTGGTTTAAACGGTAACGATGTGTAAACCGCACGTCACCGTTCAGGCTGCCGAAGACTGTCTCTCGATTGTTGCGCTTTTCTCCCCCTGCAACAGATTCCCCACAAATCACCGTCAGTCAGGAGAGAAAGCAAATGGGAAGGCTCTATGAACACCAAGAGATTATCAACACGCCCGAAGCAAAGGGCATGCGGACTTTGCCCTCCGCGCGCGGCACGAAAATCAATTTTGGAAATCTGAAAACGAAGCTCAGCGCTCCGTTGCCGACACCGCAAATGGTGCCGCGCGGACGTTTGCACACACACAGTGATTACGCCTGGCTGAAAACCGATGCGGAATCTGAGGTTCACGTCAAACGTACGACTTATCCTCTCCAACAAGACCCGCAAACCGACGAATTGACAGAAGTCTTTCTGCCCGCACAGTTGCATACGGAATTTGCTGGGCTGGACGACGCGAACTGGACACCGCCGGAAAGCCAGATTGCCGCAAATGCCACGCGCATTCTGGTTGCCGGAAACTCCTCTTTGGCGGTGTTCGACAAAAGCGGGGCAGAGCTGCTGAATTGTCGTTTGAGCGATGTTTTTGGCGGACTGACGAGCGACGCCGTCATTTTCAATCCCAAAATTCTGTTTGATCAATTCAGCCAAAACTGGGTTCTGGCGGCGTCTGCGCTTGGCACCGACGAACGCGATGCCTGGTTTTTGCTCGCCGTTTCGCAAACCGAAGACCCGTTAGGAGATTGGTGGTTGTGGGCTTTGGATGCGCGCCTGGATGGCATCGTCAGAACTCCGTATTGGGCTGATGGGTTGGGATTGGCTGTGGACGCCAATTCGCTGTATCTGACGGCCAATATGTTTACCGGACAGGGACAGTTCGTGTACGCAAAGTTACGTGTTCTGGGCAAAAAAGAAGCGCTGACCGGTGGATTGTTGCAAGGCTGGGATTTTTGGCAATTGCGCGATGCCGACGGTTCGCCTGCGTTTGGTTTGCAGCCCGCGACCAACCTGCGAGCGGCAGGCGCACAATATTTGCTCAATGCGACACGCGACGGACAAGGCGTGATGCAATGGACGATCACGCAGCAATCACGGCAAACTCCGATGCTGACACGGCGGTTCATTCCGACGACGGCATTTCATCTTGCCCCAAATGCGAAATCATCCACGCTCGGCAGAGAACTCGACACGGGCGACACGCGGCTGAGCAACGTCATCTTTCGCCACGGATTGTTGTGGACGGCGCACACCGTTGCAGCCTATTGGGGACAGGGAGCAAATGTGTCAGCCATCCATTGGTTGCAGATCAATCCGCGTGCAGGTTGTGTTACCCAGCAAGGCATTTTTGGCGCGCCGGGGCGGCATTATTTCTGTCCGGCAGCGATGGTGGATGGCGAAGGAAATTTCTTGCTCGCGTTTAATCGCGCCAGCGAAACAGAACGGCCTTCGTTGCGGTACACCGGGCGCAGCGAAGCTGACGAGCAAAATCTACTGCACGCCAGCGAATTGCTTCAGCGCAGTTTGGTTGCTGACGCAACGGCCTGGAGCGCAAGCAGCGGTATCGCAATGGCTCCCGATGATCCTGATATGTGGATCATCGGGCAGTATGCTGCGACGGAAGATGATTGGGCGACCTGGGTTGGCGCGGTCGCGTTTTCCACGGTTGAAGAAGAATCGTTTGATACGTACGAAGATCATCCCATCTTCGTTTGAAGGCAGTTCAGAACTGACGCAAAGGGCGTGCGCTGGCGGAAAATATTCCGTCAGCGCACGCCCTTTGTTTTTTCCTCGTTGCTACGGCGCGAAGTAGGCGGAAACGTCAACGATGGCTTCGAGCGTGCGTTCGGCGAAGATCACATATTGGCCGGAACTGCTGCCGAGTCCCACGACGAAGGCGTTGGAAAGTATCTGACCGGGGAAGTAGACCATGTTCGCCGCCAGCGGTTGCGCGACCTGATCGGGGAACATCGTCAGATAGCCTGCCTGAGCGGTCAGGTTGATCACCGTCACGTTGCCTAGCACAGCGCGTGCAGTGCTGGGAATCGTCAGGCTTTCGCAGGTCAGCCACGCCGGAGCCTCCAGCGTCGAGCCGCCCGTAATCGGCGCGGCGACGTTGTCACAATTGCCCTGACTGGCGCGCGTATCCATGATGCGCAGCGGACGCGCCAGCGGCGTCAGCAACAAGCCGGGGCCGTTGCTGTCAGAGGCTTCGTTGCTGTAATAGCCCGCCACATCAACCACCATGTCAATCGTGCGTTCG